>JANMGV010000081.1:0-65274 GCA_031374825.1 Pirellulaceae bacterium
CTCTCCCCCACCTCAAAAGGGCCTACCGACATTTCTAGTCGTACGGCTCACCATCGAGACGCCGTCCCTCCATCAATTCACCACACAAGCGCAGGAATGTTGACCTGCTGTCCATCGTCTACGCCTTTCGGCCTCGACTAAGGCACCGGCTAACCCTGGGCGGATTTACCTTCCCCAGGAAACCTTAGGCTTTCGGCGAGCAGGATTTTCACCTGCTTTATCGTTACTCATTCCGGCATAATCACCTGTACGCCCCGACAGTAGTCGTTTCCGTCTACCTTGTATCTGGCGTACAGCGCTCTCCTACCACTGAAATGATCCCGTAGGATCAAATCAATCCATTGCTTCGGTGATATACTTACTCCCGTTCATTATCGGCGCAGATCTGCTCGACCAGTAAGCTGTTACGCACTTTTTAAATGGTGGCTGCTTCTAAGCCAACATCCTGGCTGTCTCAGCAAATCAACTTCCTTAGTGACTAAGTATATCTTCGGGACCTTAGCCGACGATCTGGGTTGTTTCCCTCTCGACCATGGAGCTTATCCCCCACAGACTGACTCCCGAGATAGTTACAACGGTATTCGGAGTTTGGTTCGGTGAGGTACCCAAGTAAGGGCCCCCATCCGATTCAGTCTCTCTACCCCCGCTGCATAGTGGCTCGAGGCTATACCTCAATATATTTCGGAGAGAACGAGCTATCTCTGCGTTTGATTAGACTTTCACTCCTCCCCACAGGTCATCCCCTCGGTTTTCAACCCAAGTGAGTTCGGTCCTCCACGCAGTTTAACCCACGCTTCAACCTGCCCATGGGTAGATCACGCAGTTTCGCGCCTAGTACCCGCAACTAATTCGCCCTATTCAGACTCGGTTTCCCTGTGGCTTCGACCCGTAAGGTCTTAACCTGCTGCAAACACTAACTCGCCGGATCATTTTGCAAAAGGCACGCCGTCACACATGTTAAACATAGTGCTCCGACCGCTTGTAAGCGCACGGTTTCAGGTTCACGTTCCTCCCCTAGCAGGGGTTCTTCTCACCTTTCCATCGCTGTACTGAGTTCACTATCGGTCATCAAGGAGTATTTAGCCTTACGGGATGGTCCCCGTAGATTCAGTCGACATTCCACGTGGATCGACCTACTCAGGTACCTTTCGGGAGGCGCTCAGTTTTCGCATAAGGGGCTGTCACCCGCTATGGCCGGACTTTCCATTCCGTTTTGCTAACTGTCGCTTTGTAACTCCCATGTGAAAGGCCCTACAACCCCGCGAAGGAAACCCTCACGGTTTGGGCTGTTCCGCTTTCGCTCGCCACTACTAACGGAATCGATTTTTCTTTATTTTCCACCAGGTACTTAGATGGTTCAGTTCCCTGGGTTAGCCACATGCACCTATGTATTCAGTGCATGTTAATTCGGGTATCTCGGGATTATCACTTGTTTGTCAGCTCCCCCAAGCTTTTCGCAGACTTCCACGCCCTTCATCGCCTCTTGATACCAAGACATCCCCCGTGCGCCCTTAGTAACTTGACCACCGGAATCTCAAACTCGCCGCATTTCTGCATCGAATCTCTATTCCGAAGGATCAATCCTCGATCTGTTCTTTCGAACTTATGATCGATTCGATATTTTGCCTTCATCGCGCTCGTTCGAATCAATGTAGATCTTTTGCAAGACCACAACCGACTCAAACATTGTGTGTCATCGCTCATAACTCCTTTCGAAGTTACGCCGACGACGCAAGATGCCATCTACCAATCCAACCGTTTTGTCAAAGATCAAATTTCCGCTGCACAGACCAAAACGGTCCGTTCAGTGGAGCCCCTCATTATGCCAAACCTTGAAACTCAGTCAACACCAAATTTCTAATTTCGACATCCGTCAGGATTCCCCGGCAGTCGCAGTGCGATCAACCAGGGAGGCAGAATCATCCAGATTTTTGCGTTTCACACAAGGGCTTGGAGGATAAAAAAATGAATTTTCTTAACTCGTTGCCCAGCAACACTTTGTGGCTTGTGTAAAACCCACCAACCCAAACAAACCTACAGTGGAGGTGAAGGGACTTGAACCCATGACATCTTGCTTGCAAAGCAAGCGCTCTCCCAACTGAGCTACACCCCCGTTTTGTGACCCATCCAGCGATTCCATCGCGCAAACCGAACAAAAACTCCAGTAAAACCAGTGTTTTCGCCAGCCCGTTCCGTTGTAATGGGCGCGCCAGAATTCGAATCTGGGACCTCGTCGTTATCAGCGACGCGCTCTAACCAACTGAGCTACGCGCCCTAGTGGGCTAATTACTCCGTCGCTCGATCCAAACACTTTGACACGTTGAACGCATCAAAATGCCGTTCACTTTCCTTTTTTCAGGTTGCTATTGGATAGCTTCCTGCGAATCGAGTAGATTGCAAATCCTAGCCAATGGTTCGCGCCTGTCAACTGCGTAAACGTCAATAAATGAATTGAATCGCTTGGCAACTGAAGACGCAAGGCCTGTTTATCGGCAATCAATGTTCTTGGCATGAGTCCATTCAGCCCAAAGTTGAATTTATTGCTCGATAAGCAAACAATTCCGGCTGAGTGTTGTTTGCCAAAGAAATTGCCTTTGGCTGCCGATTTTCAGCTTGATCGATTGTCTAATTTTCCAATCTCGATGTTGGTTGTCCTGGTTTGCTGCTGAGGAGCTTAGTTTCATGGTTTTGCGAAGGAAATTGTGCTTTTTGATCGCTGCATCCTGTGCAAATGTGCCTGTCGGACTTTTAGCCGCTGATAACGCGCAAGTCACACAAGCGCTGACTTACAAACCACAACAGCCGGACGTGGAATACGACCAAGTAAAAGAGTCCGATGTAGAAAAATGCGAAGGCAAGATCGAAAAACGAGCTGGAATTACGGGGCTTTTGATTCGCGATTCCTCCGGCCAGCCTATTCGATGGTTTGCTGACGGCAACGGCGATAAACGCGTAGATCAGTGGAGCTATTTTCTAAACGGCGCCGAAGTCTATCGAGAAATTGACTCCGATCACAACGAAAAAGCAGATCAGTACCGATGGTTCGGTACCGCTGGCATGCGTTGGGGCATCGATTCCAATGAAGACGGAAAAATCGACCAGTGGAAAGTTATCTCGGCAGAAGAATTGACTTCGGAAGTCGTCGAAGCTGTCCGGAATCGAGATACCGACCGATTCAAACGATTGATCTTAACGGCCGACGAACTCAATGTACTTGGATTGGGTGAAGAGAAAAAAACGCAACTCGCTGAGCGTATCCGCAACGCAGCAAATGACTTTCAAGAGTTTATTCAAACCCAGAAAGTCGTCGGCAAAGACACCCAATGGGAACATTTTGGCGCCGAACGCCCTGGGGTTTTGCCCGCAGGCACCGATGGTTCTTCGTCCGATTTGACATTCTACGAAAACGTTGTGGCAGTCATCGGAGACGGAGCAAAAGACTCGCAGTTGATTATCGGCAACTTAGTCAACTTCAACGGCGCATGGAAATTAGTTGATGCTCCAAAAGCTGCTTCGAACGGAGTTGTCGAAGGCGGTTTGTTTACCGCTTCGCTCCATCGCCCTCGCGAAATAGGTGGCGGGTCGGGCCTCGATGCTACGATGCAAAAACTGCTCGACGAACTGCAGTCGATCGATTCCAAACTGCCAACGGCATCGGAAAAAGATAAAGCGGTTTTGCATGGGCAACGAGCCGATTTGCTTGAAAAACTAATCGCCGAGTCAGATACCGATGACGATGTGAGGACTTGGGTCTACCAATTTGCCGACACGATAAGCGCAGCGGTTCAAAGCGGCGAGTTTCCAGCGGGGCTTGATAAACTGAAGAGCGTGATCAACGCATTGCAGCAGACGCCGAAAACGAAGCCGCATGTTGGTTATGTTGTTTATCGTGGTATCGGTTCGCAATACTTTGAGGACATCAACAAGCCCAATGCCAACTATCAAACGATCGAGGAGCAATACCTAAAAAGCCTCGAGGACTTCGTCACTGCTTATCCTGACACCGAAGATGCAGCAGATGCCATGATGCGTATTGGGCTGTCTCGTGAAATGGCTGGCGATGCTAAAGCTGCTGAAGAGTGGTACAAGAAAACCGCAACAAAATTTCCAGCTTCCTTGCTTGGCAAAAAAGCTACAGGCGCTGTCACTCGACTAAATCTGACCGGACGAACGTTGTCTTTCAAAGGCAAAACAATCGATGGCAAAGCCTTTGATTCGCAATCGCCCGAATACACAAAACGGCCTGTTGTCATTCAGTTTTGGGCGTCGTGGTGCGAGCCTTGCAAGGCTGACATGCGTGAACTACGCCAACTGCAAATTGACTTTTCGAAAGAGAAATTGGCGGTCGTTGGCGTGAACTTGGATAAGGACTTGGCGACGGCACAGAAGTTTTTGGCTGCAGAAAAATCCATCGCTCCCTGGACGCACATCTACGAAGATGGCGGTATGGATTCCAACCTAGCTGTCAAGCTTGGCGTTCTGTCGTTGCCTGTGACCATCGTTTTAGATAGCGATGGGAAAGTCATTCACAGCGCTTCACATTTCAACCCTGAAGTAGCGTCGATCATTCGCGAGTCGATGTCGAAAACGACCAAGAAGTAAGCACTCTGACAAAAGCAAAACGAAAATTCTCGCCACGCTGTCCGGCCAAATGCCGTCAGCGTGAATTGTCTGCAGCATGATCGCGTTTTCGTAGCAACACCTTGGTTTTTCAAGCCCATCTTGAATTCTCTCTCAGGATGCCGGTCACGGATTCGCCAATGGAATACGAGCTGTCCGCATCCGCCTGGGCACTCTTCTTCATGCAGTTGCGAAAGTGGTTGGAAAAAGTATCGCGACATGCGAACGTGAATGATGGCCAATTTTTTCAACGGCTGCTCGGTAAACGTTGTATCTGCCGGAAGGGGTGGATTTCGGACTTGAATCTTTTTCCGAATTTTTCGACTATCCGTATTCGCGAGGTCAAGCAGGAAGCTTTCTCGCCTTACCCAAATACGAATGGAGTCGATCGATGGGGAATTGGATTAGCACTCTCGAGTTTAATGCTGCTTGGTTCTTTCCCATCGCCAGTTTAGTTGGCTTGTGGTTGTGCAGGCTCAGTCCCGAAGATCTGCTTCGCGTGTGGTCGGAACGAGTGTTCTTTGCCATGTTGCTCTTGCTGGCGGGAATAACTTTACGAACCATTGCAGCCAACGATCAAGCTTGGCTACTGCATACGACCAGCTTGGGGATCATGATCGTCGGAGCCGTCATTCCGACGCAAACGGATAACCTCGAAGCTATGGATGAGATACCACTGCCGCAATGACCTTCCGAAGCCTTGCAATCTTGGTGCTGTCGTATTGGGCCTTCGGGCTGGTGGGGTGTCGCACGGGAGCACCGATTCATGTGTACCGCGTGCCAGCTATCTCAAGCGGGGACGGACGCGTTGCAATCGCGCCTGTCGCAGGTGCGGGCGAAGCTCCCGAGAAAATTGCAATCGCCATGCTCTCACAAGTTCCCAACCAAAGAATCGCTGCTCTCGGTCCGCAAGAACTGCAATCCAAATCTGCAATTCAATTGGCTTCATTCGATGGCCAGCCAAGCGAAATAGCTTCGGTATCGGCCGCACGTAATGCAGGCTGCTCGGTGCTTCTGGTCGGCGAAGTTGTCCGAGACGAACTCGTCCCCAACCCGCAATCGGATGAATCTCAGCGACCCAACGCCAAAATCAAGCCCGAGCGATTGACAGTGGCTTGGCGAGTAATCGACGTCGCTTCGGGGGCTGCCGTTGGAAATAAATTGGTGTCCATCGACCGTCTTCAAGCCGAAGAAACGTATCCCGATTTATTGCAATTGTCAGGCGATGGCGCAGACCGCGTGATCGCGGCGATTGCGCGTCAGTCATGGTCTTTGGTGTCCCCCGTTGTCGAAAAAGATCGCGCGCCCCTCGCTCAGCCTTCGCTAGGACGCGGCATGTTTGGCGTCTTTCGCGGAAACCGTCTTGCGAAACAAGGTCGTTGGGATTTGGCGGAAAGCCAGTGGCAGGATGTTATTAGTCGATACGGAAAAGACAAGTCCGCTTGGCACAATTTGTCGATGGCTGCCGTCGCACACGAAGATTTTGAATTGGCTAGAAGTCGGCTAAGTCACGCCAAATCTTGGATTCCATACTCGCAAGACGAAAGTAGCTTGGTTTGGCTCGAGCGTCGGCAGAGAGACTACTTTAGTGCATTTCAATTGCCACCTCCTCGTGACGGTTGGACCCTTCCCGACCCTCCGAAAATCACCCACCCTAGCCAGCTACCTCCAACCCAATTCCGTGAGTCAGATACAAAGTTTCGATAGAACTTTGGTATCAGCTCGGCAAGCGGCGCACAGGTGCAATCGCGAAGTCGTCAAGCTTGCTGACTTTGCAAAATGCGGTTGTTGCCGCGAAATTTGTTAGAGTTTGGGCATTTTTGTAAGCCTCTTCATTCCGGCAACGTGGGGTGACGCCGTAGAATGCTTTTCGATCTCTTTGAAAACGCCGTGGCTATTTAAAGTGGATTGGTTTTGGCATAAACTTGGTCCATTGGCGTCGTAACCAGCCCTTACGGCACTTTTCTATCGCCTCGAGATACATCGGCCGTTGAACGCACAATAAGAAACTCGGAGACCCTAGGAATGAGCATTTCACGCAGAGACTTTGTAGAGCGTTCGCTGATTGCTGCTTCGGCGGCGCTGACTGCTGGCAGCGTGAGTCGCTGTGTCGCAGACGAAACGCCGGCGACAAGAACGGTCGGGCCGAACGACAAGATTCGCGTTGCTGTTATCGGTGTCAATGGTCAAGGGGGCGCGCACCTGGGCGAGTGGCTTCACAATCCGGACGTAGATTTGGTGGCTGTGTGCGATTGCGATCCCGCTGCCTACGAGAAACATAGCAACCTGTTCAAGGACATGCCCAACAAACCTCGCTACGTACAAGACGTACGCAAACTCATCGAAGACAAAACCATCGATGCCGTCTCCATCGCGACGCCCAATCACTGGCATGCGCTGATGGCGGTTTGGATGATGCAATCCGGCAAAGACGTCTACGTCGAAAAGCCTTGTAGCCACAACGTGCGTGAAGGTCGAGTGATGACTAAATTCGCTCGTCAACTTGGGCGAATCTGCCAAATGGGCGTGCAAAGCCGAAGCATGACCGGCATGCGACAAACACTTGAATTTATTCACAGCGGAAAAATCGGGAAAGTGTCCGTTGCTCGCGCACTCTGTTACCGTCGTCGAGGCAGCATTGGGATGGTCGACACCCCTGCCCCGCTTCCAACCGGACTCGATTTCGACTTATGGGCTGGCCCAGTTTCCGGTGAGATCCCAAAACGCAAGCGACTGCATTACGACTGGCACTGGGTTTTTGAAACGGGCAACGGCGACTTGGGGAATCAAAACCCGCATGAACTGGACAAAGCCCGTTGGGCAATCGGCAAACAAGAATTGCCCAAGCACGTCATAAGTCTCGGAGGCCGTTTAGGCTACGTCGACAATGGCGATGTGGCCAATAGCCAAGTCACGATTTACAAATGGGATGATGCCATGATCATTTCCGATGTACGTGGCTTGGACATCAAGACGCCGATCCATTACGGCCTGAAAGGCGGGCCGTTCGATGGCGCGCTGAACATTTGGTATGGCACCGAAGGTTACGTAATTGGTCCGAATTACTCGTCTGGCGTCGCTTTTGATTACGATGGCCATGAGCTTGGCAAGTGGAGTGGTGGAAGCTACCAATCGCATTTTGCAAACTTCATCAAAGCCGTACGCAGTCGCGATCACAAGGATCTGCATCTTGATATCGAAGATGGCCATCTCTCAAGCGCCTTGGCGCATCTAGGAAATGTTTCCTATCGACTTGGAACAGTCGTAGAACCCGGTACTCGGCCGACCGACTACGCCGACGACAAACACGTCAAGGAAACGCTGGATAGTTTCGAAGCTCACTTGGCAGAAAACGGAGTCGACTTTAACGCCACCAAGCTCTATCTCGGCAAGTCGTTGACAATCGACCCTAAGACTGAACTATCAACAGACGAAGCCGCCAATAAATTATTTACCCGCGAGTACCGCAAAGGATTCGAACTGCCTGAACCGGCGCACGTTTAGGTTGATCCATTACTTGAGGCGTTCATCGCAACACAGTTCGGGAGCGGTCAGTTTTCGGAGCTTGGAAATGTCAATGAACGTCTGCTTGGCTACTTCGTGGAGTTGAACTCGGCTCCTTGGGAGACTGGGATGTTGTGCAGGTGTGCCAGCGACGGAGCGCGAGATCAAGGCGAAGCGGGGCCTTGTGCCCACGGTTCGCAACAGGTTTGGTGCGCTAATGTCCTTGACGAGCCATGTGTAAGCAATGACGCGGCATTGAAGGCACGGGAACACTAATCTTCGCTAATCGGCGCTAATTCAGATGACGCTCGAGGGGCGTCAAGCGATCGATGTATCGCTCCTGCGGAGCGAGAGGATTTTTAGCGGTGCCGTTTTCTACAAACATGTTGCCCTACGGCGCAGTTCTGTTGATTCGCAATCTCGCGCCGATTCGTGTTCTCAACAAAGGATTTTGAAAGCACCGCAGGCTGGGAGCCTTGTGCTCAATGACACTCTATCTCGGCAAGTCGCTGATGATCGATCCCAAGACGGAACTATCAACAGACGAAGCCGCCAACAAACTCTTCACCCGCGAATACCGCAAAGGATTCGAACTGCCTGAACCAGAGAACGCATAAGTTTATTCTTTACTTGAGGCGATCGGCTCCGCAAAGCTCAGGGTCGATCAGCTTTCGAAGCTTGGAAATATCATTCACGGTGGAGAGATCAAATAATTTCTGATCGAGGGGTTGATTGAACGACAGCCAATGAATTTGGACGATTTCTGACTGTCGGTACATTACTAATTTGCCATCGACTTCAAGAGACTCTGGGGAGTCTTTTCCAACCTCAATCGGCAAAAAGACTCCGTCTTTCTCCTCCCATTGATAATCCTCCTGATTTTCCAATTTCCATGGAACGGACGAGGTTCGGAAAGACTTGAATGCAATTGGCATGTTGGACTTGGGACTGAATCTTAACTTGAACGCCACATTTTGCCCTTCCAAGGTCAATTCAACTGCATTCTTTTGTGGTGACAATGTCGTTTTGAAATTCGAGTCTTCTGGAAAAAAGCGTGGCCCTAACAATCGTTGTAGTTCGAAGCCACCACGGCGGGCTTCGATCTGGTAGCGATCGGGATAGTCGCAAAGCGAAAGGCACCTCAAATCCGGAACAAACATATGGTGAAGCAATTGTGTTACTCCTGATTGCAGATTGCTTGCCCCTCCGGGAAATTCGCGATATCCCGTGGACCCATTGTTACAGATTCCGACCCGGTCAAACCGCTCGTGACTGGACTGTCCAACGCCACTCATGAAGCAAAAACACTGCTCCCTGTCGAAATCAACCGACAAACGAGTGAATATCGTTCGACTGCCTTCTTTCTTCTCGATTGTTACATCTGAATTTAGCACGAAGGTCTCGCTTCGCATCAATAGATCAAATTGTCGCCATGTCTCAGCGTTCGCAATGACGGTAGATCTAACATCCGCTAATTCAATGCTTTCATCTCCCAGGCTAGTATTCGTAGAACTCGCAACCGTTGCGATCACAAGCATCAGCCTTCTCATCAAATAGATTTTCCACGGCGACAAGCTGTTCATAATTACTCTCCGAATTGCAACCTGTTTCCGAAGTTCAAATGTTGGCTTAAGAAGCAAAGCTGGATCGATCGTGCCAACTTGTCTCCAAGCTAAAACTCTTCAATCAAAAGTGCTCAACCTATTTCAGTCGGTCCGCACCGCAAGCGACGGGATCGATTAGTTTTCGAAGCTTGGAAATGTCATTTACGGTAGACAGTTCGAAGAGTTTAGGATCAAGGGGTTGATTTAACGAAAGCCAATGAATCTGGACGATTTCTGCCTTTCTAAACGGTACCAGTTTACCGTCGATTTTCCTGGAGTAGGGGAAGTCTCGTCCAATTTCAGTTGGAAGAAAAATTCCTTCTTTTTCCTGCCATTGAAAATCCTCCTGCTTCTCCAATGTCCATGGGTCCGTTGCTGCGCGGAAAGACCTTATTCCAAGCGGCATATTGGTCTTTGGGCTAAACCTGTACTTGAACGCCACATGCTTTCCCTCAAGGGTCAAGTCGACCGCATCCTTCATGGTAGTGGATTTGAACTTGAATTTTGAATTGTCAGGTGAACCATTCGGCCCCATCCGTCGCTGATATTCAAATCCGTCAAAGCTGGAATCAACTTGAAAGCTTGCAGGGTAATCGCAAAGCGCGAGGCATCTCAAATCCGGTACATACATACGGTGAAGCAATTGATTGATTCCTGATTGCAAATTGCTTGCTCCCCCTGGAAATTCGCGATATCCCGTGGTCCCATTGTTACAGATTCCGACTCGGTCAAATCGCTCGTCACTGGCCTGCCCAATGCCACTCATAAAGCAAAAACACTGCTCCTTGTCGAAATCGACGGCCATTCGGGTGAATATTGTTCGACTACCTACTTTGTCCTCAAATGGCGTTTCTGAATCCAAAACAAAAACTTCGCTTCGAATCATTAGATCAAATTGTCGCCATGTCTCCGCATTGGCGATTAGGGTCGTTCGTGAGTCCGCCCATGCAGTGCCATCTTCGGCAAAACAAGGAAATGTCAGACCGAAAATGATCCATAAGTTTAGAAATAGCCTTGTCACCCGAACACGATAGCGCACGAACATAATTTAAGTCTCTGCTTTATTGGATGTGCTAGTTTTCGCCACCTTCATCTGGTCCAATGCAATCGTGCGTCAAGTCAAACGTTGCTTTAACAGTTAATGGAGTCCATGGATTTTCATAATCCGATTGGCACCAAAGGTCTTCCGATCCCTGACGTGATGCACAGGTTGCATAACACTTTCTTGCCTGCCAACAAATCGTTTGACCCGTAAATGTCAGCCAGTTTTTTCCAGGAGCGCCCGGTGGAACAGGCGTATGGCTGTTGTATACACCGGTCAAAAAATCGCTTTCAACATCGCTGCAAGTATTTGCACCAGGATTGGTGCAGTGTTTATACATACAGGGAAACAGTCCTGTACCGACACAATTCTCATTTCCTTTCGAAGAACAAACAATTACCAAGTCAGTCGCCAAGAGGTTTGAACTCGAAACAAATCCCAAAAGCAACGCAAGAATTAATTTGTTCAACATATTGAGTCTCCTTCTGAAAAACTATTCAACCTTTCGAACCGAAGTAACCGTGCCGTATACCTTCTCGTTCAAGCTTACTTTCCACTGAATATTCGTCGGCCATCCTTGAAGTGCATCGTCTTGGTGGTCCGGCGGGAAATCGAGATCGAGATTCACTCGAAAAAGTCTTGTTCCAATCTGCTTCTGCTCACATGAAACGATGACATCAGAATCCGCTTTACATTGAATTGAAATGACGGGAGCAGCTTGGTCAGCCGTTTTCGTATCGCCCAGCAAAGATTCATGGATCGCAACGATGGCCGTTGCAACCCATTTATCTTTTTCTTTGACAAAACGAGTGATGTGCGGGGAGACGGAGATTTCCCCGTTTCGACTGATAAAAACAGGGATAGACGCCTTGCGTCCGAGTTTCTTTTCATTCAACGTGATTTCACCGGCAATACCGACAATAGGGACGTCTTTGATTGGTAGTTTGCCATGCAAAACAAAACCGTTTTCCTTTTGCTTGATTTCCATTTCGATCCCTTTGATATCTCCACTGGCCTGGACTTCGATATTCTTGGGATCGGCGGGAGCTGTGATAACCAAAGGTGCTTCGAATTCGAAAATCGTTGACTTGGGCTCCATTTGCTGGATTACGGATTTCACGCCGAAACAGGCTAGGCCTTTTAACTCAAATACCAACATCAATTGAATATGTGATTGTTCGGTTTCAATGATTCGAACGTATTGCACTTCTTTGGCGTTCTCAGATTTATCGGGAGCCTTGACCTTTAGTTCCAGAGCGACTTGTTCGCCCGGTCGAAGCACATCGCCATAACTCTTCGCGATGACGCAGGAACATCCGACCTGAATCTTGTTGATCTTGAAGTCGACGGGTAATTGGCTCTTTAGACCTAACACCAAGCGGACTTTGCTTCCGGCTTCTACATCCCCAATATTCACTTCGATGGGGTTTGCGAATTGCGTACCTGAGATCGGTACCACTTTCTCGAATGTCGGGATTTCTGGTTCTTCATCGAAAGCTTGCGAAGCGGGACAGCAAGAAAGATACAGTCCTATCAGGAACACAAGCTGTTTGAGAACTGCGGAAGAAAACATTACTTGGTTCTCCATCAAAAATGAACGAGTCCAAACATGCTACTGGGTATTATGAAGCATTTTTTTTTTGATTGTCAAGCAGCACAATGGCTTTAAAAAAGTGTTTTCCGAATGCGTCCGTGTGGCAAGCCCCGAGCGTACTGCGAGCGATGGTCGGATGGGCAGTCGCTAGCTGCCCCGTCTTTCGTAACGGGAAGACAAGAGTGATCGGAGCTTGTCTCCGACGCTCTCCGTTTTGGCGTCCTATGCAGTTTTCAAACCCAGAAACTCTCTTTCCCCAAGCAAAAAAAGCCTATTTTTCACTCAGGAAAGGCAGCCATACGCTTTGCCTAGCGCTTGGGTTGGGTGAATGGGCTTTCTGTGATAAAGTGCGAGGAAATGAACTGCGAGATTTGGACAAAAATTGCCAAATCTCCTTCGGACAATCAAAGGAAAAATTGCCGCATAATGCGATCGATCGAAATTTATGACACGACCTTGCGGGATGGCACGCAAGGCGAAGGCGTTAGTTTGTCCCTGCAAGACAAACTGCACATCGCCGAACGACTTGCCGAGATGGGAATCGATTTCATCGAAGGTGGCTATCCGCTTTCGAATGAAAAGGACGTCGCTTTCTTCGAGAAGGTGAAAAAAATCAATCTAGGCACTTCGAAGATTTGTGCTTTCGGCATGACCCGTCGACGTAGCGTTAAGGCCGAAGATGATCCCGGAATGCGGGCCTTAGTCCAAGCTGCTTCGCCGGTGATTACCGTCGTCGGCAAAAGTTGGGATTTCCACGCTACAGAAGTTCTCGGCGTGTCGCTTCAAGAAAATCTCGACATGATCGGCGAAAGTGTCGCGTACTTGGCCAAGCATGCTGAAGTCGTCTATGACGCCGAACACTTTTTCGATGGCTTCAAAGCAAATCCAGAATATGCCCTCAAAGCAATTCGTACCGCAGCCGAATCGGGTGCCAAGTGGATCGTCATGTGCGATACCAATGGTGGTTCCTTGCCCGGCGAAGTTGCCGATGTCGTGGCGCGTGCTCGTGCGACTTTGCAAGGACTTAAGGTGACACTGGGAATCCACTGCCACAACGACGGTGACTTGGCGACCGCCAATACGCTTGCCGCAGTCGACGCCGGTTGCGATCACGTTCAAGGAACGATCAATGGGATCGGCGAGCGATGCGGCAACGCCGACTTGGTTGCCGTCATGGCCAACTTGGCACTGAAAAAGAAGTTTCAAATCCTCGGTGGCCGGAGCCTGGAGCACCTGACGGAATTGTCTCGGTTCGTTTACGAAACGGCCAATCTACAATTGCGAACCAATCAGCCGTTCGTGGGCCAGAGTGCTTTTGCGCACAAAGGCGGAATGCACGTCCACGCGATCAACAAAGCGACCCAGACCTATGAACATCTTGATCCGCAATTGGTAGGCAACGAACGCCGAATCCTCGTCAGCGAACTGTCGGGGCGTTCGAATATCGCGGCCTTAACGACCAACCAAAACCTCGGCAACGATCGTGGGCAGCTCGACCGCATTTTGGCCGAAGTCGTGCGCCATGAAAATCAAGGCTACCAGTACGAGGCCGCCGAAGCTTCCTTTGAGCTGTTGGTCAAGCGTTGTTCGGGAACTTTCGCACCGCATTTTGAAACGATCAAGTACCGAATCGTCGCCGGCGATCGCGACGCGGTAAAAAATATCGCGTTTGCCGAAGCCATTCTGAAAATTCGCGTTGGGCAAAATTTGCGTTTCGAAGCAGCCGAAGGCCACGGTCCCGTGAACGCCATGGATGCTGCCCTTCGAAAAGCCCTTTCTCAGTTTTATCCATGTTTGGATTCGATGCATTTGGTCGATTACAAAGTCCGCGTCGTCAACAGCGAAGCGGGTACGGCGGCGCGTATTCGCGTCAATATCGAATGCAGCGACGAATCGAACTCCTGGCGGACCATCGGTGTCAGTGAAAATATCATCGAAGCGAGCTGGTTGGCACTCATCGACGCCGTCGAATACAAACTTCATAAAGATCACACGGGCAGCAATCCTCATCAATCCAGTTAAATATGAACACGACTATCGAAGAAATTCCAAACCGTTTCGATTTTGCACAAGTTTGCCAAGAGCTGTTTCATGCTTGGGAAAAGTCGGGCTGTTTCGACGCTAATCCCAACCCCAACAAAAAGCCTTATACAATCGTTATCCCCCCGCCCAACGTTACCGGCGCGCTGCATTTGGGGCATGCACTTAACAACACGCTGCAGGATATTCAGATTCGCTGGCATCGCATGTTGGGCTACGAAGCTCTTTGGATGCCTGGCACGGATCACGCCGGCATTGCAACGCAAGCTGTCGTGGAGCGTCGACTCAAGGAACAAGAAAACAAGACACGCCACGACCTCGGTCGTGAAGAATTGGTCAAGCGAATCTGGCAATGGAAAGACCAATACGAAGCTCGCATTCTGAACCAACTGAAACGAATGGGCTGCAGTTGCGACTGGCGTCGTACCCGATTCACGTTGGACGAAACCTGTGCCAAAGCGGTTCGTACAACTTTTTTTGACTTGTTCGCCAAAGGCTATATCTATCGTGGCAAACGACTCGTCAACTGGGATACGTTCCTGCAAACGGCTGTCAGCGATGACGAGGTCTTTCACGAAACCGTCAAAGGCCACTTTTGGCATATTCAATATCCCGTCGTCAATCCAAAGCCCGGCGAGCCCAAATTCGTAACCGTTGCAACGACTCGGCCTGAGACCATGTTGGGAGATACGGCAGTTGCCGTTCATCCCGATCCGACGGCCGCTTTGCAAGAAGCCGAAACGAACTTGGTCGAGCGAATCCAGTCGAGTTCGGCCAAGGATCGTCCTGCTTTGGAAAAGCAGCTTGAGGAGTTGCGTGAACGTCGCACGACGGTTCTGCCGACGCTCGTCAAGCTTGCGGAAATGGCACGGCAAAATCGCCGCTTGACATTGCCTCTAGCAAACCGCGAAATTCCGCTCATCGCAGACGCTTGGGCAAAACCCGAACTGGGTAGCGGTTGCGTCAAGATTACGCCGGCGCACGATACGAACGACTACGAAGTCGGACTGCGGTGCAAATTGCCTATGTTGAATATTCTCAACCCCGAAGGCACGTTGAACGAAAACGCGGGAGCCTATCAAGGGCTGACGATGGGCAAGGCGCGCAATCGCATCGTTGCCGATCTCGAAGCACAGGGCTTTCTCGTCGAAGTCGAAGATCGTGAAATCGACCTCGCACACAGCGACCGTAGCAAGACGCCGATCGAACCGTTCTTGGCCGATCAATGGTTCGTCAAGATGGACGTATTGGCTCAGTCAGCTATCGACGCCGTCGAAGACAAACGCGTAAAAATCTTCCCGGGACGCTACGAGCGAGGGTACGTTGACTGGCTTGGTGAAAAACGCGATTGGCCCGTTGGGCGTCAACTGTGGTGGGGCCACCAAATTCCGATATGGTCACGCACTTTTGAAACGGCGACAGCTTGCCAAGAAGCGAAACGAAAAGTCGATACGCTCATCGAGTCCCGCGAAGGTCACTTTGTTTCCAACATCGAAAGCGAAACAATATTGCACGTCTGCATTCGTAACGAAGACGAAGGCATGCAACGCAAAATCGAAAGCTTGGGCTTCGTTCGCCAGCAAGACGTTCTCGACACGTGGTTCAGTTCTGCGTTGTGGCCTCATTCGACTTTAGGATGGCCGGAAAAGACAGATGAGCTCGCCTATTTTTATCCTACCAGCACGCTCATCACGAGCAGAGACATCATCACGTTATGGGTTGCGCGGATGGTCTTGATGGGTCTGAACAACATCGGCGAAGTTCCTTTCCGGGAAGTCTTTATTCACCCCAAGATTTTGGACGGTTTCGGGGAAACTATGTCCAAGAGTAAAGGCAACGGGGTCGATCCCATTGACGTCATCGAGAAATTCGGACCCGATGCGCTGCGATTCGGTTTGACTTGGCTGACTACGGAAACGCAAGACGTTCGAATGCCCGTTCAATACGAATGCCCGCATTGCCAGGCTCTAATCAACCAAACCAAAGAAAATCGCCAGTTGGCTCGAATCCGTTGCGACAAATGCAAAGGTGAATCGTCTACGCAGTGGGCCGAATCGGACGAGGACAAAGCACTTCCCAAGGCCGCTGTCGTGAGCGAGCGGTTCGAAGTTGCTCGCAATTTCTGCAACAAGCTTTGGAATGCTTCGCGATTCGTCATGATGAATCTCGAAGGCTTTGAGCCAGCAGAACTTGACGTTAGCGAATTGCCGCTCGAGGATCGGTGGATACTCTCTCGGCTTGCGACCGTTAACCGTGAAGTATCCGATTCACTTCGGCATTATCGCTATGCCGATGCCGCTCGAAACATTTACGATTTCGCGTGGGATCATTTTTGTAGCTATTATGTCGAGATGGCCAAACCGCGATTGGCCGATCCTCAGTCACGGCCTATCGTCCAGCGCGTCTTGGCGCACGTTTTGGATTCGTTGCTACGTTTGCTTCATCCAATCATTCCATTCGTAACCGAAGCGATCTGGCAACAGTTAGCGCGTTTCGGTGCGGTTCGCCAGTTTAATTCGTCTACTCCAGCGACGCAGTGGTTGATCCAATCGCCTTGGCCCGAAGCCCGCAAGCAGGATGAAAATCCAGAAATCGAACAGCAATTTTCGGAGTTTACCGCCGTTGTTGGAGCTATCCGCGAAGTCCGTTCGCGTCAAAACATCCCGCCTCGCGAGCAAGTCGAATTCTGTCTCAAATGCAGCCCTGAAATTGCCGATCGGCTTGCTTCGATGAATGCTTTTTTTCAATCGCTGGCCGGCGCAACCAGCACCGAAATCGGTCCTTCACCTGCCGTTCCAAAAATCTATGCGCAGTCGACAATCGACAAGATGGAACTATACGTTGACTTGGGCAACTTTATCGACGTCGAAGCAGAAATCGCACGCAACGAAAAGCTGCTCGAAAATCTGCATAAGCAGATCCAGGGTAAAGAAGGAAAACTGTCGAACGAGAGTTTTGTAAGCCGCGCCCCGGTCGAAGTTGTCCAGAAAGAACGCGAATCGTTGGCTGATCTGATCAGCCAACGCGATGCAGCATCGAATGCAATCCAGTCGCTACGAGCATCGAAATGACTCAATACTGAGATATCGACCAAGCGATGTCATTGTACCTCGTGGATCGGGTGATTCTGACCGTTGAATGCTTTTAAGCGTGTGGTAATAATCGTAGGGGATTTCCGGAAAATATTTTCAACGTTTTCGTAATTCCAGCAGCAATCCATATTTGGGCGGCGGGTCGCTTTTTTCTCGAGTTGTTGAAGTGTGCATCCTGTATTTGTGCGCCGTGTGATATAATTCGACCAACTTGAAGTGCGTGTCGTTGACAACAAAACAGCGACATAACTTCGCGGCCGCCAGTTGGTGTTGTCGACTTGCGACATCGAAAATATTTTTCGAAATCGCCTCTCGTAAGTCAGTCTTTCGGCCGAATTCGAATAGATCTTTGATATGCCTGACGACCAAAAACCTCAGGCAATACGCACCGGAAGTGAATTATGCCAGTTCAAATGCAGTTGGCTCGCATCATTATCAGCGAGATTAGCGACAACCAGGTGATCTACCTAAAGGAAGTGGATGGTGATCGCCAATTCCCGATCTTGATCGGTATTTTTGAAGCCACTAGTATCGACCGACGGGTCAAAGATAGCCAAAAACCGCAGCGTCCCTTAACGCATGACTTGATCGTTTCTGTCGCCGAAGCTTTGGGTGCGGAATTTGAAAGTGTCATTATCTCCGAGCTTCGCGAGCATACGTACTTTGCAAAAATTCGCGTGAAGCGAGGTGACGAAACGATCGAGATCGACTCACGTCCGTCCGATGCGATCGCGGTCGCAGTCACTTTTACACCGCCCCTGCCAATTTACGTCGCAGAAGAAGTTCTCGACGAAGCCGGCGGTTCCTAACGAAACTTTGGCTCACACTGCCCTGCTCTGGCCTATTTCAGCCCTGACTCCCTACACGGCTTGAGCGAATCACGCCCAGTCATTGTTCACACATCGTTAATCAAATTTGTCAGTCCACAACATTCAGTTTCCGCCATGGCACGCAACGAACAGCTCATTCGTCAACACAAAATCCTCCAAGTCCTTGAGCGACGTCGATACGGAGCCACGCTCGAAGATCTGCGCAACACCATCGTCGAAGAACTTGGTCTGTCTTCGCTGCATGTGCGCAGCGTCCGCCGAGACTTGGAAGCGCTGCAAGCTGCGGGGATGGATTTGCTGCAAGAGGAAACGCAAAACGGCAAAGTTTGGAAGCTGAGTCGCACGGATCGAGGCTTGCATAAACTATCCATCACGGCCAGCGAACTCATTGCGCTCTCCATGGGCCGCGACTTGCTGGTGCCGCTGGTTGGTACCCAGTTCTGGCAAGGCATCGAGGGGTTCTGGAATAAAGTTCGCGAGCAATTGCCGGCAGGCGTTTGGGAACATTACCAGCGATATCGTCGCACGCTGCGCGTCATTGGGGTTCCTTCCAAGACATACGAAAAGCAGCAAGGGATTCTCAAGACCATCAATCGCGCCATTCAGGAACATCGGCGTCTGTTGATCGAATACCAATCGGTGGGGCGACCAACGCCTTCGATTCGAACTCTGGAGCCTTACGGATTGGCAATCTATCAGTCGAGCATCTACGTTATCGCCGTCGAAACGGGACGCGATGAGGATAAAGAACCCGAAGAGCGTTTGCGTCACTGGAAACTCGATCGATTTACCAAGGCGGATGCTTTGGATGATTGGTTCAAGCCCGATGAAGATATTGACCTCCAAGAACACCTTGGTCAAAGCGTCGGGATTTTCAGCGGTGATAAGACGACCGAATACACCATTCGATTGACCGCGTCGGCCGCGCGTTGGATTCAAGAAGACCCTTGGCACCCAAAACAAGAATTGCTGCAACAACCCGATGGTTCGTTTCTGCTCAAAATCCAAGCGTACCAAGATACCGAAGTGATTCAAAAAGTCATGTTCCTCGGCACCGAAGCCGAAATCATCGCCCCACCCCGCTGCCGCAAAGCAATCCGCGATATCGTCAACAACCTCGCACTAGCATATCGCAACAATCACTAAAGGAAACGGAGAGTGAACCTTTAATGTGCTTTTATGGGAAGAGGAAGTCTCGGTACGCGAAGTCATCTATATTTCTTTGCCCTTCTGGAATCAAGCTCCATTTTCGGAACTCAAGCATGCGGTTCTTACGCCGAGTTTGCGTATCTAAACCATAAAGATTGATTGTCACCTGAGCCCGGAGCTGGGTCTGTTCATTTGCAATGGAGTTTGGCTTAATTGCTCCATTTGTCCAATCGAACTCAAAGAAATGGAAAAAGTCGTATCCATTTTCGTCGGGTGCGATTAGCTGTTGGTCCCATCTCTCAAGCTTGGTACTTTGGCACTTCTCGCAGCAGTAATACAGATTCTCCCAGGTGAAAGCCAATTCTGGGAATTGAGATTTAGGGCGAAAGTGTTCTATTGGTTCATTTGACCGCCCCTCAAGTGGAAACGCATCACAAAACGAACAATGTGATGCAGTCATCTCGCGAAGAAATGGAAGCAAACGTTCACGAGTAGAAACGCCATCGATTTTATACCAGTTGAATTTCGCATCAACATTTTTCTTTTTTAGAGCGAGCCATTGCGAGGTCAATCGCTCCGCGTTCGAACTAATGACCGGGGGTGCTTGTATACGTGGAAATCGTCGCAATTTTACGTCAGTCCCTTGAGAGTGTCATTTGGCGATCAAATTGACGCAGTTCACGAGCGATAACATCTTTTAGAGAATCACTTCGATCCGCTATTTCGAGTGCTATGTTCAGCATTTCCGCTTTCTTAGATTTGTCACCGGACTTCTTTGCCTCGTCACGTACTAGACGGAAATCATGTAGCAGTTTTTCCGTTTCTGGATCATACCATTCATGTACGCCAAGTATATCGGAAACGACATCGATATAAGTATCTCCGCGACTACAAGTAGTTGCTTTCGAGCAGGTAACTGTACCTTCCGAGTCTGACTTGAGGAGATAATAGTATCCTTCGTTGACGGATGAGATTACAAAGGGTGAGTGAGTCGCGACAAAGAGTTGCGAATTGGGAAGTAAACGTTGAATAGCAGGGATGACTTTTCGTTGCCAAGCCGGATGCAGATGGCTTTCCGGTTCATCGATTAGGATAATCGATGGTAAGTCAAGGGGATTATCGTGATGAGGGTGCTTGGACTCGATTAACGCTATACATCCCACGAGCCAGCCAATTATAGATCGTAGGCCATCAGGAAGTTGGCTCATTCGCATACGTTTTCCGCCCCAAGAAGCTACAAGATGGAGTTCGGGTGAGTCTTGAATTAGAAAATAGAAATCCTGTCCTGTGATCTCAGTTACCGCATCTTCTAGGCGTCTGGTAATGCGAACGTTCCGGTCTTCCGACGATATTGGTTTACTCGCCAAAAACATTCCCGCGCGAATCTTAAGATTCGCCAAAACTTGCGCGAAAACCTCGTTGTTTTTAGGATCCTTTTCGAAGCGTAGATCGTAGTCGCCACTGACCGATACAGGTGCCAGCCCATTAATCTTGGTATCGGAAATTCTCAATGCGCCTCGAAATGCCAAACATGTAACTTGACTTTTTACCTCGCCAAAAACCGAAATATTGTTTGATAGTCGGGGGGGGCGATGCGTGCGCAAGTCATGATTTGCGGCGAGAACGGAAAGTGTAGGGGTTGAACTCGTTTTCGTAATGCTTTCGCCATTCCAGATGGCGAACGAATCATCGATTTCGGCGGCAACATACCCCGGACTCGCCGTTTGACCACGAATTTTAAGCTCGGAGTTGTCACCACAGGCCGCTGCAAGAAACGTCAATAATCTTGTCTTGCCAGTGCCGTTTTCGCCAACAAAAATGTGTACCTCCGCCAATCTTGTAGCTTCTTTCCGCTCGGGAAAGATAATTTCTTGCGTTTGAAATGGCTGTAGATTTGTGATGAAAACTGAGTGAATTCGCATTGAAGGCTCCCGAGAAATTGCATTGTCCAGTGAAGTTTACACCAGAATTGCTTTCGAGGTAACGAGTGACTTTATCTTAGACCATTTCGTATCATCTAAAAATATAGTAGTACAAGGCTCTTTCACTACAATGTACAGCGCACATGAGGCGAAGGTCATGTCAACTGTCGAATTTTCAAAACGTAATAGCTTCGGCTCTACTGACTTTACTGGAAAAAGCTCCCAGAGGGGCTACAAGCAGTAGCTTCTGCTTTACAAAAAAGCATTTTTTAGTGCTGCAATATTAACCAGAACACATGAACATCGGCGTCGGTCCTCAATGAAGCTGGTTGAGGAGCTGCGGGTACATCTTCGGCTATGGCCTCTATCGTGATCGGTCCTGAGAATTTTTCTGAACCTGTGATCACTAGTTTGATCGCTTTCGAAGTTTCACCTTCGGCCGCAGATGTCACCGGCTCGCACTTGGCCGAGGGAGGCAATCCCATGACGCTCACTTTGAGTGGACTTGAAAAGCCGTTTAGCCGATCGATCGAAACAGGTACCTCAATCGCAGCATTCACTGCGCCCTTGAACGAATCGGTATCGACTTGAAGCTTTACTTCTGGAACCGGCGTTTCTAAGTCAACGCGGTAAAGATAATCGAAACCGCCGTAGCCATACAAATCGGATACTTCGAGTTGATACTCACCATCGGCGGGCGATTGCCAAGTCAGCGATGCGTCGATGCCGCCGTTACTATCATCGTCGCGAGCCAGCTGAGTTCCTGCGGCGTCCAACACGCGCAAAACGACATCCGTTGGAAAGCCGAGCGTTCGACTGGCCACGCGGATAGTTAATCGCGTATCTTTCGACGCGGTAAAACGATAACGATCGATTTCCTTTTCACTGCTAACGCATCCTGTTACGGAACAGGGAATCGGAATACTTTGTGAATTGTTTTCCGGCGAGCGGGTTTCAGCAACGACTGGGTTTGTTGAAACGGGAAGCTCGATGTAGTTGGCAAAACCATCGAGAGTACACTGCGTCGGCAATAAGTTGCTTGGGGGTGGGATCGTTAGGGCACGCATAGAATCGCCCATGTTCCAGCCGAGAAGTTCGATTGGCGTTGGCTGTTGCTGTGAAATCGATAGCGGACGTGCACCACGAATGAAACCCTGAGTCGTTAACGTCAGCCGATAAACATAATTGTCGCCACCGGAGTAGCCGATCGAACTGTCGGGCGACTCGGGAAATGCAAACGTGCGAAGGAAATATTGACCATCTTTCGGTACTGTGAATGCCAACATTGGGTCGAGGCCTATGGCGTCGTGGTTTTCGGCAAGCACATTTCCTCGCGAACTGAGGACCTGCAAACAGGCGTCCATCGGAGATCGAAGTTGCTGCTGCCCGACTAAACTCGCCACGATCGTTTGTCCTGCTTTTGCATCGAACGCAAAGACATCGACATCTCCTCGTTTTTCAAGAACGCCATTCCACAGAATCGACATGGCTGCATTGGCACTCGCATTCTTGGTCTCATCGTTCGGTTCGACTTCGTTCGCTTCAGGAATCGAGCCCACCATGAACTTCAAAACGCTCGTCGCGCCATCCGCATCAAAAAATCGCAAACGATGAAGTCCCAGCCTGCTAGTGGGTGTTGCCGTCACGCGGAAGACACCTTTTTCTGCTTGGGGTTCCCAAACGATATCGCTCGATTCGGACCAAACTTGAACAGGCCACATGGGCGCGTTTCCTAAAGCGCGAACTTCGATGGATTGTCCGCGTTGGACGCCAGCAGGAAACAGACGACGCAGATCGGGACCTTGGCCAAAGAGATGACCCGTTCCAAAAAATATCGAAACCAACAATACCAGCAGCGAGCTTCGAGTTGTCAAGCGCGATGCGAGATGAAATGAAAACTTCGTCATCATGACATCAATTCAGAAATTGGATTGGCGTCACTGACCAAATGCACAGGTCGGCCCTCCGGCGTGTGATAGATCTTGTTCGGATCGATGCCTAATTTTGTATAAACTGTCGAAACAAAATTCTCGGGTGAAAGTACTCGCTCGATCGCCGAATGACCTTGTCGGTCCGTTGCACCCACGACTTGCCCGCCAGGCGTCCCTCCACCCGCGAACAGAATGGACATGGCGCTCGACCAATGATCTCGGCCCGGTTTGTCTGCCCCAGGCAACGTGCTGATCTTTGGTGTTCGGCCAAACTCTCCTAACACAATTACCATCGTGGTATCGAGCATTCCCTGTTGATCCAGATCGTTAATCAGAGTTGCCACGGTTTGGTCCCACTGCGGCAGTCGTGTTCGAAGGGCTCCAAACAAATCGGAGTGATGATCCCAACCGCCGTCGTTGATCGTCACAAAAGGAACGCCCGCTTGAATTAATCGACGAGCTAGTAACGCTCGTTGTCCGAGCCCATTTCTCCCATACGCATCTCGAAGTGCTTCGGGCTCGCTCTGGATATCAAATGCCTTCTGAGCTTCGGGTGTTGTGATAAGATCGTATCCTTGTCGATAGTAGTCATCCACAACACGTACAGGATCGCCTGCTGCGGGGTCGGAGATACGTGGCAGCCGATCCACCAATTTCCGCATTTGCTGCCGCTGTTCGAATCGGTCTTGGCTTAAGCCTTGGGGCAAAGCGACATCACGGACGCGAAAACTCTTTTGGTTCGGATCATCGGAAACCACAAAGGGAGCGTACTTGGCTCCAAGAAAATTAGGGCCCCCAGATCGCGTCATACTCGGCATCGAAAAATAGCCCGGTAATCCGTGTGGAGCGGATTTCTCGTGGTTGACGACCGAGCCCATGCTGGGATGAAAACTAACGAACGCACCACAACCAACCGGAATGCGTGGTGGGGCCCCGGTCATCATGTAGTGATTCCCTGCTCCATGGTTGCCCTGGTTATGGCAAACCGACCGCACAATCGCGTACTTGTCAGCGATCGACGCCAGTTTCGGCAAGTGCTCGCAAATTTGAATGCCGGACACGTTGGTCGCGATTGGTCGAAACTCGCCACGAATTTCTGCGGGTGCATCCGGCTTGGGGTCAAACGTTTCAAAATGCGTTGGGCCGCCATCGAGCCAAATCAATATGCATCCGGTCGCAGGTTTGGCACCTTCGGCCGCTCGCGAGATCTGCGTCAATCGGAACAAATCGAAAAAGCTCCCCCCCGCCAACCCGCCAATACCCAGTCGAAGATACGATCGGCGGCTCAGTGTCGAGCAAAGCTCAAGTTGGGAATTACGCATCGAGGTTTTGTGAGTCATGGTTCTGTTCGCTGATTCGTTCACAATTTGGAAACGGTTTTTTCAACAGTGCTTAGCGTTGACGGACGTTAGGAAAATGAGGTCTCAATTAACATGGAAAAATTCCGGTGAGTTCATCAAGGACCACAGCACGTCTTCGATCCATTGTCGACGTGCGGGGTTAGGTTGTTGAATAGAAGAATTTAAGACGGCAACTTCTTCGGCACTTGGATGTCGGCTAAATGTGGCTAGATAAAGTTCGTCGATAATTTGTTCCAGCGATTCGCTGCTGGCAGCCAATCTAGCAACCCGGCCGTTATCGCTCAAAATCTTGCCTTGAAACTGTCCTGCATTCATTAAGTGCAATGCTTGAACCATCGTCGAGTCTGGCAATCGTTCGCACGGCGGATCTTGATTCGGATCTGGTCTTCCAAAAGCATCTAACGTCTGCGATTCCGTTCGGAACGTCCACAGTTGCATCGCACGCGTTCCGATCGGAGCGCCGTCGAACCGATCGGAAACTTCGGTGACATCCGAAACTGCGTCTAGGAGAACTTCGGCTCGGAATCGTCGCCGGTAGTGACGCGAGAAATTGCGAATGTCCGAAGCATTTGTCTCGTTTGGCAAAGATGACAATGCGTACGTCTGCGACATCATAATCGTCTTAATGAAACGCTTCTGATCAAATTTGCAGTTTGCAAATTCAGCGGCCAACGCGTCGAGGAGTTCAGGGTTGCTTGGTGGATTCGTCGCTCGCAAATCATCGACGGGATCAACCAATCCTTTGCCCATGATCTCGGCCCAAATACGATTTGCGGCGGCCTTGGCGAAATAAGGATTGTCGGGTTTCGTCAGCCAATCGCAGAACGATTGCCTTGGATCATCGCCAGCAGCAATATCCATTTCGGGACCGGCAAGCGGTTTTGGTTTGAGAACTGCTTTGGTTAAAGGATGTCGGACTTCGCCTGAATCCGAAACGAACACCATTTCTTCACCGCCTGAGATTGGTGGAGACAGACCCGTTCCCTTGAATCGTACTCGCGAAAAGAAAGCAGCCATGCTATAGAAATCGCTTTGGCTGTAAACTTCGAAAGGATGCTGGTGGCATTTGGCGCACTCCAAGCGAACTCCTACGAACAGACGTGTCACCATCGTCGTCAATTCGTCAGGTTCGCGACGATCGCGGAACATCGTTACAGCACCGTTGTGCCAGTTGCTGCCCTTGGCGGTTAATAGGCGAGTGACGAATTGGTCGTATGGCAAGTTCTGTCGAAACACGTCGCGCAACCATGTGTCGAGACTTAACGTTGCTTTGATGCCAACGCGGTAAGGATTTGGGCGCAGCAAGTCCGCCCATTTATTCGCCCAGAAATCGGCATACTCCTCACGCTCTAGCAATTGGTCGACAAGTTTCTCCCGTTTTTTTTCCGCGGTATCGTCAAGGAAAGACCTTGCCTCAGCGACGCTGGGCAATCGCCCAATACAATCCAAAAAGGCACGTCTTAGGAATTCGGCGTCGTTACAAGGTGGGCTAGGAAGGACATTGAGGCTCTTGAGTTTTTTGTGAACCAGATCGTCGATGAAGTTGTTTCGAGGTAAAGCATCGAAAGCATCCGATGGTATTTCACCTGGTCGAGGAATCGCGGTATTCCATGTCGCGATAACCCCCATGTAACGCGCCGTAATGGTAGCTTCGCCGGGGATGTTTCCGGCGCGGATTTGGCCGACGTTCGAAACCGAAACGATAGCGGGTTCGTTCGAAAGATAAGCGCACGTCTTACTCACATTTCGAACGGAACCATCGCTGTAATGAGCGAGAACATTTAAGTCCACGGTTTGGTTTACGACCAAAGGATGAGCTTGGGGTTCGATGGTCACACGCTCAAGTTTTGGGTCGGAGTCCGAAGCGCGAGGAGAACCGTCTTCGATCCAAGCAACCAATTTTTGAAAGTCTTCGTCGCCGGGTGTAATGCGAATACCGCCGCCATGAGGTAATTGACCCGTCGCTTTTTGTAACAAGAGGCTTCGGTTTGGTGCTGCGGGAAACAGCCTACGTCCGCGAGCTTCTTCGACGATTGCCGCATAATCAAAATCAGCGTCGAAGGCGAGAAGCGACAGAGCAAACCCGTTTTGCCCCCGCGACTTGCCATGACAAGGCCCGGAATTGCATCCACGAGCCGTCAAAATCGGTTGGATATCGAGCTCGAACTTTAAACTTGCGTTGGAGGCTGGGGTGACTGTATCCGCACCGGATGCGTTTTTTGGGTTTGATGCGTAGAACGAGATCGCAATTGCCAGCGCAAAATAGCTAGGCAGAAAACGAGATTTGCGATTGCGGTCAAGCATCATGGGAATCGTAACGCCGGGAGGGAATGTGGCATGTCAGGCGGGAAATTCAAGTCTATTCCATCAGCCCCCCGTAATCAACACGAGAACTAACGCGGACGTTATGTGCTAGTGCTACTTAAGGGCAAAATATGTTACTTTAAGTGCAATCTACATGTCGTATCGCTTCGGTCCAAAAAATACTTTCGCTCTATGATGGGTGAGACGGTTTATTAAAAGGTACTTAAATGAAGAATGTCGTGCTTTGTTATCCTGTCGAGCCCAAGCATCGCGAGTGGATTCAGGCGGCTGCACCCGACTGCAAGATTATCGATGCGGGGCAAGAGAGGATCGGGCAAGCCATTTTCGAAGCGGACATTTTTGTGGGGCATGCCAAAGTTCCCGTGGATTGGGATTCGGTTGTTCGACAAGGTCGATTGCGATTCATTCAGTCTTCTGCCGCAGGTCTGGATCATTGCTTGGTCCCTGCCGTTATCAACTCCGATATCATCGTGTGCAGTGCTTCGGGGCTGTTTGCAGATCAAGTTGCCGAGCAATCTTTGGCTTTGTTGTTTGGGTTGCTCCGCGGATTGCCCACTTTTTTCCGACAATCTCAGATTCGCGAATATGTGCGCCGGCCAACTGACGATTTGCATGGCAAACGAATTGGGATCGTTGGCTTGGGTGGAAACGGTCGGCGATTGGCCGACGTCCTTGTGCCCTTCAACGTCACGGTCGATGCTGTCGATTATCATCCGGTTCAAAAGCCTGCATCCGTCCGCAGCTTGGCGCCACATACGAAGTTGCTCGAGCTGGCTCAGCGCTCGGACATCCTTATTCTTAGTCTGCCACTAAATAAAGACACGCATCATTGGATCGACGGTAGCGTTTTCCAAGCGATGCCCAAGGGTAGTTATTTGATCAATGTAGCGCGCGGACAAGTGGTTCGCGAGACCGATTTGATCGAAGCGTTGCAGGCCGGTCATTTGGCCGGCGCTGGACTAGATGTCGCCGAAGTCGAGCCTTTGCCTAAAGACAGTCCACTGTGGGACTTGCCTAACGTCATTATCACGCCGCATGTGGGAGCTCAATCCGCACGGAGAGTCGATGACAGTACGCGGTTGGCTTGCGAGAATTTGAGAAGATACTTGGCGGGCGAAAAGCTCTTTAACAAAGTCGACAAACACCTAGGCTTCCCCCACCCCGATGTCCTCTACACCCGTTCGGCTCACTAATGGCAGCGGCGAGCAAGTGAACTTGGGATTGTGCGAGTCCGAGCTAAATTTCGAGAAATAAACAATCGCCTAATTCAGCCGCACCCAATCGTTTGCAAAATGCGCTTTGGGCGGAGCCACTCGAGGTTGCACCAGTTGAGGTTCCCAAACTGAGCGGCGAACCAGCTCGAGCATGACGTTCGGATCGAAAGGTTTTGGAATGCAATAAACGCCACCGACAGCATTCAAGCGACCGATCCATTCCGGATTCAAACTGGGGGCAAGAAAAACGATCGGAACGTCGGCGTTGTTAGGTTGCTGATGCAGTTCGCGAGCCATTGCTTCTGCCGCTTCGAGATTGTTATCAATCGATAGCACAAAAAGGTCGAAAGCCGTATTTTCAGTCGCTTTTTTGGCGACAGAAATATCCCTCGACAAAAAACAACGGTAGCCCTGTTTGTGCAATACCGCAGAAATCCCAGTCAACATCATGGGGTCGGACTCGACAACCAGGATCATTGGAGGCTTGGCGGCTTGGTTTTCCATGGCTTTTCCTTACAATCCGACGATTCATTCTTCAGCAGAAAGCTGTTTGAATAGTAAACCATAGGACGCAATTGGAGCCAGAGCAATTCCATGACGAACGAAGCCCACGAAACACCAGAAGATATTGGCGTCCACCAAGCCGCACGGCTTGAAAAATTGCACAAAATCGAAGCCTTGGGCATCGATCCATGGGGCCACCGTTTCGACGATCGGTTGTTAGTCGAAGACGTTCGTAAGCTTGAGAATCAAACTCGCTACCGATTGGCCGATGGACGCGACATCGAATTGCCAAAATTGGGCGGTGAGGACGGCGTCGATTTCAAGGCTTGGAAAGCCGAGCAAGGTGCGGGCGAAGAGACGGGGCCGAAGGTTCGGGTTGCAGGGCGAATCGTTTTGATGCGGCCAACGGGCAAGCTTGTGTTTATCAATCTTCGCGATTGGTCCGGCGATATCCAAATCTACATCGGCAAGACTCAGGTTGGTGACGCGAACTTTGAGCTTACCAAGTTGTTCGACTTGGGCGATTTGATCGGCGTGGATGGTCGGCTCGGTCACACCAATACAGGAGAACTCACGGTCTTCGCGGAAAGCCTTCACTTCTTGACCAAGACACTGGATCCTCCACCAGAAAAGCACGCTGGTTTGACTGATCCCGAGTTGCGTCAACGAATGCGCTACGTCGACTTGGTCTACAACGAAGGTGTACTTCAGCGGTTCCTCAACCGAACGAAAATCGTACAGTCCGTCCGCAACACGTTGAACAGTAATGGCTTTTGCGAAATCGAAGGACCTACGCTTCACGCAATCGCTGGCGGTGCAGCAGCGAAGCCCTTTACGACGCACCATAACACGCTCAACATGCCGTTGTTCTTGCGAATTGCGCTGGAGTTGCATTTAAAGCGGTTGATGGTTGGCGGAATGGAGCGGGTGTACGAATTGGGACGCGTGTATCGAAACGAAGGGATCAGCCCAAAGCACAACCCTGAGTTCACGATGATGGAGTGTTATCAAGCGTACGGCAACTACGATACGATGATGACGCTGACCGAGCAAATCATTACCAATGCGATCAAGGTCACGGGGCAGGAATATAAAATACACTGGGGTGATCTTGAAATCGATTTCACGCCCCCTTTCCGACGAGTGACGTACACGGACTTGTTCGAAGAACACACCAAACTACGTTTTGACGATGATCCGGCAATTGAGAAATTGGCTCGCAAGCTTGGGTTAGACACCGCAGGTAAACACCCTGACGTGATCAGGAGCGAAGTCTTCGAAGAAACATGCGAAGACAGTTTGCAGAACCCGACTTTCGTGATTGATTATCCGGCCAGCATTTGCCCGCTAACCAAACGCAAGACGGGAAATCCTAATGTCGCCGAGCGATTCGAGCTATTTGTTCACGGCATGGAAATCGCGAATGCGTATACCGAATTGAATGACCCAATCTTGCAAGAAACGTTATTCAAGACGCAGTTGCAAGGGATGGCCGAAGAGGATTCAATGGCTCGAATGGATACTGACTTCATTCGCGCTTTGCGAAATGGCATGCCGCCAGCAGGTGGTTTGGGAATCGGCATCGATCGCTTGATCATGCTCATTACCAATGCCCGAAGCATACGCGATATTATCCTTTTCCCATTATTGCGGCACGAGACCTGATTGCCGTACGTATGTCCAATGGCTCTTGCGATCGCGCAGTGTTAGGTCGAATACTGCATGATCGCGCGATCGCTCAGTTTGGCCAAAGCACGCGTCCTTTGTTTTTCGTGCGGATGCTGTAGAGGGTGCCGCCACCTGTGATATAGAGTGTTCTCAGATCAGCGCCCCCGAATGCACAATTGGTGACTTCATCGGTCGGAACGGCCACGAAGTCCAGCAGTTTGCCTTGCTGGTCCAAGACATAGATGCCTGCCTTTACGGAGGCATCAGGTTCAAACGGCGGGTTCGAGCGGTTAAGTCCAGCGGCGACGTACAAGTTACCTTCGCTATCTTGTTTTAGTCCATCGGGCCCGCGTCCTTGTTTCCAATCGTAGATTGCTTGCCCGTTGGCAGCTTCAACAGAACCATCGGCCAACAGTGGAAAACGCCAAAGTTTCCTCGCACCTCCGAGGGTGTCATTATTATTGTCCGCAACAAACAAGAACTTGTCGTCAGCAGAAACAAGTACTCCGTTTGCTCGCTCGACTTGACGTCCGAGCACACGCGAAATTTTTCCATCGGTGTCAATTCGGTAAACGCCCTCGACTGTCTTTCCTGTTGGGTCAAGGATCTCCATGTAGTCGCGATTGCCGTAGCGAGGATCGGAAAAGTAGATGCGATTCTTCGAATCGATCGTCAAATCATTCGGGGTGTTGAATCGTTTGCTCTCAAATTTTTCTGCCAATACTTCCAGCTTGCCATTTTGATCCAGACGCGTGACACGACGAAGCTTGGGTTCACAACAGACCAGTCGTCCTTGTCGATCGAACAGTAAGCCGTTGGTACCTGCTCCTTGGCGGTGAATGCTAGATCTGCCATCGAGACTCAGCCGATGGATGTTGCCGTTGCCACTGGTGAGCACGCCAAGCGTTGGCTCCCAAGCCGGACCTTCGCCGCCCGCCCCTTCGCCACTTTCTTGCAGTAGTTTCGCTCCGTCATCGAACATCGGCCCTTGGGCCAAGGTTGTCCCTGCTAAGCTAACGAGGATAATCAAACCAGTCATCAATTTAGATTGACACGATCGCATAGTAATGTCCTGAAGATAAACAAACGCGATACAATTCGTATGCACAGGAAAAAGAGCTTTTTTGAGAGAGGTTAATTCGTGGAAATCATTATAGCTGCAGACAGAGCAGAGATGGGTCGATTAGCTGCGGAACGCGCTACTCGTATTCTTGGCGATGCCATTAGGCAGCGAGGTTCGGCGCGATTGATTGTTGCCACGGGGTCCAGCCAGTTCGAAGTGCTTGACGGTTTGGTCGCATCGAAAGATATCGATTGGACCAAAGTGGATGCGTTTCACTTGGACGAGTACATAGGAATCGACGCCCAGCATCCGGCTTCCTTTTGTCGCTATCTTAAAGAGCGGTTCGTCGATCGCGTTCCTTTGCGATCATTCCATTTTTTGGACGGGACAAAAAACCCCGACATGGTCTGCAAGTTAGCTGGCGAAGCTTTAACAAAAGCCCCGATTGATGTTGCAATGATCGGGATCGGCGAGAATGGTCATCTCGCGTTCAATGACCCACCCGCAGACTTCGAAACGAAGGAACCATACATTCAAGTCGAGCTTGACATACCGTGCCGCATGCAGCAAGTCGGCGAGGGCTGGTTTAAGGATTTAGCTGCGGTACCAACGCATGCCATTAGTATGTCGATCCAACAGATACTCCTGTCAAAAAATATTATTTGCAGTGTGCCCGATGAACGGAAAGCAGATGCCGTCTACCGTGCTTTGAACGGTCCAATCGATCCGCTGCTTCCAGCATCTATCTTGCGAAATCATTCTGCGACAATGCTGCTGCTTGACCAAGCGAGCGCAAAATTGCTTGATCAGCCGGGTGCGTAATGAGTATGACCGACTACTTTGATTGCCAAGTGAACGGCCATTTAGGCGTGGATTTCAACTCAGACGAAACCACGCTCGAGCAAGTCGAAAAGGTCTGTCACCAAACGGCGGCATGGGGCATGACGGGATTTCTTCCGACGTTAATCACCGACCAGGTTGATTCGATGGCGAATCGTCTAAGCAAGCTAGTTGAAATTCGCAGCAAGTCAGCCGCAATGGCTGCGATGATTCCAGGTTTTCATATCGAGGGGCCATTCATTTCATCCGTGAAAGGCTTTGTCGGGGCGCATCCCGTTCAGCATGCGCGACAAGCTTCGATGGACGATGCCAAACGGTTAATCGATGCTGGTCAAGGTCTCGTCAAGTTACTTACGCTTGCACCCGAGTGCGACCCTGACGGCAATGTGACACGGTGGCTTGTTAAACAAAGTATCCGCGTGGCTGCCGGTCATACGGATGCCAGCCTCGATCAATTGCGATCTGCAATTGATTCGGGGTTAACGGGCTTTACGCATCTTGGGAACGGTTGTCCACTGGAGATGCATCGGCACGATAACATCATTCAGAGGGTGCTTCATTTCCGAGATACTTTGTGGGTAAGCTTAATTGCCGATGGTGCTCATCTGCCGAGTTGGGTTTTGAAGAATTTTATTGACATTCTGGGCTTTCAGCGAACTCTGGTTGTAACGGATGCCATCAGTGCCGCAGGCCTGGGGCCGGGACGCTACAAACTGGGCGCTCGGGAAGTGCTGATCGGCGAAGACGGCGTTCCTCGAAGTGAGGATAATACTCACTTCATCGGTTCTGGAGCTACCATGCCCGTTTGCGACATGCAACTGCAACGAATTGGTTTGAGCGATGTTGAACGACATGCTCTGTTAAGTGCAAACCCGCGATCCTTTCTTGGGTTGCATGCGTAAGCCTCCAGCGAAGGGATATCGGGAAAGAGAGCGATCGATTTTGCGTGGCCATTGATCCCTCTGCGGTCTTTGAGCGTGCAGGCAAATTTTCACAGTGTTGCTGACACGTTTTCAACAACGGAGCGACTGATTTTGTGCGGTCCTCTTAACTGGTAAATCTTTGCTAACAGGCGTTTCTGGCAAGCAATTATTTGAAATCAATCCGAAGTGTACATGGCAACCCTTTTGACTGGCTAGGAAGTCGGTAAGTTGTTGCACGTCACCCAACTAGACGGCGCCCCCAAACGGATAATTGATTCAGAATGAGCCAGACCAGTCCTCGATTCGCATACGATGAAGTCGATCCTAATAACGCCTCTCAAAACGAACAGATTGACCCTGCAGGCGATGATGTAGCCGCGCTTGAGGCATCGGCCCCATTCGTTGGGCAGTGGCAAAAGCTCATAAGCCAAACCAATTGGGAAAAGGGCCGGATTATTCTCGAATGGCGCAACGCTCTTTTGGAAACCGGTGCGTCCGTGGTTTCGTTTAGCGACGAAGCTTGGGCCCGCATTGTCGGTGGAATTACTTCGCAGCATGTAGGGCGATTACGAAGGGTCTACGAGCGTTTCGGCGGCACGCAGAAAACCTACAAGGGCCTTTATTGGAGCCATTTCTTGGCCGCGATCGATTGGGATGATGCGGAAATGTGGCTTGAGGGGGCCGCGGGCAGCGATTGGAGCGTGTCGCAAATGCGGCGAAGTCGTTGGGAGGCAATGGGTTCCGATCCCAATACCGTTCCAGGAGACAGCGACGTGGTAGCGGGCGTTGTCGATGAAGACTTTTCACCGCTTTCTGAGGCCGCCGAGACCGATCGAGAAGAACGGGACCGGATCGGAACGTCCGGGCCATCTCCGGAGGGACCTGATTTTGGCGATGAAGATTCTGATTCGGCTGGAAGAAACGCCGACGATGACGTACCATTCGAAATGGAAAATCAAGATCCCCTGATTTCACCGTTCGCGTCCTTGCCCGATTTGCCTAACGACATGGCGGATGCGTTGGAGCAGTTCAAGCTTGCCATCGTTCGACATCGAGCTTCGGGCTGGGATGAGCTTAGTCAAGAAGACGCGCTTCGCGTTGTCGATGCATTGAGGTCCTTTATTATGGCGCGAGCAAGTTAGTTCGGTCGCCTTAGAAGGTTAGTTTGCCGTGCTAAAGTGGCTTGGAATTGATATTGGCGGAGCAAATATCAAGGTCGCGGACTGCACGGGTTTTGCTAGTTCGGTAGCTTTCCCGCTTTGGAAGTTCCCGAACCAGTTAGGCAAAACGATCGGCGAGATTCTGAGAACGGCCCCCGAGTTTCATTGCTTGGCGGTAACGATGACGGGTGAGTTAGCCGATTGCTACGAAACACGCGAAGAAGGTGTTTGCCGAATCCTAGAACAATTGACGTCGATTGTTCCTGCTCCGCTGGTTCGCGTTTATTCAGTAGATGGTACTTGGCACACGGTATCGCAAGCCGCACGAATTCCGTGGCAAGTTTCAGCATCGAATTGGCATGCTTTAGCACAGTATTGTTTACCGTTTGCTGAAGGCGAGCCAGCGATTCTTGTCGACGTGGGCTCTACAACCACGGACATCATTCCGCTGTACAAGAAAGTCTGCACGGACGCCACCAGCGACAGCCAGCGTTTGATTGCAAGGCAGTTGGTATATGCTGGCGTTGAACGGACACCCGTATGTTCGCTCGTCAAAACATTGCCGCTTTACGAATCCGAGTGTCCTGTCATGGCCGAGCTATTTGCTACCACCGCGGACGTTTATACATGGCTTTGCTTTCGCCCTGAGACGCACGAAAGTTTGAATACTTGTGATGGTCGGCCAGATACACGGCACGGTGCAAAATTCCGTCTGGCACGAATGGTCGGGGAGGATGGATCGACCATCAGCGATGCTGATGTCGAAAAAATGGCTGAGGCTATAGCGGATGCACACGCCAGCTTGATTGCGCAGTCCATCTTGGCTCACCGCGAGCAATTCAAAAAGCCTACATTGCAGCGGGTGATAACTTCGGGACATGGTGAATTTGTGGTAGATGCCGCACTGCGCCGTTTGCGATGGAGTCCTAAGCGTGTTCGGTTGGTCGAGGAGTTGGGTGAAGAAGCATCGCGATGCGCACCGGCGCGTGCCGTGGCATGTCTAGCCGAGATGCAACTTTCTAAAGAGCTCGCGCATGTGGATCCAGCGTTCGAGGCCGGTTCATGACATGCGTCGTCAAGCTGGGCGGGAGTTTGCTGAGTCAGGTAGACTGGCCCGAACGATTTCGAAATTGGTTCGAACAGCAGGCGGCAGATGATTATTGTTTGATCGTTGGGGGCGGCGGAACAATCGATGCAATGCGAGAATTGGACGCAGTTCATCCATTGTCGCCGGCGGCAATGCACTGGAGGTGTATTCGGCTGCTGGATGCCACGTTCGAGGTTGCGGCAGAGTTGCTGCCGGAAGCGACCTGCACGGCCACACTGAGCGAATTGCGCAATCGACTGGGGGATGGAATTTCAGGAAGAAAGCGGCTCTTGCTGGTTCGCGTAGCGGGATACTACGCGGAATCTCTCGCGGCGTCTTTTGATATTGTTCCACCGATCGGATGGGAAACAACAACGGATACGCTTGCCGTTTTTCTCGCAAAACTCATTCATGCAGACCGTGTCGTGCTTCTTAAATTATGCACGATTGCTGAAGGTTTGACGCTTGCTGATGCGGCCAAGCAAGGCATTGTCGACTCTGCTGTATGTTCGATGGCAAACGGCATGCAAATCGAATTGCGTCAGCTAACTTAAAGGCAATAAAAAACGGTCGCAAGATGCGACCGTTTCGAGTGATTTGCTTACTGGCTCAGCAGGCAGTGGCGATTAGCCTGCAGCGGTTGGGACGACCCAAACTTTGAGGTCCGCGTTGATTTCTTGGTGCAAGTGAATCTTGACGGTATACAAGCCAAGTTCCTTGAGAGGACCCGATAGGCGAACGTTGTCGTCACTGATAAAGATTTCTTGAGCACGAAGAGCGGTGACGATATCGTGTGGACCGACGGAACCATACAGATGGCCTTCGTCGTTTGCATTGGCTTCGATATTGATGGACTGCTGTCCGATTTGGTCAGCGATAGCTTGAAGGCCAGCCAAACGCTTCTTTTCGATTTCGTGTAGCTTAGCTTTGTGCTTGTCAACCATTCGCTTGTGGTGGTCGGTTGCAACGATAGCAACGCCTTCCGGCAAGAGGTAGTTGTTCGCATATCCAGCTTTCACTTCAACGACATCACCGGCTTTGCCGAGGTGGTCGACGGCTTGAATCAGCATCAATTGGATGCCACCATTCTCGCCTTTGGGGAGTCGCTTGAATCGGGCAATTCTGGTTTGGGTTGAGGTCATCCGAATATCCTTCAAACTTCAAAAAAGTACTAATGAATTCTTCTCTAGAATGGAATGTCTTCGCCGCCGAATGACTGGTTGCTGTCTCGAACGATTTCGGCATTTGAGTCAACAAAGTTATCTGCGGGTTGAGTTCGTGGACGCGACGAATCGCCTTTTGAACCGAGCATCTGCATTCGGTCAACCACAACGCTCAGTTTGTGTTTTTTCTGTCCGTCGGTTTCCCATGTATCGTATTTGAGCCGGCCTTCGACAAATATGGGCGACCCTTTGGTCAAGTATTCGCTCGCAACTTCTGCCGTTCGTCCCCAAAAAGTAAGCTCAACAAAAGTTGTTTCATCGATCCACTCACCACTCGCTGATTTGCGTCGGTCATTTACGGCTAGACCAACATCACAAACTGCAGTCTTGTTTGGGGTGTATCGAAGTTCAATGTCGCGGGTTAAGTTTCCCATCAAGATTACGCGATTGTACGATGCCATGTTGTCGCCCTAGCTACTGCTCTTGGTAACGATGTAACAAAGTTCCTTCGGTAAATTTTTGGTAGTGTCACAATCCATTGGAACCACATAATCGAAGTACTGAACTAGTTGTCCAGGACTTCTTCGAGATCTTCGTCAAGGTCATCAACGACACCAATGCCAGCCAAACGAACTTCGGCAGGTGGCGTCGTGTGCTTGCCTTGAGCGTGAGCAACGAGTGTGTCGATCAATCGAGGATCGACATTCGTGATCATGAAACGAACGAGTAGCTCATTGAGTTGAGCGGCTCGATTTAGTTCCTTGATACGCAAACTGTCCATTTTGAAGAACGTTAGCCAATAAGTTCCTTTTTGATGTCCCTTGATTGGGAAGGCCAATTTTTGTTCTGCCCACAAACGGCTGACCAAGATTTCTCCGCCGAACGATTCAATCATCTTGCGGACCGATTCTGCGGCTACACCTGGATCGCGTGCATATCGATTGCTATCCAAGATCATCAGGCATTCATAACATTGTGTCGCCAATTTCTTACTCCTCGAGACCTAATTTGCAACAGGCCCTGTCGCATGAATTTTTTCGTTAATATCGTCTTAACAGTTTAGTTCGATTCTATTCGCTCTTGTTGTACTGGTTCATGCAAAACTCGACGCCCTTGGTCGTCCAATCTGCAATCGCATTCGCGGCTTTTTCTAAAGCCTCGTTTATCGTTTCGCGTTCATCGGCTTTGAAACGGCCGAGAACATAATGGGCCGCATCCCATCCGGGCGGCGGCGGATTAATTCCTATGCGAAGCCTAGCGATTTCCTCCGTCCCTAAGGACTGGAGAATATCACCTAATCCTTTTTGTCCACCACTCGAACCCCGTTTACGAATTCTTAACTTGCCAATCGGCAGAGCCAAGTCATCGCAAACAACCATGATTTGATTAGCAGGTATTTTGTAAAAGCTTACTACCTGTCGAACACTGCGTCCGCTCAGGTTCATAAACGTTAAAGGCCACAGCAACATGACGGGGATGCTTCCAAGCGATCCTTTGGCTAGTTGCCCCTCGAATTTGGCCAAAGGCATGGGACTTCCCATTCGCTTGAGCACTATATCGAGGCATTGAAAACCTATGTTATGTCGCGTTCCAGAATATTTCTCGCCCGGATTACCTAGTCCAACGACTAAATGAATGGGCGATTGTCCAGACGCGATTTGTTCGCTCATAAATTCAACCGCTAGCTCTTAGCAGCGGCGTCAGCCTTCTCCTTGCGAATGAGTTCAGGCTCTGGTGTAGCTGTCGCCTCATCTCCGGAAGAGGTCGGCGCTATCACCTGAACAATCACAATTGCGGCTGGAGTGACGCTGGTTGCCCCTTCGGGCAGTATTACTTCTCCGGCGTGAATCGATTGACCTAAATGTAAATTCGAGACGCTAACGGTTAGAAATTCTGGAATGAAACTAGCGGGGCATCGAATCACCATCTGGTGAGAAACGAATCGCAACTGACCGCCTTCATTGATTCCAGGGGCTTCGCCTGCCAAGTGAATCGGCAATGTGACTTCCACACTTTCCGTTTGGGAAACGCGAGCAAAATCCAAATGCAGAATCTCGCTACCAAAACAATCCCATTGGACATCGCGGAGAAGTGCCGTATCGGTCACGTCACCAACGAGATTAACCAATTTGGTTCCGTGGTTTACCAACGATTTCACTTTTTCAACGCGCAACATCAAGCAAATGTTTTCTTCGCCGTGTCCATACAAAATAGCGGGAACAAGACCTCGCAAACGAAGTTTACGAGTCTTCAGACTGCCCAAGCTGTCTCGTTTCTGTACCTCGATAGTCTCAATCATCGAAAAAGGTTTAACCTTGATGTCAAAGTAAAAAGGGAAAACGCTATTCAGGCGACCTGTCGGCAGCCCTGCCCCGAAACGTTTTTAAATTTTTAGGAACGGAAAAGTATGACAATTCTGGTGCGACTCGCAAGTGCAAAAAAAGCAATCGCAGAGCCTCCTTTGGCATCAATCTTCAAAAACCAGAGTAATTAAGGGGGCTTCTGATGGCTGCAAACTGGAAATTCGTCGTTTAAGTCGTTTTTTGCCTGATTTTCGAGCGTTTTGATAAACGTTACCCGTCTCCGGCGTAACTTGGCAAAGAAACTCGAAAACACTGGGTTTGGCAGTCTTTAGTCCAGCTTCGTTTTGGCTGCGTGAATTCGAGTTAGCATGTTAGGGCGAAAATGTACTGACTTTGCTTTGAATCACGACTATGGTTTTCATTGCCCTGAAGGGATGTCTGCTGGGATTAACAATAATAACGGGCGTAGGAATAAAGGGCGAAGGTGGCTGTCGTTCGAATTTCTCAACGCCCAAATAATCGGTGTAACCTGGATTCAATTGAAACCAAAACACATGTCCGTTTAGGGTTGTCGGTCATTCCAAGGGTTATTAGCCTTGTTAAACTCGCTCCGCAGCAGGACTCTCCTGGTTGCGTGAAAAGAGTTTTTTTGATTGAGTGCTTCGGGATAGGTAACTTTCATGGCCAAGAAACAAACAGAGTTTGAATTCATCGAACCTATTGGAGCACGAATTCTCGTTTTGAAGGATGAGCCAAAGCGGCAGACAAAAGGCGGGATCGCTTTGCCGGATGCAGCCGAGATTCCAACCATCACCGGACGCATCGTAACCGTTAGCAAGGTTGTCGAAAACGATGACGAAATTCCATTACGACAATACGACCGAATTTTGTTCCACCCCAAGAACGCCATTCCCGTCGATTTCGAAGCCGACAATCAGTTGTTTGTGGTACCGGTCGAAGATGTGGTCGCCGTTTTTCGACGCGAAAAACCGGGTACCAAAACAGAAGCTTAGATTTCGGTAAAGAACCTGGACGCAGAACGAGTGGTTGCCGTTCGAGATGACGCCCTCATTTATAATTCAGTCAACACGCATTTGGTCAACCCACAACCCAAATAGAATCAGTGACACAGGCAGCAGGCCGCTTTCAACTGTCGTCTGAAGTAAACATCTGACTGATTGATTTATTGTGATGAATTCTACGGATAGCTTCGGCGAGTAATGGCGCAACGCTGAGGACAGTGATGTTAGGAAGATGTTTTTCAGGCGACAAAGGAATCGTGTTGGTTATGATCACACTATTGATCGGTGCCGACTTAAGTTTCTTGATTGCGTCGCCACACAGCACGCCGTGGGTCGCGGCCAGGTGAATTTCGCGAGCCCCCGCTTTATGAACCATTTCGGCTGCGCCAACAATGGACCCCGCCGTACTGATCATGTCGTCGAACATCAACGCGATTTTGCCTTCGACGGGGCCTCCTATGATGTTCTTCTGTTGGGTCTCGAAAGCGTTTGCGCGACGCTTGTCGACGATCGCCAATTTCCCGCCGAGTCGTTTTGAGTGTCCAATGGCGCGCTTGATACTTCCCTCGTCGGGACTGACAACCACCAAGTCATCACTTTGGTAACCTTGCTTTCTAAAGTGGTCCGTAAGCACCGGGGCTGCATACAAGTGATCGACCGGGACATCGAAAAAACCTTGGATTTGTGGCGCGTGCAAATCCATGGTCAAAACGCGATCCGCACCGGCTCGCGTGATAAGATTTGCCACCAGCTTGGCTGTAATCGGTACCCTGCCCTCGTCCTTGCGATCCTGCCGAGCATATCCGTAATAGGGAATAACTGCTGTGACTTTTGCCGCGCTCGCCCGTTTGCAACTATCGATCATGATCAACAGTTCGATCAGGTTATCGTTAACCGGCGGGCATGTGGGCTGGACCAAATACACGTCCCGCCCGCGAACATCGTCATCGATCTTGCAGTAATTTTCACCGTCTGGAAATTTTCCGAGGGAAATTGCGCCAAGTTCGAGATGTAGGAAGGAACAAATATCCCTGGCAAGTTGTGGATTGGCTCGGCCGCTAAATATTTTCAGTTCATGCATGGGTATCCCATTTCTTGCATTCGCGCTTCGACTTTGCCAAGCTCTTCAAGGGTATTAATACTCAACGCTTCGCATGGTTTAAGGACCGGCAATGCATCAACACGACTACCTCGTTGCTTAAGAAGTCTGGGGCAGTCTGTTAAGTAGTATTCTGATTGAGCATTTTTGTTTTGCAGCCCTTCTAATGCCCAAACTAACGATTGGGCTGCAAATAAATAGGTGCTCATATTCACTTCGCGAATCTCGCGTTGCTGTGCCGTCGCATCTTTTTCCTCAACGATTCGATCGAATGAACCGTCGTCGTCTCTCACGATGCGGCCTAGTCCCGTTGGGTTGTCCTTGAAGAGTGTTCCGAGCAAACACTCGAGTTCTCGATAAGCAAACTCTCGCAGTAGTTCGGCGATGGAAGTGGATTGAATCAAAGGAGAGTCGCCTGCGACCACCAGAACAGGTGCTGTCGACTCAACAAGATATTCACGACACATTTGAACAGCGTGTCCTGTTCCCAGTTGTTGGGCTTGCAGGGCAAAGTTCACGCCACTTCGAGAACCGATTTCTTGACGAACCGAATCGGCTTCGTAACCGACGACGACAACGGTTCGTCGGATTCCAGCCGCTTGAATCGCATCCAGCACCCAGTGGATCATGGGTCGGCCAAGTACAGGAAATAATACTTTCGGCAAATTGCTCTGCATGCGCGTGCCCTTGCCTGCGGCGAGCACGATAGCGATAGACTCATCTTTCACTTCAGTCACACTTTCGACGGTTAGGAAGTGCAGTTTGTTGATGCAAGAATTTGGAAGGGCGCCGGCAGAAAAGCAGCTGAATTCTCTCCAAATTTGCTTTTACGGAAAGCCATGATCCACCACAAAAAAGCGATTTCTCAAAGTGTATTTAGCATCCCAAGTCCACTTGCAACCATCCCAATCTAGCTCGTTATTATAGTTTAACTTTTCGGGAAAGTTGATTCCGATTGGCGTGACATTCCGAGCGAAGCGTTCCTATTCCAATTTCAAACACTGGATGGAAACGGATTTTTAAAGGCCGTTCGCTGAGTATCAGTCTGCCTATTACTCAGCGTGGACCGCAATTTATCCGCAGAGTTGTATGCACAAGCGTTGACCGCAAGTGTGGTAATAGGTAGCCTTGACAATCCACAAATTCGGAAAATGCAACACGGGGTTATCCTGATTCGTTTCATTGGTTCCCTTGGTGCGGACTGAAATAGTTCGACTTCACGATAAAAAATTACTTGTCATAAACTCTCAAAAAGAAGAGAACAGAGGTCAACATGGCTGGAACTGAAAGACAACGCGAATTGCGCCGCAGACGGCACCGCACCAAGAAATTGCTTATTCTTGCGAAGAAAAATGAAAAAGCTTCGAAGAGCGAAAAGGCAGTTATAGCACAAAAGATTCGCCGTCTTTCGCCGGGCGCTGAAAGCCTACTGGCGAATTGGGGTCTCAAGGCGTAGAGCTTTTCGTTCTTCAAAATTGACAACTCAACTACCGGTATAATTTGTCGAAGGTGGTTGAGTTGGCAGTACGTATCAACTTCAATTGATTAGCTATCAAGAATAGCTTTGGTGCGGGGACTACTTGGATGAACACGGTCAATCCGTATGAAACAAGTGACGCGTCACCAACTGGGCTTCCCCCAGTGCTTGATGGATATTCACGTCCTCCCGATGCGATCGAATCGCTGATTCCGTACCGCAACGGCCCCGCGCTCATCGCATATTACACGGGACTCTTTTCGCTTTGTCCCGTTATCGGGTTGCCGTTAGCGGTCGCTGCACTTGTCCTGGGCGTGATGGGGCTTAAGAAACGTCGCAGGCAACCGGAAGTCAAAGGTGCCGCTCATGCATGGGTCGGAATAATAGTTGGGACGCTTGGTTTGCTCATCAATCTATTGATAGTCAGCGCGATAGTAGCAGCACTCGTCGCCGCCATGATGCGATAGAAACTCGTCGAAAGCCTGTAGTCGAAAGCGAACCCAGAATGCAATCGTGCCGAGTAACAGCGCTCGCCACGTTCTTCCGATTAATAACCTGCCGACTAATAACCGATTCCGGCACGAAGAACAAAGCTGTCTTGGACATCGTCGAGACTATCGCCCGGATTGCGGCGATAGATAAGTTCGCGATTGAAGGAGTAGCCAGCTTCGACAAAGCCAATGCGACGTCCTTGGCGGATTGCATCATTCCTTCCAAATTCGAGCCCCAGCATCGCGCGAACATCATTTAAATCGACAGTATCGTGTGCTCCGGATTCCCGTTCAACTGTCCACGTTCCGCCGCCATAGTAACCAGTCAAATACCACCAAACATCCGAATTACCCACCGTAGTTAAATAATGGGCTAGCTTGGGTTCTGGAAAGAAAATGTCGAATCGCGTATCGGGGTTCGGCGTCCAGAGAATTCCGCCCGCAGGGATCAGTTTGTATCGATTGCGGTTCACCCAATAAGCACCTAGACGCAAAGTTGCGTTTGGTGTCAATCGCACTCGACCTAGCGCTTTCGCAAGCACGCGAAAACTATCCGAGGTAAATGCATTGAAATCACTGAATACTCCGAGGCGAGTCCCAAGGTCCACACCAAACGTTCGCATTGGATCCGACTCCCAGCCAAGGTCGAGGAAAGCACTGAAGGCTTGGCCTGGCAAGTCTGCTTTGCCATTCGACGGTCCATCCCAAAGATGCGTTGCAAACGAAGGGATAATATAGAGTGGCTGAGTGGAAGCAAGAAAATTCGGAAGGGCGAAAACAAAAGACAATTCGGAATCATTCACCCCGATCGAATTCTTGTCTTGAGTTGCCGGCAGCCACGTATGGCGGAAACGCGGGCCTTGAAAAAATCGAACCATGCCGGGCGAATTGCCCGACCAAAGAGGCCCCGTTGGTCCACCCGAGAACCATCCTGAACCGAGCGGATTTTGTCCGAAGACTGGTGCCGACCCAGGCGATCCACCAAAGTTCGGAGGAGTCCATCCAAAACCACCCGGCTGTGGCGTGCTTGTATTCCACCCGGAATTTCCCCAGGCGCTACCTTGCGGAGATGAGCCCCCCAAGCCACCAGGAAAGAGCGCAGGAGGTGCTTGATTTGGATATATGGTACTTGGGTATGCGCCACTTGGGTACGGTTGAGTTGGATAGGTCGGGGCAGGATATGCAGGAATAGCGCCTTGTTGTCCTGGATAGGTTGTATACGGACTTGGTTGAAAAACTTGGTTTTGAATTATAGGTGCTTGAGGCAACTGACTTGAATTTCCCCATCCGAAAAACCGGGAAATTGGATTCGATGATCCGGGAGCCGGGCTCGTGCTGGGCCGAAGTGCAGGCGCATAAGGGTCAAAAGTAGGCGAAGCAAAAGTGCCTGTTGGCGGCGTGCTAAACCCCGTGTTCGACCCGGGGGGCATAATAACTTGTGGTGAACCGAGCATCGGATATCCACCTGCAGCAGGCGCGGTCGACGGGATTGGAACTGAAGACGGAAACCTGATTTGTTGGGCAGTGACGTTCAGTGTTGCAAAAGTGCTTGTAAAAAAACAAACAACGGAAAAAACTGCGATAAAATAGCCATAATTTCCGCCATATTTCGGGTGGAAAATTTTTTCGGCGGTTTTGGAGCCAATTTTCATCGCAAACCAAAAGGGTTAGAAAGGCTTCGCTTCGTCGTATTAAATTGGTCTACATAAACCAATCTTTTGGGTTATTACTTGGGTTTGTGATGCCGGGTCAAGGTGTTTTCTGACAAACTTGAATTCAAAATGAGACTTCACTCGAATTTTTGGTTGAATTCTTCGAGGAACAGAAGCCACTTTTACCCAGCTTGTTGCGTTTGAGGCGGGCGTTAACTATTCTCAAAGTATGTGGCGATTTCTTTGCCTCACGCAGAATATGGCTTAACTAGTCCCCTTGTTTTACCTCGAACGGAAATCGTTGAGGAACGTCTTTATGCAAAAACGATATATGGGTCAAGATTTTCACCGTTTAGTTTTCGGTATGGCCGTCGCATGGATGGTTTCATGCACGACGGTCCTGGCACAAGGCAACAACAATAATAACAACAACAACAACAACGCGCCACCGGTTGCTGGTATCGATATTGATCCGACTGGTGTCTTGAGTGTCAAGCAAATCGATCCAGATTTGATGGCCGAGCATCGTCAAGCCGCCATTCGATCTCGCAAGGGTAAAGTCGCAACGTCCACCATGCGAAAAGTTTCGCTGAATCGCCTTGAACAAGCGATGGCGAATCGGTTGGTCGATGGCAAAGAATTGTCGCCAGACATGTATGCAGTCGCCGGCCTGACTCGCGTCGAGTACGTCTTCTATTTTCCAGGATCAAAAGACATCGTCATTGCAGGTCCTGCAGAAGATCTTGGTTATGATCCGGAAACTGATCGTCTAGTTGGCGCTGCGACTCAGCGACCTACGTTGCGACTCGATGATGTCATCGTAGCATTGCGAACCTTTGGTCCAGAAGCAAAACGCGGCGGTTTTATTGGTTGTTCAATCGACCCAACGCCAGAAGGATTGGTCCGCTATCAACAGTTCTACGCACAGCTTGGAGGAAACCTGGGCAACGCAAACGTCATGGAAATCGCTCGCGGTTTTCGCGATAGTTTAGGTTTGCAAACGATTTCTATTTTTGGTGTCTCTTCCAACACGCACTTTGCACAAGTTCTCGTCGAAGCCGACTATCGAATGAAACTGGTTGGCATTGGATTAGAAAAGCCGATCAAGTCGCTCAAGAGCTGGGTGGATCGCGTTCGACCAGGTGGCGCAACGAATGCAATGCAACGTTGGTACTTCGTTCCCGATTATTCCCGAGTCGCTTGTAGTCCAGATGGCACAGCACTTAAGCTTGAAGGACAAGGAGTCAAGCTTATTGGTGAAGATGAACGCGTCGATGCCAAAGGCAATCGCGTCGTATCCGGAAAAGTTGATAAAGCATCGTCTGCTTACACAAACGAATTCACGAAAAAGTTTGAACTGATATCCGAGAATTGCCCCATCTTTGCAGAAATGCGAAACTTGTTCGACTTGAGCGTTGCCGCAGCATACATTCAAGAACAAGATTTCTACTCGCAATCAGAATGGTCGCTCGGAGTTTTGGGCCGCGAGTCGACTTTCCCAGTCGAAAAATTCTCTTCACCCAAACATGTTGAACCTGCAGTAAACGCGGTTCAGGCCGGTTCTACTTTCATGTGGCCAATCGGTGGCGGCGTGGAAATTTCTGCCAAACGCATTTTGTCCTCGGACAGCCGAACCCAAGATCCTGGAATTGGAGACACAAAGGCTACTGCATCTGTGCCGGCCAATTTGGCTGCCGACCAATGGTGGTGGGATTAGTTCAAATCACAAACTGAGACTTATTTAGAACGAAAAAGACCAAGCCCAAAATGCTTGGTCTTTTTTATTTGCCATTCTGAAAATCGAAAATGTCGTTGCGAAAACTGTTCAGCAACCAACTTTGGGGAAGCCAACGCTTGACGGACGTCTAAAATGAGCCGTAGACGAAACAACATTACTTGGTTAGCTGAAGGAAATGCCAACTCGCGTTGAGCGAGTAGATTCGGGAAAGTTCATAGAGACGCGTTCGGTTGGTTTCAATCGCCTTCGGCTTTCCATATTTAATCAAAGCGAGTTTTTTGTGGATCATCATCGTATCGAAAAAGCAGTTCGTGAAATCCTCATTGCGGTAGGCGAAGACCCTGATCGAGAAGGCTTGCATGAAACTCCGGCGCGAGTTGCACGCATGTATGCTGAGATGTTCTCGGGTCTTCGCAAAGATCCACGTGCACACCTCAAGAAAGTTTTTACCGAGAAGTACGATGAAATTGTTCTTGTTCGAGATATCGAATTTTGCAGTATGTGCGAGCATCACTTATTACCGTTCACCGGTCGAGCCCACGTGGGCTATCTGCCTAATGGAAAAGTTGTAGGTTTGAGCAAGCTTGGTCGTGTTGTCGAGGAAGTTGCTCGACGTCCACAAGTGCAGGAAAGAATGACCGAGCAAATCGCCGACATGGTGGAATCCGAGCTTGAAGCTCGCGGTGTCGCGGTTGTTCTCGAAGCCTCGCATTCGTGCATGACCATGCGTGGAGTTCGCAAACCCGGTAGTATGTGCATGACCAGTTCCATGCGCGGTGTTTTTCGTGAAAACTTGTCTTCACGAGCCGAGGTACTTTCGCTGATCATGCGAAGCGGGAAATAACGATTTCCGACGTATTTTACGATATCTCGAATGTGCGGATCGATTCCGCCAATCATCACGTACTTGCGTGGCGAAAATCCTGATGTTTTGACTGCTTTGCGGCGGTCTTTGAGCCATTGCAAATTGGTGAGACAGCATGGCTTCACACAATGACAATAAAGGGCTAACCTGACGATTGCTGATCGGGCATTTCACGCCTGACAGCATACGGAGTTTTTGTCGTCTAGGAATCGAGTACCAAGGAATGAGCACGCCTCGCCCTTTTGTTCATCTTCACTGCCATAGCCATTACAGTTTGTTAGACGGTGCCAGTTCGATCGACCGTTTGGTCAAGCGAGCCAAAGATCATGGAATGAACGCTCTCGCTTTGACTGACCACGGTAACCTGCACGGTGCTGTCGAGTTTTACACGAAAGCAAAAGCAGGTGGAATTAACCCAATATTGGGCTACGAAGCCTACGTTGCGCCGGGAAGTCGTTTTGTAAAGGATGCCGCTTCGAGCAAAGAAGCGTCCTATCACTTGACGCTGCTCGCCCAAAACCGAACTGGTTTTCGCAATCTTGTCAAACTCGCTTCGGCTGCCAGCCTCGAAGGATTTTATTTTAAGCCGCGAATCGACAAAGAACTTCTCGCAGCTCATAGCGAGGGAATTATTTGCTTGAGCGGATGCGTGTCGAGCGAGTTCTCGCGCGCCATTCTCAAGGGTGGCGATACTGCCCAAGCGATGAAGGAAGCCGCCGATGTGGCTCAATGGTTTCACAAGCTGTTCGGTGATCGATATTTCGTGGAGGTCATGAACAACGGTTTGCCAATCCAACGCATGCAATTGGAAGGTGCCGTCGATATCGCCAATCGTTTGGGTTTGCCAATCGTCGCAACCAGTGATGCCCATTATGTCGATCGCGAAGATGCCGAAACTCAAGATGTGTTGCTCTGCATCAGCACCGGCAAATACCGAACGGATACGAATCGGATGAAGATGGAGGGCAACCAATTCTATCTTCGACCACCCGAAGAAATGTACAAGAGTTTTCCAGGGTTGGAATCCGCCGTCGCACGCAGCCAAGAGATCGCCGACTCGGTCGATATCGATTTGGAATTAGGCCGTCGGCACTTCCCTACTTTTAAATTACCTGTGGAAACAAAACCCGACGATTTCCTTCGCGAGCTTTGCGTCAAAGGCCTCAAGGAACGCTATGCCGGAAATGAAGAGATGCTACCCGGCGGCGAACTGGCAACGGTCGTTGTCGATCGTTTGGATCGCGAACTTGGAGTCATTAGCCGCTTAGGATTTTCAAATTACTTCCTCATCGTATGGGATTTCGTTCGGTATGCACGCGAGATTGGCGTTCCTGCAACTGCTAGAGGGAGCGGTGTCGGCGCTTTGGTTTGTTACGCGACCTACCTGAGTCACGTCTGCCCTATCAAGTACGACTTGCTGTTCGAGCGGTTCTTGGATGAGAATCGCAAAGAAGCACCTGATATCGACATCGACTTCTGCAAAGAACGCCGCACCGAGATCATTCGCTATGTCAAGGAAAAGTACGGCGAAGAAAACGTCGCCCAAATCGGTACGTTCGGAACACTTGCCGCGCGCGCCGCAATTCGCGATGTGGGACGGGCTCTCGGATTTCCTGTCTCTCGCGTCGACACAATCATCGCGTTGGTTCCCGAAGTGCTTGGTGTGGAACTTCAAGACGCCGTATTCAAGAGCGACGATCCAAGAAAAGAAGATCATTTCAGTCCCGACCTGCGTAGCTTGTACGATGCCGACGGCGAAGTTCGCGAAGTCATCGATGTAGCGATGAAAATCGAAGGCCTTTGCCGAAATGTGGGTACCCACGCAGCAGCGGTTGTCATCGCCGATCGTCCTTTGAATGAATACGTTCCTTTAGGTCGCGTGACGGGCAAAACGGACGTCATCACCCAATGGTCGATGGGCGACGTCGAAGCGGCCGGCCTGCTCAAGATGGACTTTCTCGGGCTCCGCAACTTAACGATCCTCTCCAAGGCCGTCAATTTAATTCAGAAGACAACGGGCAAGGTGATCGATCCCCTCAAGTTCCCGCTCGATGACCAAAAGACCTTTGCTCTGTTGCAACGTGGCGAAACGAAGGGCGTTTTCCAACTTGAAAGCGGCGGCATTCGCGACCTGCTGCAGAAAATGAAGCCCGACCACTTTCGCGACATCATCGCCACCAACGCGCTCTATCGCCCTGGTCCGCTCGAAGGCGGAATGGTCGACGACTACGTTGCAGTCAAGAATGGAAAAAAGAAACCCGAATACATCCATCCCATTATGGAAGGTATCCTTGGCGAAACCAATGGAGTGATGGTTTATCAAGAGCAAGTCATGCGCATCTTGAATCGGCTCGGTGGTATCGAGTTGGCCAAAGCCTACACATGCATCAAAGCCATCAGCAAGAAAAAAGAATCGTTGATTGCCGAGAACGCTGAAAAGTTTCTTCAAGGTGCCGTGGCAAACGGATTGTCGAAACAACAAGCCAACGATTTTTGGCAGATGATTCTCAAATTCGCTGGTTACGGCTTCAACAAGAGTCACTCGACTGCCTACGCGCTGATCGCCTACCAAACGGCTTACCTCAAGGCGCACTATTCCGTTGAGTTCATGGCCGCATTGCTAACAGGCGATATCCCGGAAAGAAATTTCAAGCGCAAGGATAGCTTGGTCGAGCACCTCGAGGACTGCAAACGAATGGGAGTGCCGGTAGATCCGCCGAACGTCAATCGAGGCGAATCCGATTTTACTGTCGTCGACAACCGAATTCAGTTTGGCTTGGCCGCCATGAAGGGTTGCGGGGGCTCCGCAGCCGAAGCAATTGTCGCTGAGCGTAAAGCGAATGGTCCCTTTCGAGACATTTTCGATTTTTGCGAGCGAGTTGATCCCGCACAGTGTTCGCGCGCGTCGATCGAAGCTTTGATCAAAGCGGGCGCACTGGATTGTCTGGGAGGCAAACGATCGCAATTGCTGGCAGCGCTCGATCGCGCGATGCAAACGGGTGCTTCGCGAATCAAGGACAAAAAGAGCGGCCAAATGAGTTTGTTTGGCGCAATCGAAGAGGATGTGTCGGACACCAACACTGCGACTGTCGTATTGCCCGAAATGGCAGAGTTGCCGGAAAAAGAATTGTTGGCGTTCGAAAAAGAAGTTCTTGGTTACTATTTAACAGCGCACCCGCTATCGGAATACATGAGCACGCTCAATTCACTGTGCTCCCATACAACGGCGACCATCAAGAACGCCAAGCCTCGGAGTGAAGTGATGATGGGAGGTATCATCTCGGCCATCAAACTAGCGCATACGCGAAACCCAAAACCAGGCTCGCCGACTAAGTACGCCAACTTCGATTTGGAGGATGTCGACGGAAATATTCGCTGCATCATGTGGCCCGATGGTTTCGAAAAGAAAGGCGAATTCGTTCAACACGACACGGTTGTTCTTGTAAGAGCTACTGTGGATCGAAAGGGAGAAAGCGAAGAAGCAAACTTGATCGTCAACGATATCATCCCCATCGCGCAGGCCGACGCCGAATTTACTTCGGGCATTCGCATTCAAATCGAAGAAGACCGCCACAACGAGGGAATGATCACTCAATTGCGAGAAATTCTTCGCGGTTATCCGGGAAAACGAGCAGTGGATCTCGCAGTAAGACTGTCTTCCGGTGAGGTCGTGTTCGTTAAAACAGACAAACATCGTGTCGATATCTCGCCTGAATTGCGAACGCGTCTTGATGATTTACTTGGACCCAACAGCCACCGATTAATCACCGCCCGTCCGACGCTCAAGGCGGCCGAACCCTATCGCCGTCATCCAGCCCGAGCCAAATAGCTGCAAGTCGAGTGTCTGCCAACGGAATTGTTCATTGCAATCATTCCCAATTGCACTGAGTTGGTATGCATCGCAATGACGCTGCTGGCATCGAAGATCGCCTGGGTGTTGGCAACCAGTATTTGACGAAAGAAAATAAGCGAAATGTACGAAGCCAAAAATACTCAGCGTGCACTTGTCCGTATTGGGTACGACGGGCGCGTATACAAAATCTTTCGAGGGCCAGAAGCGGAATCGAGGTTCAATAACGAAATCAAGGTTCTCCGCACTCTTGAAGAACGCAATTGCGATTTTGTGCCAAGGTTACTTGAAGCCGACCCGGAGAAGTTGCAAATGGTAACGACCAACTGCGGGACACGCGTAGAGCAAATGGGCGACGAACGCGTCAAAGAGATCTTTGCCGAACTGGAAAAGTACGGCGTCAAACACGATGATCCGTTCCTTCGAAACATAACCTATCGATCCAGTGATGGCCGTTTTTGTATCATCGATTTTGAGTTTGCGACCATTGGAGATTTTGATAAGAAGGCGGAAACGAACTCGCAACCGAGTCAACCCGCCCTTCCCTTGGCAAAATCACTGCGTTGGTCCGGGATGACGCATCCTGGCAAATTTCGAAAGAACAACGAAGACTCCTTTCTCGCGATCTTGCTCGATAAACGCGGCGTTCGCTACCTCGGTAAACTCGGCGAAGCTTCACCGCAAACTTCCGATCTAATCTTTGCCGTAAGCGACGGAATGGGTGGCGAAAAATCAGGCGAATTTGCAAGCAAGATTTCTGTCGAAAAGATTACTTCGATATTGCCTAAATATTCCGAACTAACTTCGGATCGCTTCGCAGTCCAATGCAGCGAGATCATTCACGAACTTTTCGAAAGTATTCACAACGAAATGACTTTGTTGGGTCGCGTCGACTCCAACTGCTACAACATGGGTGCGACGCTGAGCTTGGTTTGGTTCAAAAAAGAAATCGTTTGCTTCGGCCATATAGGTGACAGTCGCATCTATCACCTCCCAGTCGCTGGTGGAATTCATCAACTGACAGACGATCATACCCACGTAGGCTGGCTGCGGAAGAATGGCAAACTGAATGAGCGCGAAGCCCGATCCCATCCTAGAAAAAATGTCCTCTCTCAAGCCCTTGGTGCCGGTCACCGTTATTTGCATCCGCAAATCGGATCGATCCAATACCAACCCGGCGATCAATTCCTGTTGTGTACCGACGGCGTTATCGACGGTCTCTGGGACCGTGGAATTGAGGAATTGATTCGACAGCCACTGTCCAGTCAAATTGAACAACTGCCAGCCCAACGACTTGTTCTCGAAGCCGTCAAATGCTCCGGCCGAGACAACGCCACCGCCGTCGTCGTCGAAGCCCTGTGAGTAGAAACCACGCTCCCTCTCCCCATGAATTCGGAAAAACAAGCATTACCGAAGCAACTCAAGTTGATACGGTTTCACAGAGCGCTCGCGCCCTTCTCCATGCTCCCTCTCCCCGTGAATTCGGAAAAACAAGTGTCACCGAAGTGATTCGAGTTGATACGAATTCATGGGGAGAGGGCTGGGGTGAGGGGAACTCTATTTCACGTTACCTATTGTCCATCACCCCATCGCATCCAACACATCCATCACGCCAGTCCATCCATCACGCCAGCACATCCGAAATCACTCGCCCATGCACATCGGTCAATTTGCGTTCAAACCCGTTGTAATAATACGATAGTCGATCAAAATCCAGTCCAAGCAAATGCAAAATGGTCGCGTGGAATTCATACACAGTCGTAACATTCTCGACCGCTTTGTACCCAAACTCATCCGTCGCTCCGTACGAAAATGGTGCCTTCACACCCGCGCCGGCCATCCAGCAAGTGAAGCCCGCAGGATTGTGATCGCGACCACTGGCTCCTTTTTGAAAAGTTGGCATCCGGCCAAATTCCGTGCACCAAACGACCAATGTGTCCTTAAGCAAACCTCGCTGCTTCAGATCCTTGAGCAATCCTGCAACGGGCTGGTCAAGCACCGGACCATGCACCGAATATTGCTCTTGCAATGATTTATGACCGTCCCAGTTGCTGACACCTTCGCCACCCGTTTGGTAAGCTCCGTTGAATAGTTGCACGAAACGAACACCATTCTCGATCAGTCGGCGAGCCAGAATGCAGTTCTTAGCAAATCCGGCTTTGATCGTATTTTGCGAGTCATCGGCTCCATACAACTTGAGCACATGTTCAGGCTCGCTGGATAAGTCCATCAGCTTCGGAACGCTGGCTTGCATTTTGGCGGCTAGTTCATAACTCGCAATGCGTGCTTGAAGCTCACTATCGCCTGGGAAATTTTCCAGGTGAAGCTGATTGAGCCGTTGAATCATCGCACGCGTAGCTCGATCGTTCGCAGCAGTGATACTTTCGGGAATAGCGAGATTTCGAATCGGCGTCGATGCATTGAAGTCCGTCCCTTGGTAGGCCGCTGGAAGAAAACCCGCTCCCCAATTGTTCACGCTGTTTTGTGGTTTGCCACGTGGATCGGGAATCGCGATGTAAGCCGGCAGTTCGTCGCTTTCGCTGCCCAACGCGTACGTTACCCAAGCACCCACACTTGGAAAGCCGTCCAGTGTATTCCCAGTCGACATAAAATTCTCACCCGGCCCGTGCGTGTTGGTCTTGCTGGTCAGCGAGTGGATAAAGCAAAGATCATCGACTAGACTACCAATTTCTGGCACCAAATCCGAAACAAATTTCCCGCATTGCCCGCGAGGCCTAAATTCCCAAGGGCTACGGGTCAAGTTTCCGTTTTCGCCTTGAAACGTGATCAATCCCTCGCCACCGGGCATCGGTTGACCGTGCCGTTCGATGAGAGCCGGTTTGTAATCAAACGTATCGAGCTGACTGCAAGCGCCCGAGCAGAAAATCACGATGACATTTTTGGCCTTGGCCTCAAAGTGCGTGGGCCTCGCACCACACGGTTTCGCCGGATCGATTGGCGGCCGAATCGGTGCCAACCCGTCATCCTCTGCGCGCAGCAACCCGTCCCGCTTCAGCAACATCGCCAGAGCAATGCCACCTAGCCCGCTACCCATGTGGCCAAAAAACTCACGCCGAAAAAATTGTTCTGGAACCATCGATTCATCCATTTTTGAACGCCCTTGATTGATGAAACTATTGCTTCACCCAAGCTAATTCTTAGAGATTGCGACTGATTGTTGAAGGATTGCGTCAGGCGTTTTTCGACAGATTGAAGACAATTGCTCTACGATTGAACCGAAAGCAAGTACTCAAACAAAGCGCCAAGTCATAATTTAGCCTAATCGAGTTGAGTGACGCATCGCAATCCATCCGTCCCGTTATTGCTGGATTTACCCAGTAGTATAGATTCGAGCCGAACGCCTATACCATGCAATTTCGTGTCGAGCCGGGCGAAAGCGTCGACTGATTATCGCCATTTTATTCACTAGAATGTACAAACTGTATTGCCGCGAAACGGCTCCAATAGATCGGAGACGCCCGAAATAGGACTTGAAATCTACTCAAATGTCAACAGATCCCCTTGAGACAGAACAGTTCGATAATCCGAAGGTTTCTCGCAAAGCAAAAATGGACTCGGACGAGATGCCTGCGAAGATTGGGCGATTCGTAGTCCAATCGATGCTTGGCCGAGGTGGGTTCGGAGTTGTATATCTTGCTTCCGACGAACAGTTAAAGCGAAAGGTCGCGATCAAGGTCCCACACGAACGGCTATTGGAGGATGCCGACGATACCCAGTCGTATCTGAAAGAAGCACGGACCGTTGCCGCCCTGGAGCATCCCCACATCGTTCCGGTGCTCGAAGTCGGAAGCACCGCCGAGTTCCCAATCTTTGTCGTTTCAAAATATGTCGAAGGCCGCGATCTATCGGCCCAATTGAGAACTGCAACACCGACGATCGGGCAAGCGGTTCAATGGATCATCGACCTGGCGGAAGCGCTTCGAGCGGCCCATAAACAAGGCATCGTGCACCGAGATGTAAAGCCACAAAATGTGCTCATTGATTTGACCGGCAAAGTGTATCTCGTCGACTTTGGATTGGCGCTTCGAGATGAAGAAGTTGGCAAACGATTGCCTGCAGGCAGCACACCAGCGTATATGAGTCCCGAGCAAGCCAAAGGGGAAGGTCACCGGGTCGATGGTCGGAGTGACATCTTTAGCCTTGGCGTCGTGTTCTATGAACTCCTGGTAGGCCGTCGTCCATTTCACGGAGACACCCATTTGGAACTATTTGAACAAATCACTGATCTCGACCCGAAGCCTCTTCGTCAATGGAATGACAACGTGGATCTTGAGTTGGAACGTATTTGTTTAAAGATGCTAGCCAAACGCAAATCGGATCGCTATTCCAGCGCCAAGCAACTGATTGATGATCTGCAGGCCTATATGGCGAGCAGCAATGCCGACGATACGTCCGCATCGCACCTTCATGTTCCTGCAAAAAAGAACATTCCAGTCTCCGACGACACTGACAATAACGAGCAGAGTGAAACACCGGTTGCCGCAACACCTACGTCCGGTTCCAAACCGCTCCGTATTGTTCCCAAGGGACTTCGTTCCTTTGATCGGCATGATGCCGACTTTTTTCTGGAATTGCTTCCCGGCCCTCGCGATCGAAATGGGCTGCCAGATACGATCGGCTTTTGGAAAACTCGGATCGAAGAACGAGACGCGGATCAAACTTTCACAGTCGGACTGATCTACGGCCCATCTGGTTGCGGCAAGTCGTCGATGATGAAAGCAGGTTTGCTGCCGCACTTGTCGACCGACATAATCGCGATTTACCTTGAAGCGACTTCAGACCAGACGGAAGCGACGCTGCTAAGCATGTTGCGCAAGCGACTCGAAGCGGAACAAGCACATTTCGATAAGTCATCGAGTTTAGTCGAATTGCTGGGCCTAGTTCGACGAGGCAAGGTGCGGTTGTCCAACAAAAAAGTATTACTCGTCATCGATCAATTTGAGCAATGGTTGAACGTTCACACCCAATCGTCAGGCACGGAATTGCTCGACGCGCTCCTGCAATGCGATGGTTCGCGATTGCAAACGATCGTGATGGTCCGCGATGACTTTTGGATGGCTGCCACGCGGTTCTTTCGTGATTTGGATATTCCGCTTTTGGAACGACAAAACTCCGCTGCAGTGGACTTATTCGACGTCGATCATGCCGAACGCGTACTAAAAGCTTTTGGCCGAGCATTCGGGAAACTAGACGATAATGCAGTCGAGGAAAAGTTGGATCGCAAACAGTTCATTACCGAATCGGTGCGCGGCCTCGCTGAAGATGGAAAAGTCATCTCAGTACGCTTGTCGTTGTTTGCGGAAATGATGAAAGGTCGACCGTGGACGCTTGAATCGCTCAAGGCCGTCGGTGGCACGTCGGGAGTCGGAGCAACGTTTCTCGAAGAGACCTTTTCGGCATCGGGAGCTCCGCCGGAACATCGTTACCATCAAGAAGCAGCGCGAGCCGTTTTGCGTTCGCTGTTGCCAGATGGCGGAACCGAAATCAAGGGGCATCGCCGATCGCGGGATGAGTTGCTTGTCGCGTCGAGCTATCACGAGCGAGTTAAGGATTTTTCAGACCTTATCCGGATTCTCGATAGCGAACTTCGATTGATCACTCCAGTCGACCGATCTCTCGATGAAGCGTCTACCGCAAGTTATGCCGAACCTTCGGCGTCATCAAACGCATCTTCCAACCATTACCAACTTACTCACGACTATCTAGTCCCGTTATTGCGAGACTGGCTCACTCGCAAGCAACGTGAAACCCGCAAAGGGCGAGCTGAACTACGACTCACCGAACGCACAGCGACTTGGAGCCAGAAACGTGAGAACAAGCAATTGGCTACGTTGAGCGAATGGATCAGCATTCGGACTCTAACCGAATCGAAGAAGTGGACTTCGATTGAGCGAACGATGATGCACCAAGCCGCTCGCGTACATGGTACGTTGTGGGCAGTAATGTTGCTTGCGGTGCTGCTGATCGGTTTCGGTCTGGAGCGATGGATCGCTGTCGAGCGTTGGCAGAATCTTCGGGCTCAAACACAAACATCGGTCGAGGCATTGCAGAACAATCTCGGTCCGAGCGTTCCCTTTAACTTAGAGAAACTAGACACGTTGCCGAGGGACTTGGTTTTACCCGAATTACAAACTCGATTTGGATCGGCGTCAAATCCGCGACATAAACTCTCGCTGGCATTTGGGTTGGCACATTTCGCTCATGCAGACCCAGAGTATTTGATTTCTAGAATCGATGAAGTTGCTGAATCGGATACGGGTAATTATCTGGCGGCCTTAGCTCCGAATTCGTCAGGTGCTCTTGAAGCCATTCAAGCCGCATCGGCGAAATGTGTGGAAAAATCGCGTTGGCGGCGCAAAGCGAAATTAGCGATCACCGCATTGAATTTGGGAGACACTTCGATGGCGCTCGATGTTTGTACGTTCGAAAATCGGCCCGATCCGGAACAGAGGACATTGTTCATCGACGAGTTCCGGCGTTGGGAAAACAACCTGAAAGCAATTCATGATGCCGTCGCGAGCAGTGACAGCCCTGCTCTTCGCTCGGGAATCTGTTTAGCAGTAGGCCAGATCTCAGTCGGAAAAATCGTTGATGCGGATAGGGAGTCGTGGAAAGACTTAGCGTCGAAGTGGTTTGTCGGAAAATCGGACACCTCAACGCACAGTGCCTCCGGTTGGCTGTTGCGACAATGGAATATGCCGATACCTGAAATACCCAAACCAAATGAAATTTTTTCCGGACGGGATTGGTTTGTAAATTCGTCTGGTGCAACCATGTTGAAAATCCGGTCCCGAGAAGTAGATCATTCTCAATTGCCAGATCCTTTGGAAATATTCCGACAAGATTTAGCATCGATATCGCAACTGAGTGCGGAGGAATTAGATAAGCCAGAAGTTCGCAAACGTCGAGCGATTGCGTATTATCAAACCGGAAAAGTAGAATCCGCCCTCGCGGACCTCGATTGGCTTATGGAACATAGAGAAGATCAGTCCATGGAAGAGATTCTTCGATATCGAACGCTGGCTTTGGCAGGACTGGGCAAAGCTGAAGAGGCCAGAGAGTCCCTTGCAAAATATCTTCAACAGGAATTTTACGGAACCTACATGGAGATTCAAGTACTAGCATGGCTTGGTGATTTTGACGAGGCGGCGAAGCGATTAGAACCGGCGGCCAGCGATCGACCGAAATCGCGGAACGATCTTTATAACATCGCGTGCGCATCCTCCCTTTGTGCCAAAGCAGCAGTGAATAAGAGCCCAGAGCGGGCAAAGCAATTTGTGGATCGCGCTTTGGAGATACTTCGTGACCTTGTAGGTGCAGGATACAAAATTCAACAGATTCGCGAAGATCCTGATTTTGCAAACCTACACGAGGATGGCAGGTTCGCTTCAATTCTCTTGGATCGAGAGCGAATAGGCGAATTTTGGGTTGCAGATGGCGAAGTAACGCGAGGACAATTTGAGTTGTTCATGAACGATACCTCGTATCCAGATGAGGAAAAGCCGAAAGATTGGGAGGGTGTCGACGAAACGGCAAGTCCAACTGCAAATCATCCGGCCCAAAGAGTATCTTGGTATGACGCCGTGATGTACTGTAACTGGCTGAGTAAACGCGAGGGTCGGATACCATGCTACGAGCTAATCAAAGTCGATGCGATTGACGGAGGCGAAAAGAAGAACGACGAATGGCGAATAATATGGGCCGCGAACGGGTATTGTATGTTGAGTGAAGTCGAGTGGGTATACGCTTGTTGCGCTGGGACGCAGACGGAATTCAATTCGGGTGACGACGAGATATTGCTGAAGGACTATGGTCAGATGTATCCATCCAAGACGGCAGCGATGAGCGGTCAAAAGTTGCCCAACGCATGGGGTCTGCACGATTGTCACGGCAACGTATGTGAATGGTTTGGAGACCTGGATGATAGTAGTGGCTCGATCCGCGTGTTAAGTGGCGGCAGTTGGCACGACTTGGCCGCGGATTGCGGGTCGGCGGAAACCGTTTATGCCGGCGGGTCGAACCGGATCTCCGAATGGGGTTTCCGCGTAGCCCTGAGTCCGTTTGGAGTGCCCAGTCCTGCGGAGCAGGGTCAGGGAAATATAGCGAAGCCAGTAGGCGGAGGCACGGAGTGAGCAAGGCGGAGCCGCGAACGTAGCTGCCGTAGCCGGATGGCGAAGCGGTCGAAAGTGAAGTGTGCGCTGCGGGCGCGCGAGTGGTCTCACTTGATCGCACAGAATAGGTTCGATTGCCAATGGAGAAAAGCATGGCTTTACATTTTTTTCTTGTTCCTGTGCATGATTCTCTTGCCAGCGAGCAGGAGCTCAATGCGTTTATCGCAAACCATAAAGTTCTGTCGATTGAAAAAAAGCTTATCGAAGCCGGGGTGAACTCGTTTTGGGCGATTTGCGTCGATTTCCTCAGCAGTCCGTTAGGTGGGCAAACTGGAAATCCAAATTTATCGCGCAGTCGAGTCGATTACAAAGCTGTTCTACCTCCCGAAGAGTTCGAGGTTTTTTCGCGACTCAGACAACTACGCAAGGATCTTGCGCAGGCGGAGGCGGTACCGGTGTATACCCTTTTTACAAACGAACAATTGGCACAGATGGTCCAGCGACGTTGCCGTTCAAAGGCTGATATTGCACTAATCGAAGGTATTGGTGACAGCAAAATTGAAAAGTACGCTGATCGTTTGATGCCGCTACTTCTGCCCTTGGAGATTTCCAACGATGCGCCGAGCAGCGAATCTGTTTGATGAGATTTACAATTACGGGAATCTTCGGGTTGCATTCTAAAATTGAAAATTGAAAATTGAAAGTTGAAAGTTGAAAGTTGAAAGTTGAAAGTTGAAAGTTGAAAGTTGAAAAAAATTACGCAAGCGGAACTTCGAATTCCTCCTCTTCTCCCAGAGTCCCTTCTGCTCCTCGACGGATCGTCAGAACGTATACTCGATTCGCTTGAACGGTGAACACGGCTCGATAGCCAGGGCGATTCCCCAACCCAATTAGTTTCTCGCGAATTTCGTTCGCGAATAATTCATTTTCGGCCGACAATGGATGTCGAAGCGGATCTTGCGCGAGGCTCGTTAGCTGGTGATAGATCGCGTCAATCCACTTGGCCGCTTGTGCCGACGAGTGGTGTTCAGCCCACCATTGAGCGTTGCGAAAAATGTCCTCTTCTGCCCGAGGAAGAATGATGACTTCGTAGATCATGTGGAAGCTGGGAATCCGAGCCTTGATCGCATTTCTGCAAACGACTCTGCGAGCGGCTTGCCTTTACCTTCGGCTAGCTGAGCCAAACCCTCTGCGATAGCTAATTGATCTTCCTGTCGGCGGAGCGCCTCCATGGCAATTCGATGCGTTTCTCTGTCGACTACGACATACGTTTGATTGGTATCCGGATCAAGAAACTCAACAGGCCTGCCACCAGTAGCGTGAATGGCAGCGGTTTGTTCTTTCGTAAATTCTGTCATCGTTAGCCACCGCGAGAAGCACGCGTATCGAATTAATATCACCCCTTCATTATACCGTTGGCAGTTGAAAGTTGAAATGATAATGCGGGTTAGGGATTTGACTTCATTTTCTTGATAATGGCGGCTAGCAATTTGACTAGCTCTTCGGCATCGGGGCGGATGCTTTGAAGTTGGTTGCGAGTTAAGTACTTAGACTCGTACAGTAGGTCAAGCCAATAAAGAGTTTCGTTGGCCTCTTTTAGGGCGATGTTCATTTTGTGCGTGAAATCCTGACGGCTTTCCGCATGCTCAGCTTCCCGTACCAAAGCGCCAATAGCGGTACCGCTTCTGAGAAGCTGTTTCGATAAAACGAAATCTCGCTTTTATTCGTTCAGAAATTTCGCCAACCTAACAATCCGCACGGCGAACGCAAACGATTTCTCATAAACCGGCCCCTTCTTCATCACGTCTCCTTTAAAATCTGCAATCTGAATTTTCACCTCTCACCTCTCACCTCTCAACTTTCAACTTTCAACTTTTCTTAACCACTCCATCGCTTCGTCGCGCGTTCTGAGCTGGCCGTCGAGTTGGAGCGAGCGGATTTCGTGGAGTTTGATCGCAAAGGTGGGGCCCGGTTTTACGCCGGCTTGATAGAGGTCTTTTCCGTTGACCAAAGGCGGAGGATCCAGTTGTTCACGAGGCCACGAGAGCGCGGTAATGCAACGCTCCAAACCAGCAACCGATTTTCCAGATCGCAATAAGATGCAACGAGCCAAATCAAGGGCTTGGCGGGCAGCAGGTTGAATGAGCCAAGGCTGCAATTCGGACCATGCAAATTCCTCCTCGCGACGGAACGTTTCCGAAGCGTTCAACAAGTAGCCGATCGTGGTCGCTTCGTCGTTTGACAACCGCCACTGCTGCTTTAGCTCGACAGCATACTGAAGCACGGGCTTTGTGGAGTCATGTGCAATGTCGTACAAGACAGCAGCGGCGACTGTGCAAAAGTCGGGCTGCTCAAGCATGCGTACGAGTTCGAGTGCACTGTCGCGCTTTGTTGCATCGGACCAATACTCATTCAATTCGGGATGAATCGTTCGAAGCAAGCTGGTCGACCAAAGTTCTCGAATCGCCCAATCGCGCCTCGCAAGAACACACATCTTGCGCATCTCCATCGCGATTCGCTCGGGACTGACGACCTTAATTTGATCGGCCATTTCGTGAATTGCGGCTTGCGTTGCAGGGTCGATTTGATAGCCAAACCGCGCTGCGAATCGAATGGCCCGCAACATCCGCAGTTTGTCTTCTTCGAAACGATCATGCGGTACACCAATCGCACGGATGATGCCAAGCTTAATATCCTTTTCACCGTCGACATAATCGATCACTTGATTTGCAATCGGATCAAAGAAGATCCCATTGATCGTAAAATCCCGACGCTGTGCGTCCTTTTGCGCAGTCGTATAGATTACCGAATCAGGGTGCCGTCCATCAGAATATTTTCCGTCGACGCGAAATGTAGCAACCTCGACTTGCATTGCGTGGCCATCGCGCCGACCTCGCACACAGACGACGCCAAAAGTCACGCCGACCAAAATTGTTCGGTGTTTTCCGAAAATTGCGGTGACTTGTTCGGGCGTCGCGCTTGTTGCAACATCGTAATCGTCCGGAGTTTCCTCGCCGCGCAACTGGTCGCGAACACAACCGCCTGCAAAAAAGGCGGTATGGCCAGCCGACACGAGTTGTCGTACGATTTCTTCTGCGAATAATCGAGCCAGCTTGGCCCGTGATTGGCTGAATTGGTCATCCATTATTATTGTGTCGGTAATCGTTGGATTTCTTTCAAGGTTAAATGCAAATGGCTTTGCCCAACGGAAGACACGGCGTCGTTGGTGTGCTTGTCGAAAATGATCGTTTCTTAGTCATTAGGCGATCTCGTTGGGTTCGCGCTCCCCGCCTATTGTGCTTTCCCGGCGGCGGAATTGAGATGGGAGAAGACTTTGAAACGGCGATTCGCAGGGAACTTTTAGAAGAACTTGAACTGGAGGTCCATGTAGAACGCCATCTTTGGTCCAGCCGAACCTCTTGGGGAACCGACTTGGAGTGGATGCTCGTCCGACGTGACCCCGCGGCAACCGTCAAACCGAACCATAGTGAAGTCGAAGAAGTCATGTGGCTTACCCAATTAGAATTGATCGCAAAACCTGACTTATTGGGAAGCGTGCCCGATTTCTTCGCAGCTCTCCAAGCGAAAAAATTCGAGATTTAGGCTGTTTTTCAGTCTTTGACCAGTGCCGAGCCGATTTGACTTATCCGCTAGTTGGTTTGCAGAAGCGATTCTTCCACCATCACCTTCAGAAATTTCCGACGTTTCGTCGCCCAAGAAGGCATTGCCAGTCCGCCATGGGCATTGTAAAATCCGGGACTTACTTGACGTCACCCACCCCTCATTTGGAAGGTCGGCGACTCGATTGTCAAGCGTAACTTAGTCACCCAAATCATTGAAAATCGTCCAGGGATAAGCTGAATTTATGTCCTTTGCTCCACGATACCAACAGAATAACAAAGGTTTGAAGAAAAACTCTAGAAAGCGTTCGCGCGTTCGCGTCCGTGCCAAAAAGCACGATCCGTTGTACGTCGATGGAACGCGTCCTCGACCAATGTATGTTGACTACAAGGACGTAGATTTGCTTTCCAAGCTGATCAATCGACATGGCCGAATTGTCGGTCGCCGAAAAACCGGCTGCACTGCCATCAGTCAACATGCGGTTACCGAGGCGATCAAGCGAGCTCGCTTTATGGCATTGTTGCCTTACGTTGGCGAATAATTTGAACGTTTTCCCGCGAGCGTAAAATTGCTCGCAGGCTCAAAAAAACGATTTCAATAGAAAAATCTTACAGCGGCAATAGGCCGCTGTTTTTGTAAATATATTTGAGCAATCAATCGTTGAGAGCATGACTGATGGGACGAGAATTTCGAACTCAACGACGAGTGGAATTTCGTGATACCGATGCGGCAGGCATCGCGCATTTTTCGGCTTTGATTGTTTATCTAGAGCAAGCCGAACATGACTTCTTGCGTTCCATCGGTACCACGGTCATGATCCCCGAGGATGCCGAGAATCTCCCCGTGGACGAGCGAGTCCGTTGGCCGCGAGTCCACGTCGAAGCGGATTTTCAAGGCCCCGTTCGATTCGAGGACATGCTGGATATTGACGTCAGCATTCTTCGAATGGGCAGCAAGAGTGTAACGTATGGATTCGTGATGACATGCAATGGTGCTCCGGTTTGCACGGGTTCGACAACGGCCGTCTGCTGTTTGGAAAACGACGGCAAGCTCCAAGGTGTTTCGATCCCGCACTCCATTCGAGAAAAATTCAGCCAATTCTTGGCGAAAGACTGATTTCAACCATCGCGCCGATCGAAGTGCATTGGTGAACAGGGTTCTTTAAGCAACGAGCAATCATCCATGAGTGATTTGGGATATTTGGAACGATTGACTTTGCAGCTAACAATCGGAGCGTCGTTGCTATCGGACGCAGAACGCGATCCGCACCTGCAATACATTCTCGAAAGTCAAAGGTCCGATGGCGGTTGGGCTGGGCGCGAAGGTGAAAGCGACCTTTACTATACAAGTTTTGCTGTCAGGTCATTGGCGATTCTCGGTGCTCTCGATGGCGACGTGGCGCAGCGCGCGGTGCGATTCCTTCGTGACTCCCTGCACACCCGCCAATCGATCGTCGATTTGTTATCACTCGTTTACAGTGGCAAACTGCTTGAAGCATCTTGTGGATTGGACCCGTTTTCCGATGCCAAGAGCAATTGGGGAAGTGAATTAGCTGCGTTGCTCCAACGTTTGCGACGAGATGACGGTGGATTTGCCAAGAGCGAAGAAAGCCGTCTCAGCAGCACGTATCAGACTTTTTTGGCTGCGATCTGTCTCGAGCTGATTGGGGAGCCGATGCAGGATCCCGACAAGGCCATTCGGTTTATCCTGAGTCAGCGTCAGGAAGATGGCGGATTCTTGGAAGTGCGTGTGGCGAAGCGATCGGGAACGAATCCAACAGCCGCCGCAATTGGAGCTTTGCGAGTGCTCTCGGCGCTCGACGACTCCGTCAAGCAAACAGCGGCCGATTTTATTCTATCGGTTCAAACGGGTGAGGGTGGATTTCAAGCGAACACGCGCATTCCTCTGCCCGACTTGCTTAGTACTTTTACCGGATGCGTGACCCTGGCTGATCTCGACAGCTTGGCTGAATGCGACGTCCAATCGGCGAGAGACTATGCGAGACAAATGCAGCGCTCCGAAGGTGGCTTCGCAGGTTTCGAACTCGATCCCGATCGCGACATCGAGTACACGTTTTACGGACTTGGCCTGCTGGCAATGCTGAATTCGGAGCCGTCTTGAGCAAAGCTAACGCAGTCCCGAAAATCATCAGAGCCTTGTCACTCACCTTCCGCTTATCAGGATTCGTAACTTTTCGGAGCCTTGATGATCGTGGATGTCCCGCTAAAACTCCAGTCCGGCGTTAAAGCTAGCTAGTGTCTGTCCGGAAATTCAAAACATATTAGCTGTGCGTAACTTAGGATGCAAACGTCTCGCGAAGATTGTGCTATTGACTCACACGCCCCCTTTTGCAGGTCGATCAAACCACACGAAAAGTGTTCCGACATA
>JANMGV010000084.1:0-27111 GCA_031374825.1 Pirellulaceae bacterium
CACCGAGTTGCACGTCATTCCCGCGCAGGCGGGAATCCAGGGTCAATTGCGCTGGATTCCCGCCTGCGCGGGAATGACACCAATGCTCCAAACACGGAAATTATTTCGGGACTGTTCCTTGGTGAGGATAGAGCCAGGTCAGCAACGAGGCTCGCGTGGGGCAGCATCGAGCAGTATTGTAAAACTGGGTGAAGCGAATACCGTTTTTTGCGAGTGCATCCAGGTTGGGTGTGTTGATCTCACTCCCGTAACAACCGATATCGGAAAAACCAATATCGTCGCCAAGAATAATGACAATATTGGGCTTGTCGGATGCATTCAACGACTGACAAAAGGTGGAAGGCAGCAACACCGCCAGAAGTACGATCCCAAGTTCACGGTTAAGAAGGCCGACTTGGGATCGATTTCTTTTGTTTAGCATCTTTGTCATTCGGTCCTGTTCTTAAGCTTGCCACGGTTGCGCAAGCCCACTATGCCGAAGGAGTATATGGCCAAGCTTTACTTTGCAAAACATGAACGGGTGTTAGCATGTTTTCAAGCATCACGTCACGTTGATTTGACGATTGACAGGAAGGCTGGTACCTCCGTCACCATCCGATAGCGTGAACCGAATATTCCGTTGCGTTGTGTTGGAGCCACCGATTGTTCGAAAATATAGCGAACGCAGCAAATCTTGCGCGATGGTCTTGGTCGCAGAAGCGTTGAAGGTAACAACAATATTCGTGGTGCCTGTGCCTCCATTTGCGTTACGAGTTCCGATCAAGACTCCGCTTCTGAAAACATTGTTACTTGCGTCTACGGTGAATAATCCACCCCCGATCAGAATTCGATTCGAGGCGTCGATGCCCGAGGTAATTGCAACCGTTAAAACACCTGTATTAAAATTGCTGCTATCGGGATCAGCCACTGTCGCTGCGGGAGCTATCTTGATGGACGATGTGTTTTGAGTATACGGCAACGCACCGGAAATGCCGCCGATTACCGGTCGATCGTTGACCGGAGTCACAGTGATGTTCTTGGCAGACACAAGGCTTGCCGCGCCATCACCGTCGGTAATCTGAATTCTAACGTTGCGAACCGTTGTCGGCGGAGCGTCGGAAGTGTTGGCGAATGCAACAGCACGAAGAACGGATTGAGCGCGTGCGACTGTCGCGGAACCGTTAAAAGATATCACGAGGGGGTTGGTCCCAATACCGCCGCTAAATGTTCCCACGACGGCACCGTTAACGAGAACTTGGGTGCCGTTGAGCGTTACAACTGCGTTGGGACGAATCGATAATCTATCGGTCGTTTGGCCGCCGGAAGCAAGCGTAACGTAAATCCGGCCGCCACTGAAGTTTGGTGAATCGGTGTCGGTAACGGTAGCGGTTGAAGCGATAAGGCTAGGAGCTGCATTTTCCGTGTAATTGATGTTGGTCCCGAAGTTTGCGATGACGGGTTTCGCATTTGCAACGGCAGTAATCGTCCAACTGCGTGTTTCTGTCAACCAGGTATCTCGCAACACGGGGTCGCGGACCAGGGGAGTGTTGTCGACAACTTTGACTGCGATCGTGTGTGACCCAGCAGGTAGGTTCAGCAAACTTACGTCAAGCGTTTTTGCGTTGGCACCGACGATCGGATTACCGTTCAAGAGCCACTGGACATCGAGTTGATGACTGACCGGATCGACAGGATCTACGTAAAAGATTTTAGCGGCCGAATACGTTCCTGCTGGAGTCGCGGCATCGATAGGTTGAACTGTTTTGTAAGCGCTGACAATAATCTGCTCGGTATTAATTTGCTCAAACGGCTGGTCCAGGGAACGCATTTTTGAATTGTTGGTTGGGCGGTAAGCACCGAATTGTTTGTAAGCAGCGCCTTGGAATGAATCGACGTTGGCTTCCGGCAGCCATCGGTGCCATTTCGTTTGCGTGCTTTGAATCTGAGCTGCAGTCTTGATACTAACATTTGGCTCCGTAAATTCAGGCCCCGTGTACGTCGCACCGTCCGCGTAGTCATATTCGTCGGCTAAGTCGGCGAATGAATGGCCGAATTCGTGAAGTGCAACTTCGATGGAGCTGGAATTGTTTCCAGAAAGCGTTCCCAAGTTATTTCCTGCGTACCCTGCGCCTCCGTATTTTGTGGAATTCGCAAGAGCTAGAATTTGGTCAACATCCGGAGCGGAGGCAGCCGCGTTGGCCGCTTTGGTTGTGTCAATAATCAGCAACCGCTCGATGCCAAATCCCCAATAGGCCATGTCGAGTGCTGTGTCTTTCATGACGCCTTGAGTTGGATCGTTGTCAACACCGGATTCGTTCGAGACTACATCGACGCGATGGACGTTGAAGAACGTCGAATATTGGTCAAAAGGCGCTTCGGCAAAGAACGTTGGAAGAATGTTGCTTACTTGCGTTGCATAATCGCCAAGTTGAGAGTTCGTATACCCATCGCCGACAATGGAAATGTCGATTCGATTTGAACTCGGTCCATTGTTGATGATTGTCTTGAAACTATTTGCTTGAATGGAAGTAGCGCCGGGGGAAGGTAGAGCAGGGCACCAGGGCTCGATCAAATCTTGATCGATGCGACCGCCGCTTAAGACACCGTTTTCGACATAATCGTAGTAGACTACACGAGGTCCGGGCGGAAGGTTTTCTCGCAACAACCGCGCTTCCGATCCATCAACACTGCCGATGATCGACGAAGCCATGCACAACCTAGCTTCGAGCCTTTCGCAGGAAAGACGTCGCGTATCCTTTTTCAAGTTGAGTCGTTTTGTTCGGCTGGCGCGATATCGAAAAATTTTCTGAGTATCTTTCATGGCTCATCAACCCCTGACATTAATTGAATTCAACGGAAGTAGGATACGCTCCAAGACTAGTTCTCAAATTGTAATCAAATGTTTGGTGTATTGTGCTTAGGGACCCTACTGAAAAAACGATCGTGTGTTGCGATTTGCCGCAATCGTATACAAATGTTCGAAAGAAACTTCACGATTTTATGCGTCACCCCCAGTGTAGAACGATTGTCCCCAATCGTTCATTCCCCCGACCCCCAGCGTACAACGATTGTCCTCAATCGTTCATTCCCCCGATCCCCAGCGTACAACGATTGTCCCCAATCATTCATTCCCCCACCACCTCGACTTACGCCACGATCCACGTACTCCCTAAACGATTCTGACCATTCAACGCAACATAAGTTGCGCACATTTGATCCAATGGACAAGCAAAACAATGGCATCGACTTTGGCAAATGCCGTAAGTCGCCAGCGATCAGACTGCTCGCACTGAGCAAAGCGTTCCCACCAGTATTCTTCCAAGTACTTGGCACATCGACAAATTCTGTTCGTACTTCTGCAAGCTACCCGAAGAACCCAGTCTCTATTAGCCAAGTCTCAAAGAGATCCGTCATTAAGCCGAACATTCGAGGTTCTCACCGCAATTCAATCGAACGTTCCCCCACGCACCGACAACCTCATCCGAACAAACGGCAACCCGAAAACGCTTCGAATGCTGCGTTCTTCAGCGCTCCGCCACGCTGGACAGTCAGCCCGCACATACGCTTCCAAAGTCAAAGCCCGCGCCCGCTCAATGACTCGATTTCGAAAAAACTTGCCAACTCGCATCCGGATTGATACACTGACTCTCCGTCGAGCCGTTGCAGCACGGTTGGCGTTCGCAAGCCACTTGCATCGAACAATCGTCCCGCTCGGTCGGCTCAGGTCAACGCCCAATCTATACGTCCGGGATCAAAACCGTACCGGAGGGGCCAACAACTCTCCTCCCCGACGGATAGATTGCAATACGTTCAGCGTCGAGCGCAATCACCCTCAAACGGAAAGTGAACTACGAAAAGTTCTATGACTGACTTAGCTCTGGTCCGCGCCGGATATTTAATTACGGTCTTGCTGGCCGTCACCACCGCCACTGTCTCTGGACAATCCCCGAGCTCATCCAACACGCCACCGCAGAACGGTAACGGCGCTGATTTGAATGAATCTGTTGCCGAAGGTGAGATCATTTCAGAGCTGGGCAAGAGCGTGATGTATGTTTTTCAAGCCAAGAACGATGACTATTGGTTCGGGAGTAATGACCGAGGCGTGTTCCGTTATGACGGAAGCGTCATTGTCAACTTTACGACAAGGGACGGGTTGTGTAGCGATCGGATCCGGGGGATCCAAGAAGACAAGTCGGGGAACATTTACTTTACGACATATGAAGGCATCAGCAAATTCGATGGGAAGTCCTTCACGACGCTGAGTGTTTCGACAAGTTCCACTCCGACAAATTGGAAAAAGCAAGCCGATGATCTGTGGTTCGTTGGGCCTCCGGATGCCGGTGTCGTGTTCCGCTATGATGGTAATTCGCTGTACCGTTTGGAATTCCCGAAGACCAAGCTCGGCGACGAGCACTTTGCGAAGATGCCGCGCTCGAAATTCCCGAATGCGATTTACAGCCCGTATGACGTGTACTGTATTCTGAAGGACAGGAAGGGCGACCTCTGGTTCGGCAGCACCTGCATCGGCGTGTGTCGGTATGACGGCATGTCATTCGATTGGCTCACTGATAAAACCTTACTAGAAGCTCCGGTTCGGTCCATCCTTGAGGACAAAAAAGGAAATTTCTGGTTCACCTACACGGGGCACGCTTCCTTCGATGGATTCCGGGCGGTGAATGGATTCGACAAGTTGCAAGATCGGACGGAAGGCAAAATCGTTGACGGCATGTCGATCATTGAAGACAAAAACGGCAGCCTGTGGACGGCGGCGTTGCGGGCGGGCGCGTTCAAATACGACGGAGAGCAGAGAGTCCATTACCCAATCAAGGACGGTTCCACCGCAATTGAGGTGTTCGCTGTTTATATGGACAATCGAGGCGATTTATGGCTCGGGACGCACAACGGAGGTGCGTACAAATTCAACGGAAAGACATTTGAGAAGTTCCGGCCTTGAAGGTCATAAAAATACAATGATGAACAGCACATGACTCAACAGCGGGATGCAAGGCAGTTACCTATTATCTAAGCAGTGACAGGTGGCTGGAAACAAACATCGAAAAGGGTTGTGTGGTAGCGAGCAACGAAATCGCCGAACCACAAAATGCACGTGCGTTCTGGAAATGGTTTGAAGACAAGTGGGTGAGACTCCCACCTGAGTCGCTCCTAGCCGGTGGCTCAGTATCGAGTGTTGCAGCGTGTCTGGTAACAGGCACGTTGAAGCCCAGTAAAACGGACACTTCTCGCTGATCGCCGGTGCTTCGAACAATAAAATGCGCGACTTTGTCAGCATTTTCGTACTCGTACTCAGCCGCAGGCGGTACTCGTACTCGAATGTGGCTCCCGATCGAGTACGAGTACGAGTACCGTTTCACCGAGTACGAGTACGATTTCCAGGTCATAAATTACCGGCGATCAGCGAGATGTCACGTAAAACTTCACTGGCAGAATGGAAGCGAGGATGAAAGGCATGCCGTGCTGATGCAGCTAACGCTGTGCTATCCAGCCTTGAATGGTATTGAGCTCCGAAATTCTTGTAACTGTTGGATACTGCCCAGGGTGTGTGCATACTGGAAGGCAATATCGGCCAGCGCGACATGGGGATGGATAGTTGGGAGCCGGATGCGTTCGCTACGCTCGTCGAGTTTCGAGCGGGGCGAGTGTCAATCGTTCAAGGATAAAATAGTGTGACGCAACTCTTGGAATCCCTAGGCAGGCAGCGAACACAAAGCTTATTCTAAAGCTGTATGTACTTTGTGTTATTCGATCCGGGTACGCGAATTGGGCGGATTTGAAGTTGAGAAACTGTCGCGATTGTCGGCTGAAGGGTGATGTTATTCCTTGAAAGTTCACAATGCCCAACTTTGGCGCAAAAATCAGCTCCGCCTATGTCTCCATCGCCTTGATGCGCGAGTTTATTGATGCGCTACCTTCGGTCATGCGAGACATCTATGGAAACCGGAACTTGACAGTATCGTACGGCTGGGGGTGTAACCTTCATCCGGAACTGTGGTACAAACCTATGTCGATTGCACTTGATGTGTTCCCGTACTTTATCGAGGATTCTATTGAACAACGGATTTTCGTAATGTGTGGCTCCGATTTGCTAATTGAATCGCCGGACTCGGGCGTTTGTATGTTGATTTGCCATGAATCAGATGTTCATCTCGACGGTACGGATGACGAATCCATAAAAAAGATCGTTGCTAGGTTTTCTCGGTTCGATTTTCGTACGGCTGACGAATGGAGATCCGCCGCCCCCGATGATTCAGACGGAACAAATGCAAAGTCTGAATAACAACGCGGTGAAACGAAGTCGCTGACGATGCGACTATTTTCAAATAAGATTTTTCTGGTTGCGACTCGGTTGCAGCCAACGACTGTGAATTTCTGGGTTTGCAGGTGGAGTGACCACTGGTGTTGGTCACTTGCTGCAATAATGATGGTTGCAGGCGGATTTATGGCTGAGTCAGGAGAAGTTGATCTTCGATAGCGATAAACTTTTGCGTCGCGGTAATCAACGAGTTCGCTGTAAGTTGTTGGACGCCGTAGACTTCGGTTGAGATGCGATATCGATCTTGGATTCGTTTTATTGCCAAGTCAAAATCGCCGTCGCCGGAGGCTAATACGATAACATCGACTTGTTCGGCAAGCTCAAGCATGTCCAATGTAATACCGACGTCCCAGTCACCTTTGGCGCTTCCGTCGTGACGTTGAATGTAGGGCTTGAGCTTTACCTCGAATCCAATATCGCGCAAGATTTGCTGAAACCCTCGTTGCTTTCCATCGTCCCGCTCAATAGCGTATGCAATGGCAGACCGGACATCTCGATCGGCGGTGACTTGTGACCAAAAGGCTCGATAGTTAAATTGTCGTCCGAAAGCTTGCCGTGTCGTGTAATAAATATTTTGAACGTCGACAAAGATCGCAACTTTTTCCATGCCGATTAGTTCCATACTTCTCACGGTGTTGGGTAACTACCGACAACGATAGCTCAAGTCGTAATTGTAGCAATTAGTTCGCTGGGTCGCCCTTCACAACGCGAATCGAATTATTGACGCTTCTTTGCGAGGAATTATCGCTTTGTATAAGCACCCATGCATTAGTTTACAGTCATTTGAAGTAACCGTGGCTAACGCCAAAACGGCTGATAACGCTAAATAACTTGTGCAGGGGTCCTTAGTCCGCTTCTTCCAACTTCATTCGGTGATGACACCTTAACATCAACTTACGTTTATCTGCTTGGAGACAGTCGTACTTGTTCCGCCGTCTCCATCGGTCAAGGAAATGGAAACAAGCCTCAACAAAGTATTTGTGCTGTTGATTGTCTTGAATCTTATCGATCGAAGCAATTCCGTGACGACCAGTGGAGTCGCTCGAGCATTGAACGTGATGTTGAGACTGTTTATTCCAATGCCTCCATTGGTGTTGCGCTTTCCAATTACAATGCCGTTACGAATGAGATTGTCACTTGAATCGAACGCGAAAACACCGGACAGTAGGAGCCTGTTTCCTCCGTTTGATCCTTGGCTGACAGCAATGCTAAGGATACCGCCTGCAAAGTTGGTGCTGTCTGGATCGGCAATCCTGATCGTGGAAGAAAGCTGAACGCTGGGGCCGTTTAGCTGGTAATCTATCGGGCCTGCGATCGCTGATATTGAGGGAGCATCGTTGACAGGTTGAACGACAATTTGGTTCGTTGATGTCGAGCTAAGCCCGCCATTACCATCCGATAATTTGACCGAAAAATTGCGAATCGCACTGGACGGATTATTCGAGACGTTTGCGTAGATTATGTTGCGAAGTACAGACTGAATCATGTCCGGTGTCGCGACCGCATTGAAGGTGATGATCAGCGGCGATGTACTGTTTCCGCCTGTATGGGCTCCAACAAGGGTACCCGAGTAAAAAACCTGTTTGGCTGCGTTCGTAGAGATATTGGCGAAATTGCGTATTATCAATCGATCTTCGGGTTTCGCATTGAAGAGCAGCTTCACGATGACTTGGCCAGAATTAAAACTCGTCCCCCGAGCATTTGTCACGATCGCTAGTGGCGCGATTGGCTGGCCAGCGGCGTTCTCGACATAAGTGATATGAGTGCCTTGAGCGACGTTGCCGCTGACATTGGTTAACATGGGGCCAGCTAGATCGGAAATCCACATCTCGGATCCATTAGAAAGTGTCGTGGCTCCGAAAAACAGCTTTGAATTTACGAGAGTAAAATTTGACGCGCTGCTTGATCCCGACGCATCGATATCGGCAAAAAGTTGGGTTCCACTGGCTGTTCCGTTTGACCGCCAGATTTCTCGTCCAGCTTTGCCATCGTATGCTGTGAAATAGAGCATGCCATTGACATTCGTCAAATTCATTGGGTGCGAGCCCCCGGCACCACGATAGATATCGCGAACAAGAACCGTACCTAATGTAGTTCCATTGGATTTCCACAGCTCTTTGCCTTGTGCGCCGGCAACCGTGAAGTATAGAACGCTGTTGACACTGGCGACTTCCGTGTTGCCCCAAGGGTCCCATGCGTTGGCAATCGTCCTGACATGTAACGTTCCTGCAGTCGTACCATTCGATTTCCAAACCTCAAGTCCACCGGTGTCATTGCTTCTCGTGAAGAACAGGACACCATTGGCATTGGCCAAGTGCATTGGGTAGGAGCTACCAATTCCACTTTGTATGTCCTTGACTCGAACTGTTCCTGCGAGCGTACCGTTTGATTTCCATAACTCGATGCCGCTTATTCCATCGTTTGCGCTGAAGTACAGGATGCCATTTACATTCGTTAAACCGGACGGATTCGAACCGGCCAAACCCGATCGGATATCTTTGACTCTGAAAGTTCCAGCAGCGGTACCATTTGATCTCCAAAGTTCGATTCCGCTTGTGCCATCGGTCGCGGTAAAGTAGAGGACTCCATTGACGTTGAGCAAATTCTCGGGATTGGATGAACTCGTGCCAACAAAAATATCCTTTATCCGAAAAGTACCCGCTTCGGTTCCATTTGATCTCCAAAGCTCACGACCGCCGGTCGAGTCCTTCGCCGAAAAATATGCGACACCGTTAACATTTGTTAGCTCACTAATTTCGGATGACTCGGTACCGACTTGGATGTCTTTTACGCGCACTGTTCCATTTTGAAAACCACTGGACTTCCAAAGTTCGTCGCCGGAAATCGAGTCGGCCGCTGTAAAATAGAGAACGCCATTTATGTTTTTTAGATTCTTTGGATGAGACGAACTTGAACCACTCGAAATATCCTTAACACGAAAAGTACCGGTGGCCGTGCCATCGGATTTCCAAAGTTCTTCTCCGTTCGTACCGTCATTTGCAGTGAAATACACTATGCCATCGACGTTGGTTAGATGAGTCGGGTAGGACGAGAGTGTACGTTTGTTGTTGATTGCGAGTGTACCAGACTCGGTCCCGTTCGACCGCCAAAGATCAGAATACCCTCCGGTTTCAGTTGCCCAAAAAAATAATACGCCGTCGACGTTGGATAGCGATGCATGGACCGAGTTGCTCGGACCTGCTGCGATGTCTGTCAACCGAATCGTACCTGCTTCCGTACCATTGGATTTCCAAAGTTCGGTACCTTTCGATCCATCGTCAGCAGTAAAGTAGAGAATACCATTTACGTTTGTTAATAGCCTTGGATAGGAACCAATTACGCCGGATGCACCTGGATGAATGTCCTTGACACGAATGGTGCCTGCGTCGGTACCGTCCGATCTCCAAAGTTCAGTCCGTCCGATTCCGTCGGCTGAAAAAAATAGTACTCCACTGCAATTGGTCACGTCCCCGGGATTCGCGGAGCCAGCACCACCTCGAATATCTTTGACGCGAACTGTTCCTGCTGCCGTGCCGTTGGATTTCCAAAGCTCATATCCGCTGGTGCCATCGTCTGCGACGAAATACAAAATGCCATTGACATTGGTCAAATTCTTTGGCTGTGACGATCCGGGCCCAACACGAATATCTTTAAGCCTGAATGTTCCCGCCGAGGTACCGTCCGACTTCCAAAGCTCGTAACCGCTTCCGCCGTTGTTTGCAGAGAAATAAAGTGTCCCATTAACATTCGTTAGATTCTTTGGCTGCGACGCCTGGATTCCACTGCGAATATCTTTGATCCGAACTGTCCCCCCCGAAGTTCCGTCGGACTTCCAAAGCTCATAGCCTGTACTGCCGTCGTCTGCAACAAAATAGAGCGAGCCACTGACGTTGACAAGATTCTTCGGATCGCGCGCGATCGAAATGCCGGATTGGTCCTGAACTAGGAGCGTGCCTTGAGCTGTTCCGTCCGATTTATAAAGTTGTCGGCCTTGTTCGCTAATTGCAGAGAAATACAAAGTGCCACCCACGTTTGCAAGTTGCATTGGGTACGACCCGCCGGTCCCAACCGATACATCTCTAACGAGCGAAGTTCCCGCCAGTGTGCCATTTGTTTTCCAAAGTTCGGTTCCGAACGATGGTTCCGAAACCGTGAAGTAAATTATTCCGTTGACGTTCTCAATCTCCTGGTTGTACCAAAACCGACGGTTTCCCAGTTCTTTGATGAGAACGGTACCGGATTGCGTGCCGTCGCTTTTCCAGAGTCCATGAAATACGGAAGGTGTTGACGCGATAAAGTAGGCTTCGTTTTCAACTTCTACTATTTCGCCATCAGGCCGAAACAATGCATCTGTTTGCAGATTGATATCCGTTACGAGATGCGTTGCAGACAAACACATACGCGATTCGAGACATTCGTATCGTAATCGTCTACGAAACCACGGCTTGGAAGTCTTGCGATTCCGGACTTGAATCTTCGGCCGAACAAAGGAATGTATCATGTGGCCCTTCTCGTTAAGCGAGATTTTCCCTGGCGAATATAACTGGCAATGTAGTTGCAGGTTACTGCGTGTCGCCAGGCGAAGTGTAGATGATGCGCTATCGCACCGTTCGATGCAACCGACCTGCATCTTTACCAATTTAGTTGCATGCTCTTCGCTTTACCACAAGACAAATCGTAAAGTAGTTCAACGGCGGTGAGAACTATTTGCGAATTATGAAGGACAAAAGGCAACTGGTTGGAGTTGCAACATTTTCACCAACATGACTACAGCGAAATTTATTGGCATTTGATTTGCGGAAAGTATGGCTCTTCTCGCTGAACACCACCACATTTTGCTGTCAAACGTACTCGTACTCAATGAAATGGTACTCGTACTCGATGGAATGATACGAATCGAGTACGAGTACCGCCGATAGCTGAGTAGTACGCACGCCTAAATCGTCATCTACGGTTTTATTAGGCTAAACCATTGTTTGCAGCCCTCAACGACGGACGTTCTACTGTTCAACTGGCGCGTCGAGTTGGCGTTAATTAGCGAACAACAAAGAATCGGCTGATCAGCTATATAAAAAAGCAACTTGCACGGCCAGCTCGCAGATCGGTCGATGGCACAAAGCGAGAGGAGAGCTTGGCACCAATTTAGAGTCGTTCCAGCGTGGTAGTGTAGTACTTAAAGAATTTCTGCACGCTGCTGATCTGCACTCGTTCGTCAGGCGAATGGGCACCGAAAATATTGGGGCCGAAGCTAATCATTTCCATGCCGTGAAATTTGCTGCCGATGATCCCGCATTCGAGTCCGGCATGGCAAGCGGCGACATGGGCCGCTTCGCCGAACATTTCTTGATACAACTCGCTCATTAGTTTTACGATCTTGCTCGTCGGAACTGGCTGCCAACCTGGATATTCGCCGGCCACTTCGACCGTACCACCAAGTTGCTCGAGAACTGAGGTCAGAGACTCCGTCAGCGCATCGCGTTCCGTATCAACCGAACTGCGAGCCAAGCAAAGGACTGCGAGTTGACCGTCGCCAACCACAACTCGGGCAAGATTGTTGCTCGTTTGTACCAAACCCGGAATCGATGGGCTCATCCGGGCAATGCCGCTTATCGTTCCGTTGATTGCCGACAAGAAAGCTTGCTGCGAAGCGCGTGGCAAGACCTGAGGGCCGTCTATTTTCGTCACTTGGCAAGTAATCTGAAGCTGAGGATCGGTGATTTCGTTTTCGGCGCGAATGGTCAACGATTCTCGCATGATCCACAAACCGAATGCGTCGGCATGGTCTCTTGGGATCAGGACCGTTGCTTTCGACTCTCGCGGGATAGCATTGCGTAGACTGCCTCCTTCGACGCGGACGATGCAAAGCCCGAATTTGTGATGTCCGTGCCACAGGATTCGATTCATAACTTTGTTGGCATTCGCTCGACCAAGGTGTATATCCATCCCGGAATGCCCCCCCGTCAAGCCGCGAACATGCAGATCGAATGCCAGCCAATCTGCCGGCGCACTTTCCGGCGAGTACGAGGCTTTAGCAGTAACATCCGCGCCACCCGCGCAGCCGATCGTTAGTTCGTTATCCATTTCGGTGTCGAGGTTCAGCAGCACTTTGCCTTTCACCCAACTCGGGTCAAGTTCCTTGGCACCCGTCATTCCCGTTTCTTCGTCGATCGTAAATAAACACTCCAAGGGCGGATGCTTCATTGTCTTGGATTCGAGCGTGGCAAAAATTGTCGAAACGCCGATCCCGTTATCCGCGCCGAGAGTTGTACCTTCGGCACGCACGAAATCGCCGTCCATCAACATTTGGATACCTTGCGTGTCGAAGTCAAAGTTTGAATCCGAGTTCTTTTGCCAAACCATATCGATGTGCGACTGAAGCACGACCGTGGGATGTTTTTCGTAGCCTGGACTGGCTGGTTTGCGAATAAGTACATTGCCAAGTGCGTCCGTCAGCGTCTCGAGGCCCAGTTGTCGTCCACGATTTGCGACAAACGCGCTCACGGCCGATTCTTTTTTCGAAGCGCGTGGAACTGCGTTGAGGTCGACGAATGCGTTCCAAAGTGCGCTTGGTTCGAGTTTGCGAATGGATTCGTGAGCGTTCATATCGAGTGACTTTCTGGAGTTTTTCAAATGTTTGGTCGTGGATTTGTTTACAAGTGGCGGAGATAGACTTTGGCTCGAACTTCAACGGGACTTGCGAATCAAACTACTTGCGAGTGGCCTATTATACGACGAAGTTACCGTTTTACGCGAGTGCTACGTCAAGCACCATCATGACTGCAAAACCGAAAATTAAGCGGAATGCGGCTAAATCCACATTGTCATTTCCAAGCGATTCGCGAATCAGCTCATCGACGACAACATTGATCCGTGCTCCTGCCGCAAAGCTAATCGAGTAAAGTAACATCGGTACGGCTAGGACCAAGGAGTCCGCGCCTCTTCTTTTGGCAGTTTCACTTCACTCATCTCCGTTCAACTAAATGCTGTCGTTGAAGCAAATCGGGCAAGGACCATTCCCAAGTTGATAGCCAATAGCCCGACTACCATGTGAAGCAATAGATTACCAGAAAAGTAGAGCCATTCGGAATCGCGCATCAATACGTTGCTTTCAAAAGCGAACGTGGAGAACGTCGTGAACGAACCCATAAATCCGGTTAGGATAATGAATCGCGTCTCGCCACTGATGACCAGTCGATCATCGGCAAGTGTCCATACGAACCCGAAGAGAAGGCAGCCCAACAGATTGACGATGAGTGTGCCCAGAGGGAATTCGCCGCCGTATAATCGTTGAACAAAACCAGCTAATCCATATCGTGCTAAACACCCAATTCCACCAGCGACGAACAATAAGGTAATTTTCTGCATAGATATCTTCTCGAATTCGCGAATTGCGGGATACTTGCGTCGCTAACTGATGGTCAATTCTACTAAAAATCCGCAAGCGCATCGACGCTCCTAATGGACAGGTATCTAAAACATTTCGTACGTTGAAGGTTTCGTTTAAGCGGCGAAATGAAGTCGGACTGTGGCCGTGAATCGGAGGATTGTCGCAAACGGAATTAATTGTACAAGTCGCGGGAATTAAGATTGGCCGACTACTTTGTGTAAAAAACTGGTTGATATATGAGTTCGCAGGTTGTGTCGACGGAACACCAGGGGTGCTGTCTGACTGTTTCTTAGGTTAGCTCGCGTTATGTTGAGGATTGATGATGAAACGGGAGGGCAGAAGGCTGTTCTTTCTTGTGGGGTTATGGATAAGTTCTTTGGTGGCTCGTTGGCGGAGGTGTGTTCATGCAGGAAGAATTGAAGGCCTCGACTGTTCAATCCCAGACTTTGAATCAGAACTGTCCGCCACGGCCTGCGTGCCCCGTGTGTGGAGGGCGTTTGATAGAAATACGAGCCAAGCTGCAGTGTGCCAAGTGTCATACGATTTGTGAAACATGTTGTGAAGGCGGGCGGGGTTGAGTTAGGAAACTTTTCTCCCCTCACCCCCCGACCCCCTCTCCCCAGAAGACTGGGGCGAGGGGGGGGATAGAGGGTGGGTGTGGACTCGGAGGGAAGGCTGGGGCGAGGGTGGGCAGAGAGTGGGAGTGTGTGAACGCCGGGGGCGGTTTATTTTTTGGGAGTATATTGTGAGTGTGACATTGTATGTTGTTGATTCGTTTACTGATAAACCTTTTGCGGGAAACCCAGCTGGGGTTTGTTTGTTAGAGGCGGCGGCGGATGAGACTTGGATGAAGCTTGTTGCGCGCGAAATGAATCATGCAGAAACTGCTTTTCTGTACCCCGTTGAGGGCGGTTATTCGCTGCGATGGTTTACGCCTGCCGTCGAAGTCAAACTGTGTGGGCATGCAACTTTGGCAAGTGCATTTACTCTTTGGCAGACGGGTGTTCTGGCCAAGGACCAGGTCGCGCGATTCGCGACGCTGAGCGGTTGGTTGACTTGCCGACGTGATCAAGACTGGATTGAAATGGATTTTCCTGCAAAGGTTGCTGAGCAATGTCTCGAGCCTGAGGGTTTGAGCGAAGCGCTCGGTGTTTCCTTGGAATGGATAGGGAATAGCGGCATGGACTTTCTGGTTCAAGTCGCAAATGAAACAGTTTTACGTTCGCTCAAACCGAACATGTCCGAGCTGACGAAGTTGCCGGTTCGTGGAGTTATCGTGACGAGTGCAAGCGATTCCCAGCAGTTTGATTTTGTGTCGCGGTTCTTTGCGCCTGCTGTCGGTGTTAACGAAGACCCGGTGACAGGCTCGGCTCACTGCACGCTGGGGCCGTATTGGGCTGCGAAACTGGGACGCTTGGATTTAGCCGGTTACCAAGCCAGCGAGCGGGGGGGAATTGTCAAGCTTATTGTTCAATGCGATCGCGTGCTGCTCAGGGGGCAAGCTGTGTTGATGAGCCGAGTCGAGATGCTAGGCGCATAGACTCAGTCGCAACGACCATCATTCAGCGCGGTCTAGGAAGCGAGGACTTCGCGAAGTGCGTTACCTTGACTCAATGTTAACGGTCGACCTATGGGCGTCTGCAGTTCGATTGTCGGATCGATACCCAAAGCCGTTAGCATCGTTGCATGGAGGTCTTCGACTTTAACCGGCGAAGCGACGCTTTCCAAACGTTTGTCTGTTGATTCATCTGGGTCTGGTGACGTTTCCCCGTGGACAATGCCTTGCTGCATACCACAACCAGCAAGCAATGCGCTGAATCCCGTTGGCCAATGATCGCGGCCACCAGCGGGATTAATAGTCGGTGTCCGGCCGAATTCTCCGCCACAGAATACGAGTGTATCTTGCAGTAATCCACGGTTTTCGAGTTCAGCGATTGTTGCAGCGAGCGCTGCATCAAGTATCTTGCAATTGCCAGATTGTAGCTCATGGTTGTTGATGTGCGAATCCCAGCCGTTCAACTCAACTTCGACGCAGCGGACGCCTGTTTCAATCAAGCGAATAGCCGCCAGACAGCCTCTACCGAAAGGTGTATCGCCGAACTTGGCAATGAGTGTCGAGGATTCTTTGCTAACATCAAACGCTTCGATTTGTTTGCTTTCCATCATGCGAACCGCGCGTGTCGTCGAAGTTTCGTGAAGTGTTTTGTTCTTATCGAGTTCGCGAATTCGTCCGCGTTCGAATTCCCGTTCGACGACGGTGGTCAACCCTTGAAGCCGTTTCTTTTGACGATCTTCGGGAAGGTAGCTTTTCAAGTTCGGAAGCGGATCGCGCGGATCGCCGATTTGAAAAGCGTCGTATTCGCTGCCCAGGTATCCGCCGCGAGGGAACCACTCGCTGCTTAGGATGGAGACGTGGCGGGGGATTTCAATGTTGTCCTTAGTCTGATGGCAGATAACGGAGCCAATCGACGGATGAATCAGCGTGGGATCGGGACGCCAGCCCGTTTTTACATTGTAAGTTGCTCGCTCGTGATCGCCCTCTTTACTGACCATCGACCGAATCAAGACTGCGTGCTTCATTTGCTCTGCGGTGAGCGGCATGGTGTCGGCGATTTGGATACCTTTGGCCGACGTCGCGATCGCTTTGACTTGGCCGCCGATACGTGTACCAGGATGAGGATCGAACATCTCTAACTGGCTTGGACCACCTTGCAGCCAAAGCATCAGGAGTGACTTAGGACGTTTGCCTGAAGGCTGCGTTTCGGCGGCTCGGGCAAGTTGTTCAGCGAAAGGAGTCAACCAGCTCAATCCCGCCAGGGCCGTACCCATTCCCAAAGCTCGTCGTCGCGACATGCGATGCCAACTGGCACATTCCGGAGTTCGGTCTTGATTGCACATGGTTGAGTTCCTTTTATGGGAGAGCATCGCATAGCCCGCAAATGCTGTTCGGCAGCCGCAAATTTTGTCGAAACGTCTGCCCTAGAATTTTGTAATTAGTGGTTCCACAAAAATTCGGTTGAGTTCAAAAGAATCCAATAAATATCCGACATGGACTGCACACGCTCTTCGCCGCGTTTGCCTTCCAAGTAGCACGAAAGTTCTTTGGACTCATTTTCGGTTGGCAGACGGTTGAGCGTTGCCAAGTAAGCTGATTCGACAGCCTTCGCATCGTTTTCGGCGATGTTGGCAAGCCGATTCGTGGCGTTAAACAACGGGTTACTTCGCGAACGCTCGGCAACGAGGCCACCATTCATGACTAACAATCGTTGGGGGATTGTCACACTTTGTGCGTTGAATTCGTCTTCACCGCGGTCGCCATAGTTCTTGATGAAATCGTTGACGTAACCGAATTTTTCAATTTGGGCAATGATCGAACTTTCGTCATCGATCGCTTTCAATCGGCAAGCTTGATTGATACTCGCTGCAACTTGTTCGGGTCTCAGTTGCGTCAAAGGAAAAACGGCCCAGCTATTTTCGTGCTCGGCAGTCACATCAAATGCTGGGGACCGCGAGTCACGATGGAAAGCTTTTGTTTCGCAGATCAGACTGATCAGCCTTTTCATATTGAATTGGTTCTTTGCGAAATCGTCGGCAAGCGTTTCGAGGCCGGCAGGGAATGGACCGTTGAGCGACATATCGTCCACCGGTTCGACCAAGGGGCGTCCGAACATCAAAGCCCAAATGCGATTGACGGTCGAGCGCGCAAATGGTTTGTTGTCAGGATGAGTAACCCACTTAGCCAATCTTTGACGTGGGTTGCCTTGAGCTGGAAGGAGTTCGGAATAAAACGGTACTTTGGGCTCGACGGTTGTCTCAGACTCATCATCCAGGAATTTATAGTTGTAGTCTTGTTTGTCGTCGCGAAGTCCCGAAAAGACGTTCTTTGAAAGGCGAGCACCTGCGTAAAACGAGGCCAGTTCATGAAAATGATGCTGCGTTCCCAAAATCGGATCTGCTTCTGTTCCAAGATTAACTTTGTCGAGAAAATCGTTGTGGCATTGCATGCAGTCCATGCGCATGCCGAGAAAAGCCCGCGTTGTCCGGCCTGCCAAGCGTATCGGATCGGCTCGACCATTGTCGTTTTCATCCATCGTCGCCGTCAAGAAATTGACGGCCGGCTGATCCGTCCAAAGGCCTTCGGCAGCGATCATTTCGCGAACGATTTCATCGTAGGGCCGGTTCTTGTGAAGCTGATCGGCTAGCCATAGCTGGAAACGGCGGCGGCGATACAGAATAAAAGGTCCGTTGTTCGTTCCGACGTAAGCTCGAGTTAGTCGCTCAGATAAATAGTTGCTGCTGCGACTGTCCTGCAACAGATAATTTGTCCACCATCGGATACGATCCTTTTCGGGCACTTGTTCGATTGCGCGAATTTCTTCTAGTGACAGGCCATTACCGACCAAAGCTAGACTTAGACGCCGACAGATCGTCAACCAGTCGGCATCGGGGGCGGAGTCGAGCTGGGCAATTTGAATCGACTTGTCTATTTCCGCGTTTACTCGATCGACGACCGTCGAAAAACCGGATTCGGAGAAGTATTGCGTTTCGTTCGGCAGTCGTTTCAATTGGGGTTCGGGGCGAAGCGTGGCAGCGACGACCAAGCCGGTGCTGCAGATGACGGCGGCCAACAGTAGATGTTTGGCCCAAGCTTTCTTTCGCGAGACGTTAGGATTTTGGTCCATTTTGACCCACACTTTCGAGTCGCAGATTAGAATTGTCTGGCGAAAAATGCCGCCTAAATCAGGTTAAGTGGTTATCGTTATACGCCGTGCGGTCAGAATTGAGGGACGTGTTGTTGAGTGAGCCGCAAGGCGCTAGCTGCGGGTTGTGCATTCGGTCAGCACCGGCGGCTAGCGCCTTGCCGCTCACAAAACCTCAAAACTGACCTCGCGGAGTATATGAATGGTAGTGATCGTTTCAAGTCCGATATACTTAGCCTAAATTGTTTTCGAGGAATTTGTTTCGATATTGCAAAGCATTTGCAAAATTGATCGAAATACAATAGAGGTCGGTTTGAGCTAAACCGGTCAAGGCGTAGGTTCCACGAAACGTGGGAATGACATGAATTCGAACAACGCGAATCCGCTAACTCAGAATTTGCCGGGCTCGAAGTACGTTATGGCAGAGCTAATTCCCGAATCGGATTCGCCCGTTGTTGCCGAGATCGATCCTCTGGATTCTGCCGAAACGCTTGTTGATGCGCAGGTGGTTGAGACCGAAATTCTCGAAGAAGTCCCGGTTCAAGCAATAGCGGAACCTGCTGCCGATCCCTCAAAGCCCATGCGAGTGCGAAAGGGATTTCGATGGTGGCTAGGACTGCCGTTTCGCATTTTGTATGGCCTTTTTCAATTTGCGAGTTTGGTTGTATTGCTAGGTGTGGCAAGCACATTTCCGCTGCTACAGTTAGCGAGTCTGGGATATATGTTGGAAGTTGGTCGGCGAGTAGCGGCGGGAGAACCGTGGCGGCGAACGCTTCCAGGGCTTTCACGAGCAGGTCGACTTGGTGTTATCGCTGCCGGTGCGACGTTGACTTGGCTACCCGTCTGGTTTGTGACTGACTATGCGTACTCGGCCGAACTGATAGCGCATGGAAGTCGCATTGCGAGAAACTGGCAAACTGCGGCTTGGATAGTCTCGATACTTTGGGTGTTACACATTTCTTGGGCGGCGCTTCGCGGTGGACGTTGGTATCATTTTTTATGGCCGGCACCTCGTCGTTTTGTTTCCGAAATTTGGCGACCGGCAACTTGGCAGCGAGCCGAGGATGCGGTCTGGAATTATACGATCGGATTGCGATTGCCGAAATTAATGTGGCTTGGGTTGCGCGCGGCGGTAGGCGCGATTATTTGGTTGGCGGTTCCGAGCGCGCTGATCGTGATTGGAATGCGAGGTAACGACAATCCTGGCCAAGCCGTGATCGGTATGTTTGGTGGTGCGTTGTTGATGACGCTGGTCTTGATGTACTTGCCGTTCTTGCAAATTCAGATGGCCCGAGAAAATCGTTTCCGATCGATCTTTGATGTACGCACCATACGCAAAGATTTTAAGCGTGCTCCTTGGGCATTCTTCTTTAGTTTTCTACTGACGCTCGCGTTAGCTTTGCCGCTTTATTTATTTCGCATCGAGAAATTGCCGGAAGAGTTGATGTGGTTGCCAAGTTTGTTTTTTGTGCTGTTGATGTTGCCTGCCAGATTTTTAGTCGGTTGGGCATTGCGGCGCGGGCATCGTGAAATCCCCAAGCGACTTTGGTTGTCTCGCTGGGTAGCTTGGCTACTGCAATTGGTCGCCGTGCCGTTCTACTTGTTGTTCCTTTACTTGGCGACGTTGACATCGTGGGACGGAGCTTTGATTGTGATTTCGCAGCACGCGTTCTTGGCACCGGTGCCATTTGTCGGTCAGTAGGCCAAACGAAGGACTGACTATTCTGCTGTTGGCTGGTCTTTGTACAGTTCGTCTCGACTGCGCAGTTGAAAGAACAGGGCTCGTTTTTGATCGGGCAACGAATAGTCGAAACCTAGTTTGCGAAGGAAGTTTTCGGACGAGCTGATCGCCATGACTTCAAGAATGCCTTTTTCTGCGGCTCGCTGAACACAGAATCGAACCAGTTCGCTCCCGACACCGCGGCCTTGGAAGCGTTGATCGACCACTAATCCTTGTATTTCGCCTAGTTTCTTTGAATACACTTCGACCGATGAAAATCCAACGAGCCTGTCATCCGATTCCGCTACGAATCCGTTGGGAATGAGGGCCATGAGTTCGGCTCGGCTTCGGCGAAGCAGTTTTCTTTGTTGGACGAAAGGCTGCATCAACTCCTGAATCGCCGTTATGTCTTCAGCCATCGCCGGTCGAATTGTGTAATCGAGTTCTTCGTTACTTGGTTCCGTAGATGTTCCGGCGTCCGTCGACTTGGACGAAAAAACGATGGTCGAAGCAGTGGATGGAGTTTGCGAACAACTCCAAAAACGAAACGCTTTTTCAAAGACCTCAGAGCCCTTTTGCAATTGCTCAATCGCAATATATTCGTCGCGTCGGTGAGCCTGCGCGATATCTCCTGGTCCGCACACGACGAGGTTTTTTAATCTTTGTAACGCGCCGCCATCGGTTGCAAAGCACACGGTTTGGGGAGCAGCTGTGTTGGTGATCGCGAGCATCTGTTCGATGTGCAGTGCGGCTGGGTCGCACATCCAAGGACTCGTGCGATCGATAAACTGATATTCGAGCCCAAGACGTTCACACTCGGCTTGCAACAAGTCGAGCAACGGTTGATGGGCGACGTTCGGCATTGGTCGCAAGAAAATATTTGCGCGCGCCATACTTGGCGTGATATTCACCGCCAGAGGTTCATTTTGAAGTGTGATGTTCCACGAAAGAGTCGGTGGGTCGAACGCGTGGTTTTGCAGCCGAGAATCGCTTTCTGTTTGCTTCTGCAATTCTAGAAGGAATGGCAGGATTGGTATCAAAGCATGATTTGCGTTAACGCCTTCGCGCGTGCTACTGTGGGCAGCGATGCCACGCCCCGTCACGGTACAGCCAAAGGCTCCCTTGTGGGCGTGGACGACGTTGAGCAACGTAGGTTCGCCGACAATTCCGACAGTGTTGGAGTCGACCATTTCTTGGAAGAAGCGGGATTGTTGATCGACTATTTTCGCCCCGACCGTTCCGAGTTCTTCGTCGGCTGTGCAAACGAAGTATATTGGGTGCGATTGCTCGCGGACCGAGATGCGTTCAACAGCAGCCAAGGCGCAAGCCAATGAGCCTTTCATATCGCAACTGCCTCGGCCGTACAGTCGGTTGGAACGGATTGTGGGCTGAAACGGTTTGCAGATCTCGATGTCCCAATCGTCGACGGGAACGACGTCGGTGTGGCACAGATAAGCAACGCCACCTTGGCCCTGTCCACGCCGAGCGACCAAACTCACTTTCGTTTGTTGATTGGCATCGACGTAGCTAAGTATCTCAAGTTCAAATCCGAGTCGGGTCAGGAAGTCAGAAACGCGAGTGGAGATTAGTTGGTTTGATTTTTGGCTTACCGAATCGACTTCTACTAATCGGCTAGCGTATTCGACAGCTTCCATGAAGGCGTTTTAACCTGAAAATTTCTTAGGATTTTTGTTTTGCAAAGCGTATCTGGTTAGCGGCACTTTTTGTGAGCGGCAAGGCGATAGCCGCCGGTTTTTCCTGGGGAGAACCGGCGGCTAACGACTTGCCGCTTATTTCAGCGCACAGGCCGCAAACTGCTGCAAATCGATCAAGAAGTATCGCGATCCAAATAGGAAACGAATTATTAGTCGTGAGAGCGACTTGGGAAAGCCGGTCTAGGGATTAAATTGGAAACGATCGAATATTCGATTGACTTTGCGAAGTTTGATAAAAACGGAGTTTGGGTAACACTCAGTCGCTCCGCCGGGAAATCGTGAAAAGTTGATTAAAACCTAGCATAACCGTTTTTGAACAGTCAGGTTACTTTTGAAAAAGTGATTTGCCTGCTATTTTGCTGTGTGGCCGAATCGAGATTTTTGCGACTCCATTTGCAACACAATTTGCATCACAATTTGCGTCATCATTAGCACCACCGAGCCAAGGATTCATAGAATTATGCTAAGCCACGACATGCGAAACGTTACCGCTTTGATTCTGGGTGGGGGCCGTGGAACGAGACTGTCCCCGCTAACCAAAATTCGTGCCAAGCCGGCCGTTCCTTTGGCGGGCAAATACCGGCTGATTGATATTCCCATTTCCAACTGCATCAATGCGGGTATCAATCGGATCTATGTTCTCACGCAGTTCTTGAGCGTGAGTTTACACCGTCATATTCGGCAGACCTATCGATTCGATAATTTCAGCGGTGGTTTCGTCGAGTTGCTAGCCGCTCAACAGACGATGGATACGGGAACCGCTTGGTATGAAGGCACTGCTGATGCCGTTCGTAAAAATTTGCGGTACTTGGACCATAAGGACCTTCAGTACGTTTTGATTTTGTCGGGTGACCAACTGTACCGAATGGATTATTCGGACATGTTGCGAACGCATAAAGAGTCGGGGGCAGAAGTTACAATTTCCGCGATTCCTGTAACTCGTCAAGCGGCTCGCAGTTTAGGCGTGATGCGATGCGACGACACGGGACGGGTACAAGGATTTTTGGAAAAGCCTCAGACCGAAGCGGAAATTGATATGGTGCGGACGGATCCTAAGTGGATCGATGCTCGCGGAATACCATCTAAAGGTCGCGATTGTTTGGCAAGTATGGGATTGTACATCTTCAATCGCGATTTGCTGTTTGATGTATTGAACAAGACCAACTACGAAGATTTTGGCAAAGAAGTTTTTCCCGCAGCAGTCCGCAGTCGTAAAGTTCAAGTTCATTTGTTCGACGACTACTGGGAAGACATCGGGACAATCAAAGCGTTTTACGATGCCAATTTGTCGCTCGCGCGTCCCAATCCACCTTTCGATTTGGTCAGTCCCGATGCACCGGTTTATTCCCGAGCACGATTCCTGCCCCCGTCACTATTCGAAGGCGCGACGGTCCGCAGTTCGTTGATTGCCGACGGTTGCCGAATTGGAAGCGGGGCCGTGATCGAAAACAGCGTCGTCGGGCTTCGATGCATCATTGGCGAGGGCGTGACGATTCGGAATTCAATCTTGATGGGTGCCGATTATCTCGAAACAGAAACGGACATCGCGACTTTGAATGAACAAGGAAAAGTGCCGGTTGGAATTGGTACCGGTAGTCTCATTGAAGGCGCGATTCTCGACAAAAATTGCCGCGTTGGACGTCATGTTCAAGTGATCAATCGAACGGGCGTTGAAGAAAGCGACGCTTATGAACCGTGTGAAATACGCGAGGGAATCCCCGTTGTTCCTAAAGATTCCACCTTGCCTGATGGATGGACGATGTAATCTAATTTACGTGATGTTTCGATATCCATTCAGCGGACAATGCGACCAACCACTCATCGACCATCGGTCCTCAAATTGTCAGCCCTCCATGTGAATTGGCTGACGATTTCGAGGCGGTAATTTGATTCGAACACGCGAAGTTTGTCGTTTATGATTTGCCAGAAAATCCGCAGCGATTTAGCAAATTTCGGATTTTTTTGAGAGTCATGGAATAACTCACCAACGGAGCAGGTCTTAGTTCGTATACTGGGCCGCTCAGATTTATTGAACGGCCTCCAACTTATATAATAGATATTGGAGTACTGAACCGTGCGGAAATTTGTGATCCTTGCAACATTGTGTTTCCCCGTTTTGTTTTCTGGTTGCGAAAACAAACAAGATACTTCGGTGAGCAAGTCCACAGATGTGACGCCATCCAACCCGCAGAAACAGATGCCGGTTGGCGGATCAGGTACTACCAATCTTGAAGACACGACTGCGAAGGATAGCTGAGCTGATTCCGATATTAGCCGATGGTTTGCATAAAGCCTTTCATGCTTGAACATTCGGAAATTTCATTCAGCCCTCGTTGGATCTCAATCTAACGGGGGCTGAATCTTTTTATAGACTGCCGCAAGAAATCGATCGCCATCCAAGCTGCTTCTTGTTGGCGTAGTGCGCGCCGATCGATATCGTCGGAATCGGTCGGTTCGATGTTTAGAAGATTCTGAACTGTCTCGTCGGCGATCATGGCAGTCGATTCGTGACGCGCTGCAGTTGCAAGGAACACGCATCCATCTTGTTCTTGAGGAGCGCCTGGACCAAGATGTCCGGTGATGGCGACTGACCAGTTGGCTTCGGGAGTGGCTTGCAAAACCGAAATAGCTAACTGCCGAGTTGTTTCGGCACAGACGGTTCCGCGAGCTGGGTCCGCCAACATCTTTGGGTCAAGTTCCAACCAATCTTGTTTGGCCGAAGCGCGGTAGACAACCATCGAGCCGCACAGCACATTCGATACTCCCGGTATTTGACCGAGCAATGCAGATACGAGCCCTGCCGTGCAACTTTCTGCAATCACCACGTGAATTTGCTTGTCTGAAAGTTCCTTTACAAAATCCTTTAGTTCGCTCTGCTGGGAGGAATTGAGTCTCATTTTCCTTGAAATCCTTGGTCAAAAGTCGCCTTCCCTTGGAAATGCGAATATCCGACGATAGTTCGATGTAGCTAATATTCTGCCAGAATTTATACTGGAAATGTCCTCATGGGATGAGGCCATCGGAGACTAGCTGCACAGCACCATATTTTATGAGCGGAACGGCGCTAGCCGCCGGTTTTTCCGAGGGATAACTGTTGTTGTTTCCTGGGAAAGACCGGCGGCTAGCGCCTAGCCGCTCAGTTTACCGAACGGATCGCAGATTGCTGCAATTCGTTCGAAAAGTGGCGATGTCCAACTAGGAATCAAATTGGAAAGGAACTGACGGATCAACCATGACTATCATCAATGCCCGCCCAGCTAGGAATAATGTGACACCAAAGGCTCGACCGATCAAAGGAACCCATATACCTGCCTTCGTTTTTGATACAGGCAAAGATTTAGCTAGGCACGCTGCGCAGATTGTTGCAAGGTTAATTCGCGAAAGAACTGACTTGGGTCAGCGCACTGTATTGGGGTTGCCGACCGGTTCGACCCCGGTGGGAACTTACCGCGAGTTGATTCGGTTGCATCGCGAAGAAGGCCTCGACTTCTCCAGCGTGGTTGTATTTGGCTTGGATGAGTTTTATGGCTTACCGACGGATAGTCCGCAAAGTCACTGTCGGTGGTTGAGAGAACATTTTTTAAACGAGATCAACATCTATCCGGAAAACGTCCATTTCTTTGATGGCATGGTTCATCCGTCGGACGCTGATATGCAATGCCGACGATACGATGAAGCGATTCAACATGCCGGTGGGTTCGATCTGGTACTGCTTGGGATTGGTCGCAACGGGCACATTTGTTTTAACGAACCGTTCTCTGTTCGAAAAAGCCGAACGCGGCTCTGCACACTTGACCCAATCACACGACAAAGCGCCGCTGGTGATTTTTTTGGCGAAGACAACGTTCCGACTCAGGCATTAACGGTGGGATTGGGAACGATCCTCAGTGCTCGTCGCGCACTGTTGTTGGCGCTCGGGGAACACAAATCAAAGATCATTTCAGAAGCGCTTGAGGGATCCATTTCCGATCGCGTCCCGGCATCCTTTTTACAGGAACATGGCGATGTGCGCGTTTTGGTCGACGAAGCTGCTGCGGGACAGATGACAGGATTTTCGACGCCTTGGTTGATTGGGACTGTCGAGTGGAATGAGTCACTGATCAAACGAGCCGTTCTATGGTTGTGTCAAAAAACTCACAAAGCACTTCTTAAATTGGACGACGATGATTTTCGAGAGTACGATTTGCACCAATTGCTCCGACATCATGGTCCGGCACAGACTTTAGCGCATCGCGTATTTCGCTGGATGATGGATACGATTGAATATCACCCGGCAGGGAAAGATCCAAAAACGATCTTGTGTTTCAGCCCACATCCCGACGACGATGTGATCAGCATGGGAGGCACCTTGATTCGTTTGGTTGCCGATGGCCATCGTGCCCATGTGGCTTATATGACCAGCGGGAACATTGCCGTTTTTGACCATGACGCGCGCCGCGTTGCTGACTTAGTAACCGAATACAACCGGTTATTCGGAATTGACCATCAAAAATCATTGGATATCGAAAACGAAGTTTGCAACGCTATTTGCAACAAAAAACCTGGCCAACCCGACCACAATACAATTTTGGCAATCAAGGGAATTATTCGTTGGAGCGAAGCACGTGCCGCAGCAATTACTGTCGGTTGCCACGAAGAAGACCTTCACTTTCTCGATCTGCCATTCTATCGAACGGGAACGATTGCCAAGAAACCTGTCGGCGATGAGGACATTGCGATCATACGCGATTTGTTGATCCGCGTAGCACCCGACCAAGTGTATGTTGCAGGTGACTTGGCCGACCCACACGGTACGCATCGGGTTTGTGCCGAAGCGATATTCCGTGCTCTTGAAATTCTCGCATCCGAAAACCAAAAGACGCCGGAAGTATTGTTGTATCGCGGTGCTTGGCAAGAGTATCCTTTGCACGAAATCGAAATCGCCGTGCCCCTCAGTCCGACGGATATCGAGCTTAAACGCAAAGCGATTTTCATGCACGAGAGTCAGAAAGACGAAGCGCTCTTTCCGGGCAGCGACCCTCGCGAATTTTGGCAACGCGCCGAAGACCGCAATCGGGGAACCGCAGACAATTACAACCAACTTGGACTTCCGGAGTATTTTGCGTTGGAAGCGTTTACTCGATGGAAAGGCAAACAGATCTAGCTAGTGTCTGTCCGGAAATTCAAAACATATTAGCTGTGCGTAACTTAGGATGCAAACGTCTCGCGAAGATTGTGCTATTGACTCACACGCCCCCTTTTGCAGGTCGATCAAACCACACGAAAAGTGTTCCGACATA
>JANMGV010000085.1:0-3490 GCA_031374825.1 Pirellulaceae bacterium
TATGTCGGAACACTTTTCGTGTGGTTTGATCGACCTGCAAAAGGGGGCGTGTGAGTCAATAGCACAATCTTCGCGAGACGTTTGCATCCTAAGTTACGCACAGCTAATATGTTTTGAATTTCCGGACAGACACTAGCTAGAGTCTGTCCAACAACTTGATTGTGCTGGAAAACATGGTTAAAAAAACAAAAAAGCCCCCTGAAGAGGGTGCAACCCCATTCTGCGCCGCAGTTTTCCATGATTTTGTTGATCAATTTGTTGCTTTGTTTGCGGGTTCAGGTTTTTTGCAGCTCATTAACTGCGGAGTCCAGATCCATTCGGGTTCTGACAGGCGGCGGCAAGAGCCTCTGGGGTCAGACCCTGTTTTCGGTTTATAGGCAGGTGGTTGCGTGGTAGGTTGTTGGCATGGCGAGACCACTACGAATTGAATTTCCGAACGCCATCTATCATTTGATGGCACGAGGGAATGGTCGTCAAGCGATTTTTCATATCGACGGTGACTATCAGCGTATGACCGATGGCTTGGCCAAGACAGTCGCCCGAACCGGTTGGGAAGTCTTTGCCTATGTTTGGATGGTGAACCATTTTCATTTGGTCTTGAGATCGCGTCCGGTTGTGGTGGGCGTCAGACAATAGGATACACACAATATGATTGATTCACGCGCGCGACCTCCCTTAGCACGCCAAACCTTAGAGTGAGGGAGGCAAGCTCCGAGCACTCTGGCTTTCAACGGTCCGCTTCTTATCGTCCGTTCGGGGCTTGCCCCCGACGGACACCGTTTTGGTGTCCTAAAGGCGATGCGCGCGCGACCTCCCTTAGCACGCCAAACCTAAGAGTGAAGGAGGCAAGCTCCGAGCACTCTGGCTTTCACCTTAGCGCACCAAACCTGTTGCGAAACATGGGCACAAGGCCCAGTTTCGCGTTTGATGCTCCCCGCCATATACACACCCACTCCGCGACGCTCGGGCTCGTCCCGATCCGTCGCAACAGGTTTGGTGTGCTAAAACGGCAGACACTACCCACCCGACAGCGACGATCGGGGCTTGCCCCCGACGGACGCCGTTTTGGTGTCCTAAAAGCGCGGCGAGCGAGTCCTCTCTTTTAGTACGCCAAAACTGAGAGTGTCGGAGACAAGCTCCGAGCACTCTTGGTTTCGTCCGTGATAAAACAATGTGCGGAGGCTTCAATGGTCGTGATCGGTTTTGTCTGCTTCGGAAGTTAGCAACTGAAAGTCAATCTTATTGCTTTCGCCTTTCGATTTTTTAACTTTCGTCACTTCCGCTCGCAACGGTGAAGAGCTGTAGTCGGCGTAAAACTGTGGTACGCGCTTTCCGTGATTGTGCGATGAAAAGGACAAGTCTTCGGTGATGATCATTTGCTGAATGACCACTTGATGTTCGCCTTCGAGTGCGCCATCGTTTGGTTCGAAAGTCGTTAGAGAATAGGAACCATCGCTCTCAATCTTGCCCCTTGCAATGGTACGGTCGGCGGATCGAAATTCAATCAAGCCTACTTGCGCTGGCGAACCATCTTCAAAAGTGATCTTGCCTCGAACGGGATACGTTGCCGGTCCCGCTGGGCCACAACCAGAGATGGAGATTGCAGCGAAGAAAAAAAATAAAAGGCCGAAACGCAACATGGGGAATCTTTACTCACCGGTTGATCAGTCGATGTAGATCTTCTCGACTTTGTAGTTGTGACGGTTTGCCAATTGGCCTAGCGATACGGTATCGGTCGTCGAGCTAATAGGGCGTACGTGAAGGTCGGCGAAAATGAAATGTGTGACGCCAGGATGCCAGCTTCCGAAGGAATAGAAATTAGCTGCGTCATCATACGGCCCCAGACCCAGAGGGATACCTGGCCCTGCAATGCGTGAAGCTGCAGGCAGATGATCGCCATCATAGGCGGGCCCGTCGTCCGGGAATTTACGAAGCTTATTGATCGAGATGTGCTTTTCGCCAATCAACAACGTATTGCTTAGGCCATCAGTGATGTCTTGAAATCGGAAGTAATCTGCGTATCCAATAACTTTCCCGTTTTCGCATTTCGCTCGAACCGAGTTCAACGCACCAGACCCATTGCCGCCGTAGTAAAAGTCCGACGGTAAACCAACAGCTCCAGGCGTTAAGTCACCATGGTTTGCAGCATAATCGGATGGAATGCCTGTAACTTGAACATTGCCTGTCCCCGGAATAGGGCAACCGCAAGGCAACCGCCCAGCCGTCCCGCCCCCAATCGTTCGATCAACTAAGGGACCTGACGCGGCTCGGCGTGTGGGACAAATGAAAGTAGGAATCCATGTGTCTCGAAATCGAGTCGGTTGCTCATACCATTTTTCAAAAGGCTGCACGTCGACCATCACGTTGGTTTGTTCGATGTAGGGCAGGATAATGGCCAACCACGTTGGCTGCTCTCCACCGCATGCGAAGTCGACACTATCGCCGGGCCGTGCAGCAATGCGAGCGGGAGGCAGATGACGCATAGCACTTTCAAAATTGTGAACGGCTAGGCCAAGTTGCCGCAGATTGTTTTGGCATTGAATACCGCGCGCAGCTTCCCGCGCCGACTGAACCGCAGGCAATAGAAGCCCCACCAATACTCCAATAATTGCAATCACGACCAGGAGTTCGACCAACGTGAACCCACTTGCCGACCGCCAAATGCTTTCTCGGTTCTTCATCGCTAAACCCTGCTGCAAAAAGTCCAAAGGTCAATAAACTTCAATGCAAAAGTTTGTAGCCATTGACTCCGTCGATTGCCCGTTAACAACATTAGTTTAAGGTGTTTTTCAAGCAAAAATCAAGTTCCAAGCAGTCGGATTCAGCAAAAAGCGACAGGTTCAGTGTCGCAGTGAACGCTTCAGCCAAATCTTCAGCCATTCGTGACGAGCAACTCCGCTTAGCGCGAATAATCACACGGAAAAAAAGTGAGACTTCTCGCTGATCGCCGAGCGCGATCGTATCAAAATCGTATTCGTATTCAGTGAAACGGCACTCGTACTCGTAATCGATCGGGAGCGAAATTCGAGTACGAGTACCGTGTCTAAGTTTGAGTGCGAAAACGCTGTCAATTCGCGCCTTTTGTCGTTCGAAGCACAGGCGATTAGCGAGAAGTGTCAGCATTTCACTAGATAATATACTCGATTCGAACGTTCGGAAATGCCGCGCAGAATTGCATTTGGTTCTTCGCCAAACGGCGTGCGTGAAAAGATCATTTCGAAGACGGGCAGATTTATTTACGCGGAGCGGGCGGGCGCTAGCAATTTCGTTTAGGAAAGCGAACTTGATTGGACAACGCCATTTTTTGTGATGGGCGAGCTGGTGTTTTTCTTGGGGAACCGGCGGCTAGCGCTGGGCTGTTCAAACATTGGGCTTGACTCGATGAATTGATATTGGTGACCGAGGGCATTTCTTGTCAAATGGCTTTTTCCGAATCGGACTACTTTTAAGGATCATTGCCATGCCCGCAGTTTCTCTGGATGCGTCGACT
>JANMGV010000110.1:0-7255 GCA_031374825.1 Pirellulaceae bacterium
CTGGTAGCAAGGCTCCGGCCTTGCTACCCGCTGAATTGCAGGCTCCGCCTGCGAGAGCACTGGATGAGTCGTTCAACAGGCAGAGCCTGTCATGCAGTGCGTAGCAAGGCCGGAGCCTTGCCACGAGGAGACTTCGAGGGGATAACCTACCATAGCAGCAAGGCTCAATTTTGAAGCGATACGTATTTACGCTCACTCTAATAGTCGTTATCTCGATTGCGTCGTATTGCGCGATCGGAATCGAAGGTCGATTGCAGCCGGACTTGCGATCGTCACTAGGTTTCGCGCCACGACACATTTTGTCTACCGAAGCTATTCGATTGCTAAGTAGTATTGTCTTGACTCATGACTATATGCACATGCTCCAAGCGGTTGCGATGATTCTCTTGGTGGTCGGGATCAGCGAGAAGCTCTTGGGAACATGGCCCACTGTGCGGACATTTCTGCTATCCCATTTCGCTGCGCTTGGGGCGTTTGCAATCGGTGTCGCGATACTCCATTGGCTGCACTTTGGCGAGAACGTCAGAACGTTGTACACTTTGCACGACGTTGGCCCGTCTGCTGGTTACTATGGTTGCTTAGGCGGGCTTGTCATTGCGAGGCATTTTCGTTTTCGGACGTTCACGATCTTAGCCATCTTCGCATTTCTTTTTCTTCGCGTCGCGGTTTCACTCGTCCAAATGCCAGATTCGCAAATCTCACTATCCGCCGACATTGTCCATCTATTGGCGACAAGCATCGGCATGTGTGCTGGATTCATCGCGAGTGATAATGGCAAATCCGCTAGTCAAATGCAGCAAGACGATCGGCCTTCTGCTTCGTAGAGAATTAACGTTTTCTGGATGAGGCGAATCGATCAAACAGACTCACAAGCTGGACGGCTACCTAATCGACCCGCACTGGATTTGAAGCTTCTTTGCCGGTGACTGTGTTCCAAGGTTTTACGGTCCAGCGGTCGACCAATCCGTTCAGTACGTACGGATCCGTTTCGGCAAAGTGCGAGGGAACTGCGGCTGAGTCGCACTTGAAAAGCAACATTGCACTTTCCACTGGATCGCCAACCGGGCCACCAAGCACCAGTTCACCCCGCTCGACCGCTTGCCAAGCTTTCGTCAGATGCTCGACTCGAAATTCCGCACGTCGTGCCATGTAGTCTTTGGATGTTTCGTAAATCAGTAAGTAATGCATTGGACTTGATCCATTTCAGTTCGAATTCCGGTACCGCCATCAGGCGTCAGCTTTAAAATTATTTCGTCTTACACGCATCGTACACGCAGTAAATTGCCATCTTGCGACGCGTCTCAGTCGTATACCAAGAGATAACTTCCGTAACAACTTCAAAAGCTTGGTCTAGGGCTCGGTCGAAATCTTCAAGCGGATCAAACTTCGCTGCCGCCTTATAACAACCAACCACCAGCCCGAGATCTAAATCCAGTTGCGGCTTGAACAGATCCAGTCGATCGCCAGCGAATTTTTTCAGCCGCGACTCCATGGCCTTTCGAGTCTCGCCCGCATTGCAACACTCACCCAGATAAGCGCGCATTGCACGGTCTAATTCGTTCTTCGTAACGCGAGGTACATTCATGCTTTAACCAGACGTCAAGAAGTCAATCAGTATTATTAAGCGACGAAAAGATCCAATCTACTGCCGACTGTTTGAGACGGTAAGAGGCGGGAATCGCTATTGGAGGAAAGGGTTGGCTTTTTGTTTTACGCTGACTCGCGGAATATTTTGATGCGCGGTCAGATTGCCGTTGAACCGCGACGATGTAAAGAACGAAAAAAACTCTACGAGGTAAAGCACACAATCAGGCCTATCCAACTGCAGGTCGCTGTCTGCGACGGCGTCGCGGTCCAGGACTGTCTTCGAGCAGTTTCTGTTTCACTTTATCCAACAAATCGCGTGCTTTGGAACAAGTGGGATCGATCAACAATACTCTCTTCAATTTTGTTTCGGCAACACGGTATTGCTCTACGTTGTATGCTTCAATTGCTAACTTCAACAGCGATTCAGCTCGAATGCGATTTGAGTCTATAGTTTCGGCTGCCTGATTATTGTCAAACCAAATCAGTGCCCCGCAGTGAGGACATGGGGCGTCGCCGGGAGGTCGCGAGGGCTCCATCCGGACTTCTTTGCCACAGATCGAGCAAGTGTTATCATCCCCTTCGGGAGTTCTCGATGAAGGCTGCATTTTATACCTCCTGGTACGAACTGTGCGAGCGATCGGAGACCAACAAGCCTCACGATCCATGCTGAGAATCTATTCAACATTCTAACTATTTGGGACTTCGTTTGAACAGTCAATTTATTGGCGGAATACCGGCAGTTTCTCAATCCACCGCATTTGCCTTGTTTTGACCTTTAGGATTTTGTCACTTGAGCAACATGGTTAGCGACGGCCCCAATCAGCAAGGCAATGCTGCCTTGCCATATTTTGTCGCAAGCCCGATCTTTTGCAGTTGGCCCATCAAGCCATGGTTTCTTGTTCATAGTCTGTCTTTCGTTCTGAATACTTGGTTTATCAGTTAGGCTTCCTATTCATTGCAACTCAGACGCAACGCCTCAATAATGCTTGAGCGCGAAACCAAGTTGTCATCTGGGTCAGCAGCACGCCATCATCGACGATGAGAACTTGCTGATTTATCTCACCGCCAATCCAAGGCAACTGATAAACTGCACCGACCTGCGAGTCTTCGACGATGCCCGTTCCGTTTTCAAAATGTCGGAGACGCCAAAAGAACGGTGCGAGTCGTTGAACCATCTTCACGGTAAATGTTTTGCCATTTTCATTGAGCAGGAACCATTCCGTACTGATGAAACCGGGAACTCGCCATTTTTCAATTCGCGTCGTGTGCTTGACCGTCGTCGCATCTTCAAATCGTTTAGTTGTTGTAATGCGATAACTGCCCATGCAATGAAAGACGATCATTCGCAGCCTATCAATACCAATTGGCAAAGCTCGTTTCATCGCTTGCCAGTCGGTAATTGCAAATCGATACTCGCCCTGCCATCGCCCCGTCATCGAACGATAGTACTGAACCGTGTTTGATTCTTCCGAAAGTGCAGAATTCAATGAGGACTCTTGATTTGTAATGTCGGAAAATTGTCGAATGAGAGTCGTTCGTTCGTGTGATCAGTTATTGAGTTTTTGGTTGCAGAGAATTTATTTTTACCTTGCAGAACAACCGCTTTGTTGACTACCACTATTTAGTGGGCTAAGGTATTTGCTTTGCTTAGGCTAGTTTTCCTTTCGCTTGACTACATGGAGCATACCTGATGTCGAATGTTAATCCCTATGCAACGCCACTGGAACCCAGTGCTCCGCCGCCAATCAACTCCGGCATGAACTTGGCCAGCCAAAACCAAAGATTCCTTACCGCTATTTTGGATAATTTGTTACTTTACGGAATCAATTTAGGCGCAGGGTTTTGCTTGGGTTTCGTTTTATTTGGTCTTTTCGGAATCGAGATTACTCCCGAAAGCGAACCTGTTTGGAATTTGATTTTCTGGTTAATAGGAATTTGCATCGTCCTCTTTTATTTTGTGGTGCTCGAAGCAACGACGGGTCGGACGATTGGCAAGTTCATAACGGGTACGAGGGTCGTTAGCGCGACGGGCGGGAATCCTTCGTTTAAGCAAGTTCTCGGCAGGACTTTTTGCCGCCTCATACCTTTCGAAGCACTTAGTTTCTTAGGCAATAAAGGCTTTCCCATCGGCTGGCACGACAGCATACCTGGAACGCGCGTCGTCAAGGCGCGGTAAAGGATCGACTTCTCAATGTTGAGCCACTGGAAGGGGCGTGTGGACAACGGTGAGTGACGCTGTGCAACAAATGCAATTCGCGGAAATAGTTGTTCACGGAAATAGTAGGGATGCGGCTTTTGTTCTGCCGCTTTCGCTTAAAAAGAGAGCGACCCATTCTTGCCCCCCCCTCGCCCCAGTCTTCTGGGGAGAGGGGGTCGGGGGGTGAGGGGACGAATCGCATGGAAATTCTGCCCCTCATCCCCAACCCTTCTCCCCGAAGACGGGAGAAGGGAGCAAGAACTCGGTAGAACAAAATTGGCTGGCATTGGAGTTCCCCACATAAACTCGCTCATCCCCAACCCTTATCGCTGAAGACGGGGAAAAGGGAGCGAGTTTTCGGTGAAGCAAAAATTGCTGGTTAATTGTTTGGACGTGATATACTATTTGCTACAAAACAGTACGACTTTTTTACTCAAGAACGTAAGCCCCAATGCATAAGATATTGACCTTGATCGTTACGGCCGGACTCTCTCTTTTTCAGCCGATCGTTTTTCAACTCACCTCGCATGCGAACGCTTATTCTGAAAATTGCGCCGCTATCGCAGTCACCGACCAACTTGCAATCGAGCGAGAAAACCGTGACGTCGAGGGCTGGAGTCTGGCAATCGATAAACGGTTGCTTGACGAACATGCAAAGGAAGCGGAACGCGCGATTGAATTGTTGAAAATTCAGCTTGCTGAAATCAAGCGGGTTGTGCCTGAATCGGCTGTTCGTGAAATGCAGAAAGTGAAACTTTACTTTTCACCAGCTTATCCTCGATTTGGTGCACACGCAGAGTACCATCCGGACGTTCAATGGTTGCGGGATAATGGTCGCGATCCAGTTATGGCCAAATCGGTAGAGTTCACCAACGTGTTAGTGTTCGACGAGGACACTCGACGAATGCCGAATTTCGCGATGCATGAGCTTGCACATGCTTTTCATGATCGCGTGCTTGGTTTTGACGAGGCGCAAATCATCGCAGCTTATGAATCGGCAAAATCGAGCGGCAGGTACGACGACGTCGAACGTCGCGACGCAGCAGGTCGCGTATTCCGCGACAAGGCTTATGCGATGGTCGATCACAAAGAGTATTTCGCTGAAACCAGCGAAGCTTTCTTTGCAAAGAACGACTTCTTTCCTTTTGATAAAAAAGAACTGGAAGAAACCGATCCGGCGATGTATGAGTTACTTGGAAAAATGTGGGGCGTAAAGGGAAATTGACAAATCCCGGCAGCCCAACCGGGAATCGCAGTTCCGGGCCTTCTTGCCTAGCCAGTCGTTTAGCCTACTGCCGACGAATTGGGATGCGCAGACGGGAATGGCAGGCCTTGGTTTTCGCCAAGCAATCCCTATCGGATACGTCGGGCGGCGAAATCTTTCTTTACGGAATTTCCTGTTTCTCAAGGTGTCTTGATCGCGACTACGATCCCTGGCGGAAAACGGACTCAAAAAAGCATCGATTCCCTCGCGAACTTTCAGCAAAATGCCCTGTAAAATCCTGCTTGAAAGCGACGCGGTCACAAGTTTTGAATAAGCCGTTTTATGTTGCTTACTTGTTGCTAATCCTAACCTATGTTTGGCTGGAATCGATGATTGGCAGATAGAATTGCCCGTAGTCGACCGAGTTGGGCTCGCCGCGAACTGTTGTTTTTGCGAAAAGCGGCTACCGTATCGATTCCGATTTTGGCTTATCTTCACCAGCTAAAAAAGGGTTAAAAACGTGTCAGGAATCTGTAGCCAAGAGCCGTCCATCGAGTACTTCGTTCACAATACGCCTGACCAAGTGACGCCGTCGCAGATCATTGAGGAACATTCGAATATGTTGGCAGAACGTGCTTCGGGGATTTTGCTCCATCCGACTTCGCTACCGGGACCTTACGGCATTGGCGATCTTGGACAGTCTGCGTTCGACTTCGTCGACTATTTGGCGGGAGCGAAAATGACTCGTTGGCAAGTCCTTCCGCTGGGACCGACGGGCTATGGCGACTCGCCCTATGCTGCTTTGTCGAGTTTTGCGGGTAACCCATTGTTGGTCAGCCTCGATCGGTTGGTCATCGATGGCATTTTGGATGCAATGTCCCTTGAGCAAGTCCCCGAGTTCCCAAGCGAGCGCGTCGACTACGGTTGGGTGATTCATTGGAAGACGCCCATTTTGCGTCGAGCCGCGCTCAACTTCTTGGCAAACAGCAGCGAAGATCTGACTGCTGAGTTTGATAAATTCTGCCAAGACCAAGCACACTGGCTGGACGACTATGCGTTGTTCATTGCCGTGAAAAAACATTTTGATGCCCAAGCCGCCGAACACCAAATTCCTGGTGCCGTTTGGAGCAATTATTGGGATCGCGATATTGCAACACGACAACCCGCCGCAATGGCTCGATGGCGTGAAGTCTGTCATCAAGAAATCGCGATTCAAAAAGTACTTCAGTTTTTCTTCTTTCGCCAATGGCTGGCGGTCAAGCAATATGCGAACGATCTCGGCATTCTGATCATTGGTGATTTGCCGATTTTCGTCGCTCAAGACAGCGCGGATGTTTGGGCTTCGCCCGAGTCATTTTTGCTGGATGCAGATGGAAATCCAAAATTGGTCGCCGGTGTGCCGCCCGATTATTTCAGCGAGACAGGACAACGCTGGGGCAACCCGTTGTACAACTGGGACCACATGAAACGGAATAAGTTCGCTTGGTGGATTCGACGCTTTCAAGGTACGCGCGAGTTGTACGATATCATTCGCGTCGACCATTTCCGAGGTTTTGAAGCTTGCTGGTCGATTCCTGCAAACGAAGAGACAGCCGTCAACGGTGCTTGGGTAAAAGTGCCAGGTCACGAATTGTTCAAAGAAGTACGACGGCAGTTGCCGGGCTTGGCACTTTTGGCCGAAGACCTTGGTTTAATCACTGACGAAGTAGACGCCTTGCGCGACGCTTATTCTTTTCCGGGCATGCGGGTGCTGCAGTTCGCGTTCGATTCGATGGACGAGCGCTGCCGCATGTTCTTGCCGCACAATTACGTTCCCAATTGCGTTGTTTACACGGGCACGCATGATAACGATACGATTCAAGGTTGGTTTGATGGGCGAACGCCTGAGCAACAAAAACCAGTACTGGAATACTTGGGCTGCGATTGCGGCGAAGTTGCCTGGGCTTTTATTCGATTGGCAATGGGATCAGCGGCGCGGTTGTGCGTCATTCCGATGCAGGACGTGTTGAAGCTTGGTGCTGACTCGCGGATGAATCGGCCTTCAACGCTCGGAGGTAATTGGTCATGGCGTGTGGCAGCGGATTATCAGACCAACGATTATGCGACTCGACTGGCAGGTTTTGCTGAGTTGTACGATAGATAGTTCTTGGTTCTTGGTTCTTGGTTCTTGGTTCTTGGTTCTTGGTTCTTGGTTCTTGGTTCTTGGTTCTTGGTTCTTGGTTCTTGGTTCTTGGTTCTTGGTTCTTGGTTCTTGGTTCTTGGTTCTT
>JANMGV010000115.1:0-52622 GCA_031374825.1 Pirellulaceae bacterium
CAGCCTCCAATAAATGGCGTAAATCCAAGCACCCTCCGTGACGTTGCTGCTGTGAAACGTTTTTCCATCCGGCTATTTATCCAAACCTCAGTGAGATGCAAGGAGATTCTTTCAATCAACAGCGAATCAAGGAGCATGACCAAACGCAAGCCGCATGTTGGTCGCCTTCGTTTACGGATATGAAATCCAACTTGAAAATAGTTCTTGACATCCATATTTCCACGCTGCTATGGCAATCGTCCACAATCAATCAAGGAGGTACAAAATGTCAAACGAACCAGAAGCTATTCAAAATGAAGAAACCATCGATAGTTCGAAAGTTCAATCCATGCGACCCATCGTGTCTTTCAGCGGATCGGGAGGCATCAACGTCGCCGTTTGGAAGAACAAAGCAGAGAATGGTTCGGAGCATTATTCCGTTCGGATCGAACGCAACTTCAAGGATGGCAATGGCAACTTTCAATCGACAGCTTATTTGCGCGCAGGGGATTTATTGAGGACACAATCGCTTTTGATCCAAGCGGATACGTGGATCGAGCAAGACAAAGCCAAGAATCGCTCGGCTAACGCAACCAGTGCGGGTCGTGCATAGATCGCATTCAAATCTTGTGTGAACGCATAGATTGATTCTATGACGCGAATAGATTCGCAATTCGAGTTTGCGTTACAGCTACTTCCGTTGAGCGCTCTAGCCGATGTTGCCAACGTATCGGCAATCATGGAGCGGAACAAAAGCCCATCGCTCAGCGCGGTGTCAACGAATCACGGCATAACCTCGCCTGTAACTGGGTGCTTATCGCCAGGACGCACAACGATTGCATGGACCCACGTAGAACCATAGGCCAACATGAATTTGATAGGGTCTTCCTCTCGGTACTCGACAATCTTCAGGAGGTTGCGGTGGCGCTTCACGTTTCCCCTCAGATGGCAACAAGCAATCTCCTCATCCGTTAGGCTATATTTGGCATAAACCATCTGCATGAGCGCCTTTATTCGCTCTTCGCTGATATGCGTTGTCGGGATATCGGCGATAAGTGTCTCTTTGCCGCGATGCATCAACGTGATGCACCAGTTGCGGCTAGGCTTCGTCGCCATGCTTCACCTCTCTAATATCGACTCCAATGCTATCGGCAAACTTTCTTCTGAACTTCCGCCGGCGGACGGCGAATTTCTTGTCCGGGTCTAACAGCATCGTGACATACTCATCGAAGAATGTCTTGATCTCGGCAAAGATAACGGTCGGGTCCATTCGAACGGTCGGGCAATCATCTCCGTTGCGGTATTTTGTGCAGATATTTGGATCGGTGTCGACCATCTTGCCGTCAAGACCGGCAATGCCACCGCACACCGTGATGTGAGCCTCGTGAAGAATTCCGCAACGGAAACAGTGGTAAAGAACTTCTGCATAGGTTTTCAGCGGTTTTTTCCTGCTGGTCCTTCGTTTGTTCTTCGTTTTCCGTTCAGGCTTCTGTTGGATCTCGATCGAGAGCTTTTCGCGAAATGCGGGGAATTGTTGCCGTGCAAACTTCTTGAAGGTTCCACGGCTTGACTCGAACTCCCCGTAGTAAAACTGGCTCAACGCATCAACGAGAAGGCAGTTGATCGCCATCAATGCGAACGAATAATTCCAGTTTGCGTTTTTCAAAACCTCACCCGGATTAAAGTACCAGTTGTCGATTCGCTTCTTAAACGCGTCGACGATGGAGGGAAAATCTTCCCAATCAACTGTATCGTAGAGAACTCCAGGCGCGAAAAATCTTTGGTTCCTTACGGGTTGATAGAAATACATTGACGAGTCTCCACAAATCCACAAAAGTCGAGTCAAAGAAAAGAACACAGACTAATTCAATTCTGTCGCTTGTGACGCAATGTTACTAGCCTCGTTCATCAGTCGGCTGGACATTTTTAAGTCCCTCAAGACTGCGAACTGCAATCGCTTAAGATGCAGTCCCGGCATTTCGTGAAGCAGGTTGGACTTTCCGCATGCAGGTGTGCCGGAGATCGTGAGATTGCAGTTGTTGGTCTTAATGTTTGGCTCGTTTTAATCGCTAAACGTTAATCAATTCATTTCAAAACAGGAGTTGGCAAAACAAATTCCAACTGTCAAAGAATGCCAAGATAATCCATCAACACAATCGTAACGCAAGTGCAACACTACTCCAACATCCGAACGTACATTGGGAACTATGAATTGACCTCAAGCTTACTATGTGGTCCTAGAATGACTGCATGCTTCGAGTCATTCAAAACAAATCCGCCGCATCGGCCAAGAGCTACTATTCACACTCAGACTATCTTAGTGAAGGTCAGGAGCTGGTCGGCCATTGGCATGGCAAGGCGGCTTCGATGCTGGGACTTTCGGGCATTGTGCAAAAGCAAGATTTCGATCGGCTTTGCGATAACCTCGATCCACGAACCGACGAGCGTCTCACGCTTCGCACGAATGCTGATCGGACTGTTGGCTATGATTTTAACTTTCATCTGCCGAAGGGCGTATCGCTTGCCTATTCACTTGCGGGCGATGATCGCATAGTAGGTGCGTTCCGAGCAAGCATTCAAGAAACTATGCAGGAGGTCGAGGATGATGCTCGCACACGCGTTAGAAAACATGGCATGCAAGACGAACGCACCACCGGCAATCTGTTATGGTCGGAACATATCCATACGACGGCACGACCAGTGGATGCTGTGCCTGACTGCCATCTTCATGCTCATTGTTTCGTTTTCAACGTGACCAAGGATGAAAAGGAAGATTGCTGGAAGGCCGGACAGTTTCGTGAGCTTAAACGCGATGCACCCTATTACGAAGCAGCGTTTCATGTGCGAATGGCGAACCGGATGCAAGAGCTGGGATACGACATCCGTCGCGACGGAAAGGACTGGGACATAGCGGCGTTTGATCGATCAACCACTCAAAAATTCTCACGGCGTACCGACCAGATAGAAAAGCTTGCCAATGAACTCGGCCTTTCCGACGCCAAATCAAAGGATGGGCTTGGTGCAAAAAGCCGGGCCAAAAAAGAAAAAGCCTATACCAATGATGATCTTTATGATCTCTGGATGGATCGACTTAACTTGGGGGAAAAAATAACGGTTCACTCATTGACCAAAATGCAATCCAAGTCCGTCGCGTTATCAATCGATCCTGCACGCGAAGCCGAAGCTATGCATTACGCCAAGGAGCATTGTTTCGAAAGGAACTCGGTGATTCCCAAACGTCAACTTCTCACTGAGGCACTTCGGCGGGGAATTGGCGACGTGACTGTTGCCGGGATTCATCAACAACTGCAAGATCAGGATGTCATCGTCCGCACCATGGAGGGTCGCGAACTGGCAACCAGTATGGAAGTACTGGCCGAAGAACGAGACTTGTTGCACATGGTTCGTAGCTCAAAGGATAGTATGGCACCGATCAACAGCGACTGGACTATACAGCGAAACTGGCTCAACTCCGATCAGCGGCATGCCGTTGAGCACGTGCTTCAAACCCGCGACCAAGTAGCCATGATTTGTGGCGGTGCGGGAACCGGGAAGACCAGCCTGATGCAGGAGGCGGCAGAAGGGATTGAAGCCGCCGGTCATAAATTATTTACCTTTGCGCCTTCGTCCGATGCCAGCCGGGGAGTGCTTCGCTCGCAAGGGTTTGATGCAACGACGGTTGCTGAGTTGTTGGTATCTCGCGATCTTCAAAAAGCTGTCGCCGGTGAAGTCATCTGGATTGATGAGGCGGGGTTACTTGGGACAAGAACATTGAAGAAAGTCATGGATATTGCAGAGCAAGGAGATTGCAAATTGATTTTAAGCGGCGACTGGAAACAACATGGTTCAGTCGAACGCGGAGCCGCCATGCGATTGCTCGAACAGCAAGGCGGAGTCACTCCTGCTCGCGTTAGAGCCATTCAACGACAGGGTGGCGAATATAAGGAAGTTGTGCAATTGCTCGCCAAGGGACAGACCGATGAAGGGCTGGAAAAGCTCAATGAGATGGGATGGGTCAAGGAAATCGAAGATTCCCAAGAACGATTCAAGGCAATTGCCAATGAATATGCCGGGGCACTGGCGCATGGCGAAACGGTGCTTGCCGTCGCTCCGACTCATGCTGAAGCGGATCTACTCACGCAAAGCATTCGTTCCGAACTCATGAAACGCGGGATTGTGGATCAAAACGAAAATCAATTCAAGCAACTCAAGCCACTCCGGCTCACTGAAGCGCAAAAGTCTGATCCGGAATCCGTGCGAACTGGCGATGTTGTGGTGTTTCATCAGAAGGCCAAGAATATCGCGAAGGGCCAACGATTCGATGCCAAATCGTCGATTCCCGGCGACTTCGAACGGAATGCCAAGAAGTTCGACGTCTTTCACGAACGGGACATCAAGCTTGCAAAAGGCGATTTGCTCCGCATCACCGCCAACGGCTTTAGCAAAGACGGCAAGCATCGTTTGAACAATGGAACGATCTACCGCATCCAAGATTTTGCTGCTAACGGCGACATCAAATTGTCCAATGGCTGGACGGTCGACAAGGATTACGGATTCCTTGCACCTGGATATGTTGGCACAAGCCATGCATCGCAAGGCAAGACGGTACAAAGAGTCATTATCGCCGAATCATCGCTATCCTATGGTGCGGCCAGCCGTGAACAGCTTTATGTGTCGGTCAGCCGTGGGACCAAATCCTGTTCGATCTACACTGACGACCAACTGGGGTTGATGGATGCGGTCTCTCGTAGCGAATCGCGATTGTCGGCATCGGAACTGGTTCAGGGTGAGAACTTGAACGATGCAGCGAAGAAGATTCGACAGCGTCGAAAGCAAGTCATTGAGAATCAACCAGAAAAGAACTGGGAGATGGTGTATGAGCGAAACTAGCCTACGTTCGATTCTCAATACTCCGCCTGCGAAAAAAGACTACGGTGCGGTTATTCGCTCCGAAGAAGAACCAGAGTACCGAGCCTTTGCCTTTGGCCGCGTGAGCATTCGACCTCAACTGATGATCGAATTCAGCAAGGCCGATGGGTTTCACTTGATCCTGCCCTATATGGATATCAAGTCCATCTCGACTCCTGATCCTTCGAAGGGCTTCATACTCGAATTCTCCGGTCGCAAGATCACCATCGAGGGAAACAACCTGACCAATTGCTTCCGATACATGCGCGAGAATCGCGTGGCCATACTCGTCGAAGCGGATCGAGTATCAGCGATGCAAGAAGCGGAAACCGAACCCGTGATTTACCGGATTACATACGGGAAAAATAAGCCCGCGAAGGACGAGGACTGATTTCACAATTAATTACCTTGGTTGAAGTACCGATAAACGTCTGTTCCCGAGTCAGAGAGTCGATGACAACCCTATACAATGCAATTGATCCATTTATCGACTGGTCGAGGCCAGAGTCAAAGCCAGTGTGGAGGCCAGTGTCAGAATCCAAAGAACGATTAATCCTTCGGCCTATTACCAAATAACCACCGAAGCCATCGAATCAACATTTGCAGGATTCCAACTCGTTTGCGACCCTTAGAGTCATAGTATTCACTGCGTCGGACTTCCTCGGTTCGTCGGCCTGCCGCGACCTGATCGGGCATCCAATCTTCCGACCAGACAATGTTTCCCTTGTTTATCCAATAATGCGATCTACAAGGAAGTTGCCAATTTCCAACAGAGGGAGTCAGGCTAGGTCCTTTTACGGTTTCTTCAAATGCCCACTCGGTGGGTCGAAGTGGCGTGCTAACCTTAGCTCCGCATCCACATGCGCAAAGGTGCACCGCCGATCCATATTGTTCTGAAACGTAAAGACAACCCGCTTCCAAAACCTTCGGGATGTATTGAACGCGAACAAGTTTAATCTGGTTCAATTTCTGCATTGCCAACGATTTTCAGTTCACCCAGTGTGAGTAGGAGATGGTAATACGGAATTTGCTGAAAATAAAATCCACGCAATTGTTTAAATCGGATAACGGCCATGCAAGCATTGAGCGCATTAAGTTCACCGATTTGGATATTGGTACGGTAGATCTCGTTCTCGTGTTCGGAAAGCTCAGCAAGTCCCATGTCGCGAATTGCCTGAGCATTGTCGGCAGCATAGTATGTCGTGCGAAGCATGCCGTTAATTGGACCCCTATTGCGGTCCAGTCCCAAACCGACATCAATGAATGGAATACCCAACGCGATTAAAAGATCAAAAATACCGACGCGAGACGGGCCATTGTCGACGCAAACGAAAGCAAACGTTACGCCATTTAGGTCCTCGCTTGACGAAGCGTCAATGAATTTTTGCTTTATGGAAAGTCCATTTCGAAAGTTTGCGTATCGTGCTTGATAAACTTCCGCTTTTGATTTACCAATTTCATCTAGCTCAAGCTTCCCTGGCGATCGAAATGTGTTATGGACATAATAGAAATCTTGATCGAATGCGAGAATCTCCTTTACGGGGGTCTTTACAAGAAAGTCCAAGATATAGGCGCCGGTGCCGCCAACTCCGATTATCGCGATAACATCATCCTTGAATTTTAATGCAAGATCGCCGATTTCAGCCCGGCTAGTGAGCGTATCACGAACTTTGAATGGAGTGCCGGACTTGGCATTGTCAACGATGCGAAATGTAAGTGGAGTGGCCCCGTGGAGTTCGATCGCCGGACCACAAATGATGTTGACGTAGCTTTCGATCTTGTCGAAAAAATTTGCAAATTGACCGGTTTTGACTGGCTTGTTGGAGAAACTTCGCTCAACAATGACATCTTTACTGGATTCGCTCAAAGCGAGATTCGTAGTGCCGCCACCAAGATTGGTAATAGGACTTCCATCGAGGCTGTGCGGGTGGGAACCGGCAAAGAAAATCTCATGATTATCTTGGACAATGCGATCATTACCTATGTCCACAAATTTTGTCACCATCGCGCCAATTTGTAACTGGCGTTTATGGTCTAAATAAGGAATGTCTCGAATGAGGAGATAGTTGTTTCCGTCGAATGCGATTGCATAGCCCTTCTCGACCAGTCGCCGAATGTCATCATTATGATTGACCAGTTGATGAAACATTGAACACCATTCCTTCCTTGACCTTTACCGATGCGCCGGACGACAAAATTCCTTCGGGTTTGTGATTTGGTCCGTTGGTATACAGTACGGAATACGTAATCTCAGGATGCTGTGGGTAATTGGGATCGAAAAGCGTGACCACTTCCGCATAGGTGATGGAGGACTTCAGCCACTCGTGCGGAGTCCCCTCGACGATAATCGTGATGCTGTTTCGTGTGCCGGTTCGAGTGATGAAGACAGGACCGTCGGCGAATGCAATGTGTTCGTCTTCACCAATCCGAATGTCTGACGGCGACTCGAAATCACGTAACAATATGATGTTTCGGGGAAATGAAAAGAGATCCCTTAGGGAACTAAACGTTTGATGTGGTTGGATCGTCACTTCCCAGTGATCATCGACAATAAATGCGAGCTTGGGAAGCGAATCTGACGAAACACTAATATGTCGCTCGCAGTTGGACGCAGTGCGAAAGACATTGCCTTCCGCCAAATCGACCATCGATTCCGGCTGGAAGCCGATATCGACTGGACTGTTGAAGTCTCTGACCAACGTGAGTTCAGCGTTAGCACCAGATTGATATAGTATCGCTTTCGCTTTAAGCCGCCGTTGCGGCATCGGAATTAAGCGGTCATCAATCAATGCAGCCCATTTCGCGTCGACTGTTAAGCCAGGTGCATTAGAACTTGTCGTTTGTTTGTCGTCTGTCTTCATTATTACCTCGAAAACTAAGTGCGTGTTGCGATGTACGTCCAAGTGCAATTCGACAAAGAAATGCAAACTGGCGTATTGAGCCACGGGGCTCTATTGATGCCCTCGTGGTTAGCAAAGCAGTTCGGGGAAAGATTTCCGGATTTTGCTAATCGTCCGGAGTCAGCTCAGTGATGACACGGTTTTGACCGAGCGGCATCGCCTCTTCCCAGAGATAGTTGGCCTTTGGCCATTTAAACCAAAGTTCTGCGGGAACGCGGCCATCGATTTTGCCGGGCTGCTCCCCGGCGCGGAGCTTGTCCCATAATTCCGCTGTCTTGCTGCCGATTGGCGGCGGACAATTTTTTTCACAAAAATACATGCCGAGTGATCGCATGTCCTGAGAAGCGGTGCCCCAGCTCATTAATCCGCTCGCCGAAAAGAATATCGTGCATGGCTCGCGATCAGATGCACAATACCGCATCGCCGTACTGGTCAAAGAGGTGCCTAAGCGCTCTGCAAGTCGGCCTAAATCATTAAGCATGCAGAATCCAATCCGGAAGGAATTCAATTCATTTCTAAAGAGTTCCATCGGCATCAATAGGTCCGCCGCGAATTCATCGGCCTCACGCTCGGCGGGGTCGCGCGAGCGAAAATCGGACTGCGAATTGTGGCCAATTCCTTTGAGTAACCGTTCACGATGAGCGGGTAAATAGAAGTGGCCCAATTCATGCGCGAGGCTGAATTTCACTCGTCCGGCGGTCCGCCAGCCGCCTGGCTCCGCATGAAATACACAGAATTTTTCCTGCGATCGATAATACTCGATTCGTGCATCGAAGCCGTCTCCAAAGTCGCCCGAGTGCACAATGATTCCTTCCTGAGCCATGATGTCTAACGGGCGAACCGGTAGACGCCAAAGATTGAATGACCTTAGCACTCGTTCGGCAAGTTGAGCGCTAGCTGTTGGCACCGCCTTGTTCCTTTCGCTTCTTCATCGATTCCCAAACTTCCTTTCGAGCTTCGTCGAGTGCCTGCCTTGTTTCCTCTGTCATTTCCTCGGCACGATTCATACCGGCGAATTCTTCTTCATTTACCGTACAAGTCTCTTCCGAGTGGCAGTCTTCGTCGCTTTCGTTTGTTTCTTGCCATAACTGTTCCACGATGTTCGAGGGCACTGAATTCATCGCAGTTCGCTGAGCGTCGGTCAGTTCGGGAAGATCAGCTAGATTTGTTGGATCGCGTTCACGAAGGAGTTGGGAGGCTATGATGGCTTCCAACGCCCGAATCTCTCGTTCGTTATTGCTCATGGTCTAGTCCCTTTCTAACAAATTAAAGCCAGCTCGGCGGAGCTGCGGCTCCAACGTCTCGATTGCCGCCCGCACATTGTCCGCTGCTTGCGACGCGGTGCAGTCGTAGCCGTATTGGACACGAATATTTTCCGCCAGCCGCTGCATGGACCCTTGTGTTCGTATCTCCCAATATGTCTCCACAAATGCGTTCATGGCATCCCGCTGCTTTTCCGGTAAGTCGTCGATTAGTTTTTCAAGGATCGCCCGAAACTCGGGCCAATCAGATTTCATCAATAGCCAATTGAGCCGCGTCGTCGTATCCTTCATATCGCTGGCGATATGTTCGAGAAGCTCATCGAAGATGGGCACTTTCGAAACCTTCTTTGCTCGACGTCGATCGAGGACTCGCTTCTTTGCAATGTGGAAAACGAGCTTGAGCGGTGCTTTGGGATCGAAGTCCGGCTTCTTCACGCACCGAATAAAGTCCTTCAAAGTTTTTACGTACACCTCATGCACGTCGTCATCGTCAAAATAACGACAAAGTGATCGAATATAACGCCAGATATTTTCCCGATAATCCGCGTCAATCATTTCGACAGCAAATTGGGGATCTTCAAGTAGTAGCCGTTCTAACTCCTCCTCTGTGACGAGGATACGCTCATTTTCCATTGCAATCCCTCACAATTAAGGCAGGCATCTTCCAATATCGACCTCGTGCCGGAAGGGACAGATCCGGAACGAATTCCCTAATAAATCCATAAACTTGACAACTTTCGAGCGCATTTTATGCAATCCAAGATTTGCTTGCTAGCTGATGATCATCTGGGTTGCCTAGGGCGAAATTCACTGTGCATGCGGTTAAAGTAGCCAGCTTCTGCCGCAATGTTGGTTTCAAGAAGGACATCAAGCCATCCCGCTCCATCGCCATCCCAAGGTTTCTTTTCGAGCTTACCATCGGATTCGACGATGACCTGACGATTCATTGCTGGAACAAATGCATTTGTCGAAAGCGAAACGACTTGGTCAAACGCCCTCAGTAGTGCCGGAACCTGTGGTCTACCCCCGCGAAGCACTAAGGTCAAAGTGCGACCCGATTCATGCGCCAATCGCGTCAGTTGCTTTAGGTACCAAGGTCGGCGTTGCCCTGCACCAGTTCCGAACTCAAAAGATATTGCGTTAATTTCGGGATGCACGGCAATAAACTCTCGCCATCGTTGCCAATCCCGATCGGTTCGCGCATTTATGTGAAGAGCTGTTGGCACGCCTGCTTCCGCCATTTCGTACCAGCAGATGGCGATACGTTTCATGTTATAAAGATCTTCAGTACGAACGGCATCCGAGAAGAGACTGAAATTAGGTGATGTGACCAAAGATGGTTTGAGGGTGGCGATCCATGAGAACAGGTCTCGACGCTGCCTTGACTCCCAAAGCCGCTCAAGATAGTCGTCGATTCCTACTGCCGTAATAAAAATATTTCCATTGTCAGGCACTTTCATGCGGCGAGCTAGGTCGGTCCGGTCTGCATAATTGGGTTTGCCATCTCTGCGACGAAACAGTTTGTCCATCCGCAAAGCGATGGAGCCATAACCACATGGAAGTCGACGTTTTCCGCCATCCTTAATAATTGGAACATACAAAGGGAAGCGTCCAAGGGGTAATTGCATGGAACGGGGCAAGTCCAATTGCCAACCGTTCACTTCTCGCTCACGCTGGACATACATAACGGGGTTACGTAAACATGCACGCGAACAAGTTCGCGATTGCAAAGCAGTACACCTACAATGCTGATCACAGGAAAATAATGGCGCTTTTACATGAAGCCCGCCGCACGTCTCCTTCAGAATACAACTGTTGCATCCCAGCGACTGCGTATACAGACTCGCATCGTCAAACAAGGTAACGTCATTCTTCATTGGTCAATCCGTAAAAAACTCGTCGTGCACTAATCCTAATGAACAATTCTGATTTCTGCCGCACCTGTCACTTTGGAGACTCTTCGCACAGTTCCAACCGCGCTCGTTCCTAAAGCTTTGATGGCATCAAGCAGTGTTTTGGAAGCATCAATCGACATCCCTATGGACTGGCCCGCATCGACAACCGTTACTTGCTCACCCACAACCACTAACAACAGCTCTTTCCCGACGTCAAATGCACGTTGCTTCTGCGGTATGGCACGAAAGCTTCGATCCATTTCTCTGTTTGTAAGCGTGAATAATGTGGGCAACTCACATTGCTGCTTTCCCAAGCTCCAACCCCGCTGCCACGATTTGGCGCATTTCTCGTTAAAATCAAGTCCCACAAGCAAGTCCCTTCACGATTGGAGCGTAGAATTTGGTTCTTCCTAGCGAACTCTCTCTTAGAATGCCTCGCTGTGCCAATGATGCAAGACGGTTATTCCATTTGGTAAAACGTTTGCCGTCCTCAACTGAGCTATCTCCGGCGAGCACAGCGAGTGTTTTTGCATCAACTGGTTCCGTATGGGCAATCACCGCTCGAAGCGCGACCAACTGCATTTCTTCAAGCTGCCCCACCAACAACGGTTCCTTAAGTTCATTTCCAACCAGCTGGCACGCAACTAGAGCGTCACACTGGTTTCCCAATAGGAATAGAAGCTCATCGCGGATAGATTCACTGATATTGGCGAAGACAACCCGTATTCCAGGATATTCCGATTGCAGGAACCGTCGAAAAGCAAGAGCGGATGTACGCAAGTAGCTCGACGTTGCCACTTCAACCTTGGCAAAATCGAGCACAATTAAATCTGTTGCCAGATGGGGTCGGGCTGCGCTAATCAAAAGGGCAAGAAGACTCTCACCCTGTACCGCGCCGCCCAAAACGTCACGGCCCGTCAACTCAAAAATGGAAAGTGTTTGCATGTTTGTCACCTCAGTCACGTGACATTGTTGCAGTGTTTTAGATAGCGTCAATGGGTGCTAGCCAAAATCCGAGGAAAATGCCGAGAGGGCCATTAAAAACCCTGCATAATTCGTTGCCACTGACATTTGGTTTCGCAATTCCGCATGATTCATATGAAGCACTGCGTCCCCCGATCGAAATCGCATGCTGCACCCTGCGAATTCGAGGTTCCGAAGTACTTGCCTGAATCCATTACCTCTGCCTGCGCCCGAGCCGAATCGACTGACATTTTCGCGAAGTGCTAGTTCAATTGCTTCATCGGAGCTATTTAGTCCCGAAAACTCCGCAGCTCGCCGTAAGCTGGCAAGAAGTCCTTCTCCTGCATCTGCTATCACAAGTTCAAAAAAAGAATCTGTCGACTGGTATGCAACAATGGCGCTACTAGGACACTGACTGTGTTCGATCGCATTACTCACCAACTCCTCCATCGTGGCAACGATCCCTTGTGCAAATCGCTTTCCTAGTCCAACGAGCGCCGCCGCCTGCTGAATACGGAAACAAAAGCTACTCCAACGAGTGTCGGCGAACATCGTGCTTTCGATCGGGCAACGTAGAAATTCGAAATTAAACGGCGAAACGCTGGTGAGTATTGGATTGTCTTCGAACCGGCGACACTTTTGCGAATCTATCAACATAGAACTGAATGGAGACGATTGAATTGATTGCACGGCCCACTCGATGTGTTCCTGTTGCTTTGCGAGGAAATGAAATTCAATCGCTTGGCTAAGACGCAGCTGTGGTGCCAATTTGGTGCATTCAACAGCTAACTGCTGTGTTGATATTAACGCAGAGTCGAGCATTAGTTCGTCAAAAACAGCATTGTCAATCATGTTTGCATTTGCGTTGTTTCAATAGATCTGAATTCACATTTGCCGCGTTGCTTCTGCAAAGGATTTTGTATTTGATTTTTCTTCACTACCGAATGTTACCCCGATCATTAGTGTGCGTGGCTATGTTCATTGCGACTGCCGTATGGAATGAAGCAAATTTCGCAGGTCATAGTTGTTGTAATTTCAGATCTCACTTCAACATCAATTACGGATGGAGGTAGTAACGGGTATGTTTTTGGTCGATGGGCTTTGCCCATCGATTGCGTCTGCAATCCGCGAAACGGCGATTATATCTGCATCGCTATACGAGACTTCTGGAAATGACGAAAAATCAAATCCTTATCAACTCAATCTCATCCAAACTGACTGCGTCGCTTGTCCGATCGTATAGTTTGGTGGTGCGGGCCGATTCATGACAGGCAATACGCATGGCGTGTTCCAGTGACCCGCCATTCTGCAAATAGGCGGTAATCCCCGTTGCCCGCCATGTATGGCAACCGATCTTATCGGACAACCGAGCGTCAAATGCTCTCCGTTTAATCATCCTCAAGGCATCGATTCGGTGCATGCGGTTGGCTGAGAGTAGTTTGTTTTTTCCGATTGAACGAAACAATGGCAACTTCTTATTGTCTTCGATTCCTGCCGCAAGCATGTAGGCATCGAGATACGCCTCGGCATTATGATGAGCGGGGACGTCATGTAGTCTTCCGCCCTTCTCATGGAGGCGAAACCACATCCGTCGCCCTTGCTGAAAGTAATCCTCAACGTTCATACCAAGGGCAGCACTAACGCGAGCAAAGCTAAAAACCATCACGCCAATCAGGGCACGGTCGCGAAGTCCGATAATCGTTGACGTATCAATCGAATCAAGTAGTTGCCTCGCTTCGGCTGCGTCCAATACAGGTGTCTTGCCTTTTTTCACGACATGCCTGGGGCCTTTGACCGATGCAGCGGGATTGAAGGATACCACTTGCCCGGTTACCAAATGATCGTAACACATCTTTATCGCCGCTAAATGCAGCTTTACCGTCGGGGCAGAAAGATTGCGTGGTGCGACTGAAAGTAGCTCGATATAGGTTGCGATTACAATCGGTTCGATATCATCGAATGCAATGTGCTGCGACTCGCACCATTCAAAGAAAGTACTGACTGCATGGAAATAAGCGGTCCTGGTTCCTTTGTTGCGAATCTTGGCGGTGAAGAATTCAAGGAACTTACGCGAGGCATTTTCGCCTACGGACTGTACCAGCATTGGGACGCCATAAGTATTGCTTTGCAAGATGACTGATGTAATTGAGCTGGTCATGGTGAGTCGCATTTAGGCGTGACGGAATTCACTGGAACGAGTCTCACCATAGATTGGTTTGAATCGCAGATAATCACATCGAATCCTGCAACCGCCCGATCGATCCATTGATCCAAGTTCCTCGTTGCTTCGGAGATGTCGATAAAATGTTGCTTGCTCAGTGACTTTTTCATGTTCGGTTCCATTCTCTAAATAGTCGGACCTCAACACCGATGTCATGGGCCAGCCAGTCGCGATCTGCGGTAAGCACCGGCAGACAGTGGAGTTTCCCCAGTGCCAGACATACCCGGTCAGCTAGACCGACAGAATTGCCAAGCGTCCCCTTGAAAATACCAGCAACGATCATGGCTTGCTGGTCGTCAAATGGCACAGATTCAATTTGCATTCTTGCAATCGTCAGCTCGTCAATCTTTGGGTTGGAACCCTTCAACTGTGAAATACAGAACACTTCCGCCAAATTCACGCTAGAGATTAGTCCACCTCGTAGATACGGAAGAACCTTTTCATATCCGCACTCCTGACGGAGCACAGCAGTGACAGCCGATGCATCGAGCACCGCCCTAGTCATGCTTAGCCTCGGCACGACGTTGCTCAAGAATGGATTCGCTCCAAACATCGTCCAAAGGTGAAAGCGACTTATAGTAGGCTTGCATCTCCGCGATCGAATCGTCGAAGCTTTTCAGGTGCAAGCCTTGCTCATCCTTGATCCAAACGAGTGCCGAACCATGTGATGCCCCGATGGCATGGCGAAGCTCTGCGGGAAGTAACACGCGGCCCGATCGATCGATGGTTGCGTTCCAAGTCCCAAGTGATTCGTTTTGCGGTTCCATCGCTTTCTCCGTTTGCTGTTTCGTGCGTCGTCGAAAGATACTGTCACGATTGATTGAATGCGTCAAGCAAATTCGTAACCGCGTTAACATTCATAATCTGTCATGCAAGTTCAATATTTGCATGCGACGAATGAAGCGTCAGTTAATTTCTCGTCTGACAGATTGGTCGGAACGAAATCCCTCAAGTAACAAAAAGGTACTTTTGATACATGCTTGTCGTTTTGTCGGGAACTGTTGTTTTGTTCCCGCACTCGATTGTTGTTGACAACTGTAGGGGAAATGGGGCAAAGTTGGAGTCACGGAGTCAAGTCAACAAAAGGAGCATCTATGGAGGTATCCAATTTCAATCAAAACTGGCCGGTCAAACTTGACTCGTCAGGTAGAATCATGATTCCCATCGAGGCAAGAAAGCTCCATGGTTGGGATCAGGGAACGCAACTCGTCGTCGAAGAGGGTAACGACGGCGAAATGAAGATCGTCACTCTCGAAAAGTACATCGAGCGCGTTCAGAATCATTTTCGCGATAAATTTGGACTAGATCGAAACATGGTTGACGAACTCATTCGGGAACGCATGCTGGAGGCCGCTGATGAACAAGGCAATCCTTGATGCATCAGCACTGATCGCCTTTGTTCGAAAGGAACGAGGGCACGAAATAGTTCGGGAATGGATCGTCGATTCGGCAATCTCGGCTGTGAACTTTGCCGAAGTTATGCAAAAGCTGGGAAATGAATCAGTCGAAGAAAAGATGCTTAGATCGGTCGTTCAAAACCTCAGTGTTCAAGTAGTCGCGTTTGACCGTGAACATGCCATCATCGTTGGTAAACTATACCCGAATGCGAACAAAGGAATTTCACTCGCGGATCGAGCTTGCATTTCGCTTGGAATCACGTTGAACTTGCCGATCCTAACCGCAGATCGAGAATGGCAAAAACTGGGGCTTGGAGCAAATATTATTCAGTTTCGGCCTGAGTTGAATTGAAATGCGACGCGTTAGTCGAACTTCCGAAGGTAGTATCGCAATTTGCCTTTCGATTCTACTCTGCCACCTCATTTCGATGACCGCCTGCCAATAAGCAGTGCCATCTTTTCGCCCCGTCAATTAAGGTGAGTGCCAATCTGTTGGAAAAAGGTGCCATTCCAAATGGCAAATCACAGCCAAGGATGATTTCTCCCAATATCGCAATATCCGTCTTCACGACGAGACCATCGGGTCTGACTGTAGCAGATTTCTTGTTCAATAAAATTCGCTACGATAAGGACTCACAATAAGTGCAATGTTTTTCTTGGCAATGGAACATTCATGTCGAACGCTGATACTGAATATGTGGACAAGGTAAGGGAATGGCTTGTTCTTATCGCAGAATCGGATAATTGTTCGATTACGGAAATGTTTTCCGCGACGGGGGCGCATGTCGATGCTGAAAAGTTTCTTGATGCGGCGGAGCAGGTTTTGGCAGGTCCGATGGGGATAGCGCAAATTGTCGCTGCTGCCTTTATTCTAAAGTGTCGCGAGGGTCTTGCGATCCGAAACGAAGCTGTGCGGGCATTGCAAGCCGCAATCAATTCGAATAATCCTTACATGCAGTGGAATGCGATTTCTTGGCTAAACGAAACCGAAGCAACGACGAACGAATTAATTCCCGAACTTGCAAGGTTTCTTGACCGTACCGAGGAGAGTCCTTGGCAACACATTGTGGCGGCCTCCGCGATTTACGGAGCGCTCGATCCGTCAAGTGATGAAGGACTCTTATCCAAGGTCGGTCAGATTCTACTTACCACGATTCGTGAAGGTGATTCTTTTGGTGTGCTCCTCGCGTCAAAGCAACTTCTCAAACGCGGCAACTGCGTTGACTCTCTTGGGGATGCCTTAATCCAAGCCCTTGACGATCCTGCTCAGGAAATCCGAACTGGAGCACTGAGCAGACTTGCTCAAATTGCAAATCCGAATTCAAGAATCATTTGCATTCTGTCAGAATACGCCACAAATCAGGAAATCGAACAGAATTTTCGACTCATGGCGATCTCCGGATTGGCAAGGAATGTAAATGACAATTTGGTTCTGGATCAGGTCTTTCAACGACTCTTGCGAGACAATAATCCATATTTTAGGCTCTATGCATTGGCTGGGCTCAACACAAGTAAACGCGAATGGCCCGAATCGGGACGCGAAGTCTTGTTGGATTTACTCGCTTCAACCAACCTTGACTGTCGGGGCGGAGCAGCGCAATTAATCGCTGAATCGGGAGAGCGTGCGATTGAGTTCTTAGAACCTCTCATCGCTGGATTAACTATTGAGCAGGACGGCGATGTTTGCGAAGCGATGTTAAATGCAATTTCTTGCTGCGGAAAGCAAGCAATACCACGTCTTATTGAAGTGTTGAGTTCATCGGGGCCAAAGTTGCTCCCGGTAATCCAACGTGCACTACTGTGCGTAGGTCGAGACTCAGTCCTCGAACTGGCGGAAATGTGCGCTTCGGATAACAAGATATTGCGGCAGTCCGGAGTATGGTTACTTCATAGCCTGGGACCCAAAGCTGCACAAGCCGTTCCAAGGTTGCTGTCGCTTCTGAACAGCCCTGATAAAGAAGTTGTGCAAGACATTGTCGTCGCGTTTTGTAGGATGGGACCTTTTGCAGTCGATGCAGTTGAGCCATTGGCCCGTCTTGTCATTTCGGGCGATGAAGACGTCTCGCAATGGGCTAAGGCAGGAATTTTGAATGTTGGATATCGCGCTGTAAAGTTACTTCGCTCAATGGTTCCCTCATTGAATTTGGATTCGGCAAACAAGATTCAGGCAATCATCGATGAGTTAACCGGCGAAGTGGGCACCACAGGTCGCGAAAAAGTAAGTGTGATGGGTGTGTCGAATCGGAAAGATCTGGAGCGGTTTCGCTTAGTGGCTACCATTTTTCAAGAATTTGGGCCATGTTCTTTCAACGATATCGCATCAGAAATTGACGCAAGAATCCAAGCCAGTTTAGTCAAGCATGATCTAGGACTTAGCGCGTCGGGCATTAGATTGTTAGTTCGGCGAATTGAGAAAGCGATGTCCAACGAGTTAGGTAGCGAAGTCAAGCTATTCAGCAACGAGAATAATCGCAAAGGAACGCTAACGCGGACCGGAAAAATGATCCTGCAAAAAGTTAACGTCTGCCTGGAAACAAGCTAGGTAGCCGAATTCGGTTGACAATTATTTGGCAGTTCAGATATGTTTCCAGAAACAACGCGCGGAAACAGTCTTGAACAAGAAATTCTCCCGACAATCATTGATAATGCCAAGCGATGGATTGACGATCGATGCCATTGTGGATCTCGCTAAGGCTCTGCTTCCCAAGGCTTTCAAGGATGATTCGATAAAAGATTCGATGCTTCGTGCAGACTTTGCGTCCATGAAAATCTTCGAGGAACGATATGCGGAAAAGGCTTTTGCAACCTCTCTGCGATATCCTGACCCTTGGCCCAATTGGTCATACAATGAGATAAGAGAAACACTTGCTAAGTGGTATGTTGAGTTTGGGTTGGCCACAACCTTAGAAGAAGCCGTGTCGCTGACAGATTCCATACCTCAACGTGCGGTCGAACAAGCAAGGCAGAGCGCACCCAGCGGCACTTCTCAAAAATCACGCTAACCAAAACTGCGCAGTTTGTGTTCAGTTTTGTTCCAAGATTTTCTTCTGCTAAAAACTTCTTCGCACAGCAGGGGTCGGTTCTGCTCTTTCCTGTGAAAGGGCAAACCCTGCTTTTTTAGGGCTTTCGAGTCTCTGCGTATAGCAGAAGGAGTTTTGTATGTTTCCATATTTTCCCGTTGCATGCCTGGCTGGAATGATTGCGAGCGCTCTAGGTCTAACTTGGTATGACTCTATGTCCAAGGAAAAGCAGGAGGAAGCGGACCAACTTGCAGCAAACATTGCATGGCAATTGTATTCAAAATCGGTCTCAAACCTCACGAAATACGAAATGGAAATTGTTGCCTCGGCAGTCCACAGACGCATGCACGGTTAATTCGGCATTGTGAAGTGATTGTTTCAAAGTAGCCTGACAGGTCACTCTGTCAGGCTGCACGAACGGAGGCTTATCATCGGCAGTTTATTTGGTTTTCTAAGCGTACTCGTCGTTTGCATGACGGCGATCATCATCGCTTTGATAATTGTTCTCGCTCTTCCGGAATGTCGAATGCGAGAAGTGTTCAAGGATCACCTCGGTACGGTCCTGACGTCATTATTTGCACGTCGACGATCTTAAATAACTGGACCCATTTTGTGGAGTGTCACAACAGGAGAATTGGAAATGACCTATCAAAGGAATTATCGAAAGCCATTCATTGCGATCACCTGCGTTTGCGGTTGGTGGATGTTTTCGACAGTGCAGTTGCTGTACGGAAAAGGAAGCGTGGCAGAAGTAGGACGTCGAGCGATCACCATCGCCGAAGCCTCCGTGCGAAACGGCACTTTGCAAGAGTTTTGTGTTGTACTGATAACAGGTTGCATCCTGCTGGTCTTCCCGGCCTGCGTCTTGGGATGGTCCTGCTATCTCATTGGTCGGCAGCGCAGTGGGGGCAGCAACAGTTCTGGGTCGACCGCTCAAGCTAAGCCTAAAGAATCGCAGTCGCCTTTGCCTCGGTTTGGTTCGGATTCCTTCCTTGGTATGCAGGAGAAGCGACGATGATGCGGATTAGCAATCACAAGGTTGAAAAGATACCTATCGAGCTTATTGACCGCGATCCGGCGCAACCAAGAAAGACTTTCCGCGAAGAAATCATTTCAGAAATGGCCGAGAGTATTAACCGTTACGGCCAACTCGTTCCGGCCATAGCTGTGAGGAATGGACCACGGTACGGCTTGCTTGAGGGTGAGATGCGATTTCTTGGATGCAAACTCGCTGAAAAGAAGACGCTAGATGCGATCGTGCTCGATGAAAAACCCGATCCATCACAACTCAAATTATTGCAATTAACCGTCAACGGAATTCGAACTGACCTGAATGCGATTGAAAAATGCGAAACCTACTTGGAGTTGATGAAAGAGTTGAATTGGAATGCAAGTGAGTTGGCCAAGAACTTAACGATCGGAAAATCAACGGTTACGCGCATATTGAGTCATGATCGCCTTTCACCTGAACAGAAGGAGCAGGTCAGAAGAGGCGAATTAAGTTCTGTCGAAGCGTACGCATTGGTACGAGCGAAAGAATCAGGTTCCCAGGTTTCAAGCGGTTCTGGAGCGGGTCCAAAGCCCAAGAAGAGGCCCAAAGACAAGACCCAGCAAGTACGGCACTTGCGTTGCGAGTTGCCTCAATGCAGCCTTGCGATAAGGGCATCGCAGTCGCTCGGCGTGGATGAGTTGATTACTGCTCTGAAGGAACTCGTCCGTCTTTGCCGCAAAGCGAAGTCGGAGAAACTTGATTTGTCCACGATGGCCTTAGTTCTGCGCGATCAAACTCGCGCGATACGCGCGGGGGAAGGAGAGCCACCATAGGTATCTTTGGTCGACGGCGGCCCATTAAGCGATACGACGCTTGGGCACTCGACCAACCACTGCTTAATGTTGCACACGAAGAACCCATTACCATTGCGCAAAGCTATGAAGGGATATGCTGCGTTGGAGGGCCGGGTAGCGGTAAAACTACTACTTTTGGGTATCAGTTTGCCACCGCTATGCTTCGCGCAGGTTATGGAGCGCTGGTCCTCACTGCAAAAATCGATGAGGCCCAGCGTTGGTTTGGATGGGCAAAGCAAGCGGGACGCTTGGATGATTTGGTGATCTTTGATGAGGAGAACGGACACAGCTTCAATTTCCTGAGTTACCTAGGAAACCGACAGGGAATCGAGTCCGGTCTTGCATCAACGCTGATCTATCTGATCGAAGAGTTAGGAGACAGTCTTGAACGCAGTTCAGGGTTGTAAGGTTCTCGTGGCGACGAGCAGTTTTGGTCGCAGACGCGAAGGCAATTAGCCACGATGGCCATATTGCTTTGCCTGCTTACTGTTGAGCGTGTTTCGATCGAATTCATTTTGGAGATCATTCGCGATGCACCACGCTCGATGGAAGAGGCGGAAAACGAAACTTGGAAGCAAAACTCGGTTACGTTTCAACTGATTGAACGTGCCAAACAAAATTGCAATCCAAGGATGGCGATAGAACTTTCGGAGGTTGAACATTATTTCTTGCGAACCTGGCCACAACTGGCCGCAAAGACACGTTCCATTGTGGAGACCAGTCTCAATGCAGTGCTTGACGTGTTCGCAAAGGGAATGCTTCACCGGTTGTTCTGTACCGAAACAACGATTACGCCGGATGACATTATCGAAGCCGGAAAGATCGTCATCGTAAACCTTCCCATCAAAAAATATTTTGGTATTGGCCTCGTCGGTCAAACGATTTGGAAAATTGGTTTTCAGCAACGGGCGGAACAGCGAATGCCTGATGAAAATAGACCTTGCTTGCTTTACGTGGACGAAGCTCAAAATTTCTTGAGCCTTCGTGATGCACTTCATTGTGCAACAGCAAGAGGTAGCCGGGTCTGCAATCTGTGGCTCACTCAAAACATCTCCAATGTTCTGGTCAGTCTGGGAGGTGGCGACGTTGCCAAGGCCAGTGCCGATTCTTTGCTAGGACTTTGTATGACAAAGTGCTTTATGTCGAACGCTGATCCGTTAACCAATGAATGGGCACAAAACTTGATAGGTCGAAGGAAGATTCGATTGCGATCGACGTCGATTTCGCATGACCCGTCACCGTCACTTTTCTTTGGCGGCCAATCCCAAGTTTCGAGTTCTTCATCGGAGGCATTTGAATATATCGTGCCGAGTCACACGTTCACCCAACTTCAAAAAGCTGGACCGCCAAATATGCAAGCGGAAGCGATTCTGTTTCAGGGTGGGCGCCGTTGGAAGTCCACCGGTGAACCCTATTGTCGAGTATTTATCAATCAAGGATTTTAATCATGCATGTAAACCAACAAGACCAATCCAGTTTCGACAACATGCCTATCAACTATGAATTCTGGTTTCTGACGATTGTTAAGACCTTCGCCAACTACGTATACGTATTGAACAGACAACATTTCGGGCGGGACTATTTTGGGCTTTCGGCGCTAACCTCATTACTAGCACCCATCGTGTTGTTTGTCTTTCTTTCCAAGGACATCCCACCGACTTATCTACCGATCATGAGTGTCGTGTTCTTTATCGCGTTATTGCGTCATCGGATCGCAACCTTTAGGCGGCCCGCTTGGATGCGTGTACACACCAAGTACAACGGCTTTCCGAATTTCTGCAAGAGCGGCAAGTATAGCGAGGGAACCGCGAAACAATGGATCGAGCCTGCATTTACACTCGTCCTTGGGTTAGCCATTGGAGTGTTTGATATAGGTATTGGAATATTCTTGGTGATTGCGGCGTTTGCTGCTGCCCTCGACAGTTCCGTATCGGAGCGGCGGTGGTATCAGCGCATTCGACGTATCGAAGATGCTGAAATTGAAAGTGAATTAACGTTTGATGATTTGGATCAGAGGTCGTATCGCTAAAGGAGAATCTGATGGGTGGAAAAATTGGTGAAGGGTCACTTAGGCAATGGCTAGCACGTGGACACTCTGAAATTGGTCAGGCGTTGCCTGCCTTCAAGGACTCGATTCAGGCAACAGACATTCCTAAAGGACCGGAGAAAGAAACCATACGTGAAATCTACATTGAGAGCGATGCAAGTGATCAAAAATCACAAAGCGCCGAACCAGACATGGAGCTATGAAATGATCTTGCCTAACGACAAATTTTCAAAGCTCATGAAACTCATTGATGGATTAATCGATGGTCAACGCAGACTTTGGTCCGTCCTCAATGCAAACTTCGGCGACTCGCAGGACTGGTATAGCCCTGCCGAGTTTGCCGCACGAATCAACCGTAAACCATTTACGGTTAGATCATGGTGTCGAAACAAGCGATTGGTCGCCCGCAAACGGGTCACCGGACGCGGAAACGCATGCGAGTGGGAGGTGCCTAGCTCAGAGCTACAACGCTATCTGAATCACGGCCTTTTGCCAATCGTGCCAGAAGTACAGAAGACTAAGTGTTAACACTCGATAATCGAAGTTGAGGTGAAAAAATGCTATCTCCCAGAGAAGCCGCAATGCGTTTAGGGATTTCGCTGAGTCTCGTCTACCAGCTTTGCAAAGATGGTCAATTGGAACACTATCGTCTTGGCAGTCGAGGTAAACGAGGACGGATTCGGATCGCCTTATCGGAGGTCGAGCGTTTCTTAGCGGAAAGCGTTAGACGCCTACAACCCACCCTCAGTTCGCAGTTCAAGCATCTGGATATTCAGTAGAAAACGTAGGTGAGCTGGTATGGCTTGCCATCCTCCGGCGTGCAATCGCATGCCGGAGGATTTTTCATTTGATGACCAATCGATTTAGATTGGTCCGGACTGCGTCGCCTTGGTTGCAGCACTTCGCATGTGAGCAACATTTTCAGTAAGGTGACTATAGTGTTTGGAAATCATATTCGAATTTGAATGGCCTAAAAGTTCGGCGACGGTGGCAATTCCAACCCCATTAACTAGTGCATCGGTAGCAAATGAATGCCTGTAACAATAGGCGACGACTCCTGCTAGGTTCGGATGCGTAACGCGAAGCCGTCGAAAGCGGCAGCGAATGGCGTTCTTGCTAAATGGCTTCCCTCGCGTATTCAGGAATAAAGGTCCAGTTGCATTTTTCGCGATCATTTGTTTCGACAACTCAATCATGTTGGCAGTGAGATAAATGATTCTTGGCTTCCCAGTTTTCTTTTGCGTTTTGTGACGACGCAGAACCCAAACGCCAAGCTCTAAATCACAATCGGCAGCCGTGACGTTGGCCACTTCGCTGGGACGACATCCGGTTTCTTGCATAGCCAAAACGAAGTTCTTAAATGCCTTATCTTTAATTGAAGAAAGGATCAGTTTTTTCTCTTCGACAGTTAGGAATCTTTCGCGACGGCGAATAGAAGGTTTCCTCATGCGCTTTATGGGATTGATGCTAATCCAGCCTTCCTGTTCAGCCCATGAAAAAACGCGTTTTACTGACGCGATTGCATGCCATCGCGAGCCGTCCCAAGTCGGTCTCTGATCGATCCATCCGGAGACGTGAAAGGGTTTTACGTCGCTTGCATTGAGGCGTGGATAGAGCCTGCAAAAGTCTTGAAGGAAGTGTTTGTAGAGTTTGTAGCTCGATGGCGAATGGTCCTTCGACGAATAATCGAGGAATCGATCGCTCAATACAGAGAACAAGACAGCATCGTCGGCTCTGGGCGAAACGGTGGCCATGAGTTTGTAGAAAGCATCGAAGGCGGCCTTCTCATTCTCAGCACCGACTGCAAGCCTAACTTGCCGCCCATCGACTTCGACATACCAAGCATTCTTTGACGATCGAAACCAAGGTTTTCGAGCACGCATAATTCAAGATCTCCGGCTACGGGGAAAACACGTAGGTGAGCCGGAAGGGCTTGTTTGCGATTTGTTGAATAGTATCGAAGTGGTCAAGCTTTAGAAGCCTGCCCGATTCCCTGCCCGCATGAATTCGATCATGGATTTGGGAGCGACGACAACTGATCGTAAGTGATTCAAAAATAGAGAGTTAAAGAAAATGGAGGATAACGGACTTGAACCGATGACCTCTTGCATGCCATGCAAGCGCTCTCCCAACTGAGCTAATCCCCCGCTAAGACCAAGGAAATTATCAAGCCCACTGCCAAGTGTCAAGGACTTTGGGCGTCGCTAACGGCCACAGAACCCATAAATTCAAAACACCCCGCAAATCGTCCCTTACAAAGAACCACGAAAACAGAAACTCGGGTTGCCCTTTCCCTAAGTTTTCGTCAAAATACCTTAGTTCAGTCACCCAACAAGTCAAGAATCAGAACAGTTTTGCAGAGTTTGCGAAGCTTTAGCGAAATCTTGCGAGTTGTCGACTGACGAAACGAAATAAAAGACAATTGACGTTATTGGATGGCGAATGCAAGTGAACCCCATTCATTTGACAGTGTCATCCGAATACCAAAAAATTCCCCTGTAGCTCAGTTGGCAGAGCAGCGGACTGTTAATCCGCGTGTCGGAGGTTCGAGCCCTCCCGGGGGAGCCTTTCCTATCCTCGGAATTCCCGAGACAACGTAGTTAACGGAAAACGCCGAGGATTTACATCCCCGGCTTTTTTCGTTTTCCCAAGGGATTTTTGCAGAAGTTGTCGGACCGAGAGAATTTCTAGAGAGCGCCAAAAGCAGACCCAAAATCGCACGTTCGAGACCGGATCGCGCAAATTCGTCTGCAACTCTCAAATTCTCTGTTTTACAGAGTACTACGGTTTAACAGCTCGGACGGCTCTCTGAGAATTCTCTTTGGCAATCGTATAGAGCGTCAGGATGATAGTAAGATGTCGGACTCTGTCGAGAAAAAGCTAGCTCAGTTAGAGCGAGAAGTTGCGATTCTCAAAACACAGGTGCCAAGCGAAACGAATTGGATCGCTGAGATCACTGGTATCTGCAAGGACGATCCAGACTTCGACGAAATCGTTCGTCTGGGTAAGGAACTTCGCGACGCGGAACCACCAGACCAGGATTAGACCGAATGTTTATCTTCGACTCCGATCACCTCAGCTTTCTTCAGAAGCGGCGAGGTCCAGAATTCGAGTCGATTGTTAAGCGATTGGCAACTCACTCACCAACTGACTTCTTTGTCACGATCATTTCCTTTCACGAACAATTTAACGGATGGCTCAAGTTCATCGCTCGCACCAAGGATGAATCGGATTTGGTCCGAGGCTATACCGAGCTGCAGCACGTCGTTCTAACGTTTGCCAAAGCCCAAGTTCTTGGATTCAACGAGGCCGCTGCTGACGTCTATGCCGAACTTCGCCGCAGTCGCATCCGAATCGGCGCTATGGATCTTAGAATCGCTGCAATTGCGATTGCCAACCAAATGACGTTGCTGACTCGCAACACAGTGGACTTTCAGCGGGTTCCAAGTCTCACAATCCAAGATTGGACCATCCAATGAGATTATGATGAATTGGCATGATCGAGGCCGTAGGCAACTATAACATGCGCGCTTTGTACTAATCCCGAGAGTTTCCGTAGAATGTCTACGATACCGAACGAACGAAAAACAACGATTCACGAACCTTGCGACGATGCGGAATCCTGGCCTGAATGGTATGCAATGACACCGCTGGAGCGATGGCGGGAGTCTGCCGTACTCTGGCAATTTTATCTGAAAGCTGGTGGCTCACTTGATCCCGAACCCGATAGTCAAAGTCCTTTCGACGCTGTCATGCCACACGGTACGGCACCTGCTTATGGGCGGTCAGGCTTGCGTGTTCTACGGCGCAGCGGAGTTTAGCCGCGATTGCGACATTGTGATCTTGTCCGATCAAGCCAATCTCAATCGACTTGCTGCCGCTCTTGAAGATCTTCAGGCAGACTGCATTGCAGTTCCAAAGTTTGAATCCGAATACTTGGCCCGAGGGCACGCGGTCCACTTTCGATGTCAACATCCGGATGCGAAAGGCATTCGGCTGGATGTCATGACCAAAATGCGAGGTTGTGACGAATTCGAACAGCTTTGGCAGCGGCGTACATCGATTGAAGATCCCGCCGCCAGCATTGTTTATGAACTGCTATCGATCGAAGATTTAGTCAAAGCGAAGAAAACTCAACGAGACAAAGATTGGCCTATGATTCGTCGTTTGGTGGAAGCTCACCATCGGCAGTTCGCGCACGAACCGACACCAGCGATCATCCGCTTTTGGCTGCGAGAATTAACTACACCAGAGTTGTTGCAGCAAGTTGCACTTAGGAATCAAGACCTCCTACCACTCGTTGAACCCTTTCGACCCTGGTTGCTATCCATAGATTTGAACGCCATAAAGGCAATCGAATGGGAACTGGAGACAGAAAAGGAAAAAGAGCGACTTTTGGATATTGCTTATTGGCATCCTCTCAAGCAAGAGCTTGCCGAGCTAAGGGCCAGCAAGTGATCGGGAACTGAGTAGCCATAAACGATTTACGTCATTTCAGCAAGGAGTAACCGCAAATGAGTGAATATCAAATCGTCAAGTTCCGTGCCATCGATCGGCCGTTGACTGATAAGCAACTTGCGTTCATGGACCGGCAGTCATCGCGAGCTGAATTCACGAAATGGGAATTCGAAGTTGAATACCGTTACAGCTCCTTCCGTGGCGACGTTGATGGAATGCTGCGTAACGGGTACGACGTCTTTTTGACTTATTCCAATTACGGCTGCCGCGAGATTCGAATGCGGTTACCAAATGGCTTGCCCTTTGCAAAGAGCACTTGGTCAAAGTACATCAGCGCCGAGGGACTGACATGGAGTGCCGACAAAAGTGGAAAGGCTGGCATACTTACCTTAGCACCGCATCTTGAAGAAGCGTACGATCCAGTCTGGGAGTTCGATGACTACTTGGATGCAACTGCAAAACTTAGAGAAATGCTGATCGCTGGTGATCTTCGCGCTCTCTATGTTCTTTGGCTGTGCAGCGCGATGTCCTCAAGTGATGACAATGAGGCAGTGATGGAACCACCTGTACCTCACGGACTCGGCGAACCTCCAAGTGAAGCTGCTAATCTGCTGGCCTTTTTTGAAGCTGATCCATTACTTGTTGATGCTTCTGCGATTGGCATCCCAGCGTACAACGCTCAAGGCTCACAAGGTGATTCGGTAAAGGCTTGGCTCAAGTCAATTACTGATTCGCGTCTGACCGCAATAGTTCAGCGAATGCTTTCAGAAGATCCCGTCGCCTTGAAAGCCGAGTTGCTCTCTGAGATTCGCGATAGCCAACAAACACCGAGCTGGCCCGCTGAACCGCCGATTCGCACCGTGTCACAACTGCTTCACATGTGCGAGTCGCTTCGTCAGAAAGAAGACGAAAAAGAGAAGAAACAAGCCGCCGCCAAACTCAAGCGAGAAGCCGACAAGGCCGAAAAGCAGCGTCAAGCGAGAATGGTCGAGATGCAGTCTGCTCCCGATACGTGGCTGAAGAAAGCCTCAAAACTTGTTGACGAACGTGGTACTGAAAACTATCGTGAAGCAGCTTGCATTCTCGCCGACCTTCGCGAAGCCGTGGGAGGTGAGCAAGGCAACAGAATCGCCCGCAAGCATGCGGCACATCTTGCCCAGAAATATCCAACTCTCAACGTACTTAAGTCTTCGCTCCGAAAGAAAGAACTTTTGGACTAGCCTGATCGAAATTGATTTTGCAACGCTGCGCCATCTAGACCCGTCAGTCACGTGAGTCGCGAAGCGAATTCACATCTTGCGATGCACAGTACAAAGTCTGTTTCGTATTCGCAGCATCCATGCAACGGGAGGGATGGCAACTCGTCGATCGCCTTTACGATGACCTCGGCCAATCTTCACAAACGCTGGACCGACCAGCATTGAATCGTCTTGTTGAGGATATTCGCTCAGGCGATATCGACCGAGTCTTAGTGCATCGCCTTGACCGCGTCGTGCGAAAGATTCTGTACTCCTCGACTTCAAAGCCAGTCAAATGGCTGATTCGATTCGCTCCGCTCTGGATGCAATGTGCATCGACACCGGCGTTTGTGGCGACTGGGACGAAATCAGGGCGGAACTGATTTCGCGAGAGTAGTGCTGCACAGAGATCGCCGAATTGTAGGCAAGTCGCTACAATATTAAGGGTGTGATTTGCCGATCCTGCCAATCGATTCTCTAACAACAATGGAGTGCTGTCATGAAATACGTCAATCGAAGGGGGGAAGCTTACTATGTCTTTCAAGGAGTCACGAAGACAGGCAAGCCCAAGTACTACGTTTCGCTTAAGGCGGAATCCGTAGCGGGCATACAAATCGACTCATTGCCAGACGATTTCGAACTGTTTGAATCCCCAATCGACGCCAGAGTCAGCATTCGCAAAAGGATTCCGTCGGACATTTACGACAATGAATTGCAGTTTGTTCAAGAACGAACCAACTCGATGGTCCAGAACGTAAGAACACGAGTAGTCTGCGAAGGTCGATCCATAGTCATTTACGAGTCAGCTAGGACCGATGAGTTCAAATCAATGGCATCCGTTTTCGGCGGATCGACTTCGAGGTTTGTCGAAATCATGCAGTCCTCTAGCCCCATGTCACCTGCCTTTCGGTTCAAGCTCATTCGCAAGAAAGAAAGAATCTTCGAGGCGCAACGATTTTGCTTCCGAGGAGTTGTCGATGATTGGATCAGTCTTCATCACGAAGGCACGCTCGATGAACTTTGCAAGTACTACCTCGAGCACTTGGGCAAAGAATCGTTCTACGAGCTGATGTAAGATGGGCAAGTCTAAAAAGAAAAAGCCAATGCCACCCCGCGTGAAGCGGATGAAACGTCCTGCAAGGCTCGAGTCGGCTAAAAAATGGATTCGAACCTACACGGGCAAGCATCTGCTTCGTGGCTACTGCAACCATTACGGCGTCGGTTGGCGGTGCGCTGCTATCGAGCTGAAGCTTCTTGGCATTGCCGTCGACCCAGCCTATATCGCGCAGAGGGAACGCACGGAGGCCGAGCTTACGAAACAACGTCAGACGAGAAAAGAAGAACGCAAATCCTTGCAAAACCCCCACTGGCATCCGTTCACCGACGCCTATTCAGCATACTTGGCCGGCGATTTTGCCGCATTACACGACTTGCAAATGCGAGAAGAGTATGGCGACGAATGGGAGCAGCATACGATGAATGAGCATACCAGCCGCGATGATGCCGCCGACAACGAATGTCAGCAAGACATAGGGTCGTTGCAATCCGTAGGAAAACCAACAATGGTCGACCCAGAGAAAAGAGATGATTGTATTCCATTTTGATTTGACGTCCCGCTCCCGAACAATACACCCTTAGCAGTACCCTAACAATCGCCGTAAATGACTCCCACGCAAGCTCGCTATTTGGCGTTCATCCAGAAGTACATGGATCAACACGGCATCCCTCCCTCGGAAATGGAGATGGCTAGGGTGATGTGTGTCATGCCGCCGTCGGTTATTGCGACTTACTCACCGAGCTTATCAAACAACCACGTCGGCAGCTTTGTGCGACTGGCTACGCCCCAGGCCAAGGAGAACGTGGACGCGACTCGCTCTACTTCAAACGGATCAGAACTTCATTCCGTCGCAGCGGACCTGGAGTGAAGGGTGGATCGTAGCCAGCAGTTTCTACGCCGCTGGATCGGACTGAATCGTCGGGGAGGAGGCCTTTGGTTGCCATCCAGGTTCGAAGCTTTGCTTCCGATTCTTTGGCTGACTTGGTATTCAGTTGGCCCGAGAAGCGCAGAACGGCAAAGCGACCTCCAGCTCGTTTGCGAACGTCGACGCCCTCGCCAGTTGGCGCTGGGACACCTTCTAGGGCGATATCTTTGGGCATCACGAAACCCATTTGGACAGCCGAATCCGCTTTGTCGTTTTCCATGAAGACCGGCGTCGTCATCGAGATCTTTTTGTCGGATTGATTCGCGCCACTGATGTAGCGGAACAATTTCATGAAACTGCCATCACGACCTTGTGCATCTAGTTTGGTCGTGGTGGCGACGAGCATCAGGTCTGGGTATTCGCGGACTTCGAATTTGCCATCTGAAGTAACAACTTTATATTCCGCCGACTCGTAGGCTGCTCTGGCCATCGTATTCCAAGCAAAAATGCCAGCTAAAACGAAAATCACCATCGCTGAAAAGTAAATCATTGTCTTGAGTTTCATTTTCTTTGCCTACAAATCCATTAGACGCGATGCGATCCGAAGAAGAGCCAACTCCCGCACTACTATAGGAAGTCGGCTAGCGGTGAGAATCACAATTTTACAATACCACGCACAACCTTGAAGCCGCCAATGATTGTCGAACCACCGTATTCTTTCGCCAAACGCAGAAGGGCATTGTGAAACCCACAGTTGGGAAAGGTTGATTCGACTCTGGCAATTGCAGACCTGCTCATTCCCTTTCGGACCCAGCCCTGTGTGGCATCGATCCAATCAGCCTTGCGGCAGGCCTCGATTACGTCCTGATGCGTTCCCTGGTATCTCAACAACTTGTGATGCCAATGGATTGCGCCTCGCAAAGCGTCCGGGGCTAAACCCCAACCGAACTTTTCGTTATCTTTGAGTGCTACTGCTTCTGATGGTTCAAGATAAGCCAGTTCGTGATCCGTCCAAAGTCCAATATCGTGATAAACGAATGCTGTTTCTACGAGCTGTTCATGCTCAGGGGCATTGTTTAGAAAGTGCATGGCGTATGTGATTGCTCGGTACACGTGGTTCCGATAGCCGTCGTAGTCGCTTCCAATGACTGCTCGGTATCGTGCGAGTAGTTCCTCAACACGCGGGCGCTGATCCTTGATGGTGATGTCTGGCATGGCTTTTGGTCAATGTCCTTTGCGGTAGCGTTCTGGCATCGCGTTCTACTAATGCGGTGATTTGCGGACTTCGTTCATGAACGCTGACAACTTGGCTTCATCAAGCAGCAAATTCGTTCGAAGGCTTGAACAAACATCCACGCCGAAAGGTTGAACCTCCTCTATGGCAAAGGCAACGTTTTCTGCACTAAGGCCGCCAGCTAAGAACAATGGAACGTTAATGGCTTCTCGAATGCGACGACTAATCGTCCAGTCGTGGGTGCGTCCTGTACCACCAAGCACTTTCACAGGAAGCCGTTGATCACCTGAATCGAGAAGCAAAGCGTCTATGCCTTGCTCGGCAATGTGGCACGCTTCATCGATCGATTCTTCACCTGTGACGTGGATCACTTGCACCAGCGAAACTCCAGGCAGCGCCGCTCGAAGATCCTCGAACCGCCCCTGTTCAAGCCGATCGACAATCTGCAGCGTATTGACTCTGCATCGTTGCTGTTGAGTCACGATGTCGGCAACGTTCAGCTCGCTGGTCAGCAAAAAAGAACCGACCGACGGCGGAATGATGGCGGCGATTTCAGCGATTGTTGATTCGGTAATCACACCTGGCCCACTCGGCATTCTCGCAACCAAGCCTAACGCGTCGGCTCCATATCGTAGAGCAAGCTTCGCTTCCGCTACATTGCTGATACAGCAAATCTTGACTCTTGGTCGTGATGTCGGTTCCAACGAATGCTCCACAGGGTGATGAGGCAAGGGTTGGTTCGGTGGCGAATCAACTCCGGCGTGACATTTTTCATTTTATCTTCCGCATTTTAATGCAGACTGGCATCAAACGGTTGCTGCACAGATAATATCGAATCCGTTGGTCGAAACCGGCTTGAAAAACGTACTCTATGTATGCCCATACGGCAAATCCTGCGGTTTGTTTAATGGTAGGTCAATTTACGCCAATTGAAAATTCTGACTCGGCGGGGTGACACGTTCGGTCACGCATTGGGAATGTATTAGACGCAAATGCCATTCCACGCAACGAGAATACCTGCGAATTGGGGAGGTGTTAAGCTGCAGCACTATGTCGATGTTTGCAACTGATCTCCTGGTGCTTTATACTAGAGCTCATGATTTCTTACCTCACTCCAGAACAAGCGTCAGCACTGCAGGCAGGCGGAAACGCCCCGATGCAGATTGTCGATCCGACTACACGTCGCGTTTATTACGTGATTGATAGTGGTTTATTGGCCGAATTGGAACGCCGCTCCGATTTGGATGCTATTCGAGAAGGAGTCGCTGACATGCAGGCGGGACGTTCCGTTCCCATCGATCAGGCGAGAACGACGGACCGAGCTGTGCTAGTCGACCGTTTTGCTCAGTGAATTATGGTTTGGTCCTAACTGCTCGGGCACGAGCAGACATTCTCCGCAACGCAGAATGGTGGGCAGAAAATCACTCGCCTGATCAGGCGATTGCATGGTTTGACTCGATCTATGAGCAACTTGAAAGCCTTCGTATGATGCCAGAGCGATTTCCTCTCGCACCGGAGAATGGTCTAGTCGAGGTTGAAATTCGAGAAATGCCGCTCGGCGTTGGTAGTCGTCCAAGCTATCGCGCTGTCTTTACGATCAAACCGCTTGAAGTTCATGTCCTGACCGTGAGGCGTGCTAGCCAGGATGCGATAACAACTGAAGACATTGAATCCTAATCGCTTCGGTACGCTATCAACTAACCAAAGTGGAAACGAAAACACCCGCGAGCCGGAAATACGACCCGCGGGTGTTGAGTTTCAAGTATACCGCAGTTGGACCGGAGTCCAATCCGCGTTACAGTTCGATCGCTTCAACTTCAGCGACGAATCGCTGGTTGTTGTCGGCGAGGAATGCACTGATCACGTTGAACACGGCGTCACTGAAGCCACCGATGTTCATGATGTCAGCTCGTTCACAAGCCTGAACCGTCTGGTACGGTTGCAGACCGATGCAAACCAGCTTTGGAGATGAACCGGCGGCTAGCGCCTTGCCGCTCACATCCAGCTTGCGCTGGTTGGCAACGAAGGCTTCCCAAGCCGTCATCACACCGGTCGAACCGTGCCGTCCTGTTCCGACCCAGCTCTCGTTATCGCTAACGAGAACCATGCCGGCGAACTTGCGATTCGCATGCTTCTTGTTGGCAGCTACCAGCGGCAGCGAACAATCTGTTCCACCACCACCGTACTTTGCCAACCGCTCGGCAATGCTCAAGATCGAATCGTTTGGATCCATCTTCGCATCGGAAGAAGTGTGAAATGAGAAGTTTGAAGTGTGAAACGACACGGCATTCTATCAAACTTTACACTTCTAACTTCACACTTCTAACTTCACACTTCCGAGCCGGTTCCGGCAACTCCGGTACGTTTCCACAGGCGATCTCGGCTGCCTTATGCAGTGCAGTCTTGATCTTCTGCGGAACGTTGTCATCCGCGTTCAAGTACGCAGCAAAGTACTGGTACGGGAACTGCTTCGATCGTCGAATCTCCGAATCGTCAGCGATCCGGTCAGCAACGTAATCGACCATAGTGTCGCACGATTGTCCCAATCGTAGCTCTTGCTTAGCTTCAATTGAGACAATTGAGCGACTCTCGAACACATCGTGTCGCAGCAAAGTGTTCAAATTCATACGCAGTGCCTGCGGACCCATCTTGCGAGCCAGTGCAGCCCAAACCTTCGGTCCCTTGGCGGCATCGGACAACAAGTCCCATCGGACGTTGTCGAATCCACCAGCGACGAGCGCTTGTGCTTCTTCGCTTTCCGAGTTGCGGTACGCAATCAGCGACTGAACTTCAACCGGCAAGTCGGCAGAAGAAGTGTGAATTTAGAAGTTCGAAGTGTGAATCGGCTATGATTTCAAACTTCCGAATTCAAACTTCAAACTTCGGCAACGTACCCGTAGCGGCGACTTGAGCCAGCGCGTGCTTCGGCTCGAGCTTATATGCCAGGACACCCGCTTCGTTGACGGCATTGGCTCGCGGCAATCGGCTTGTAAGACTTGCAAATAGAGACTTGTTGGCCATGGTGGAATTGTGAAGTTTGAAGTTCGAAGTTTGAAAGAGTACGATGGAGCGCTTTGAGATTGGTATCAGGACGAGAGTGTATATGAAGAGCGACTTACCAGACAGAACGTTCGCTTTTGCTCAGCGGATTGTTCGGCTTTGTATCTTCTTGGAGCAGAATGGTCGAGTTTCAACGACGCTTGCTACTCAACTGCTTCGATCAGGGACTTCGGTGGGAGCTAACGTGGAGGAAGCTGGATCGGCAGAGAGTCGGAAAGACTTTGTTTACAAGAATGCGATTGCCTGTAAAGAAGCTCGTGAATCTCACTATTGGCTACGATTGCTTGCTGCATCCGAAGTCGTCGCCCAAGACCGGTTGGATCCTGTGATTAAGGAAGCCAATGAGCTCATCGCGATTTTGACGACAATCATCAAGAAGTCCCGCGACTGAATTTCAAACTTCGAACTTCTTACTTCAAACTTCCATGATGGCAGTTCAGTTGCCAGAGCCGATGACTGGATTCGCACCAGCATGGACCTGTTTACAAGACAGGTGCCTTTCTCAGTCGAGCCACATCGGCAGGTCAGCAGGAACTCAGTGATTCGAACACTGTACATCGGTTTTGGAGACCAGAGCAGGCTGGAGGCGTGAGACTTGAGGCTAGAGGAAAAACAAAACCCTACAGTCTCAAGCCTACAGCCTCCAGCCTGCTGTAGATCGGCTTCCAAGCTGGACGCACAGGCTCCTTGCGAAGCCTCATATGCGATTGAGCCGGAGTTCGGTCAGCCTTCTTCGAATTGCAATCGATACAAGCCAATACGCAGTTCGTCCAACTCGACAGACCACCTTGGGCACGCGGAACAACGTGGTCAATCGTGAGTTCTTCGCTGCCTGGCTGCTTTCCACAGTATTGGCAACACATCTTGTCACGCTTGAAAACGTTTCTGCGACTGAAGGTACTGGTTACGACTGTTATCAGTCTCAGAGGTCGTTCCAAAAGATCGATTGGATCCACTCACTACTGAAGCTAACGAACTCATCGCAATATTGACAACGATCATCAAAAAATCGCGAGAATAGCGACCGCTTTCAAACTTCGAACTTCCCACTTCAAACTTCCTCTGTCTCAACTGGCAGTCGAACGAGAATCGCAAAGCAGTTTGAACAATACGCTTGATCCGCTTCCCCATGTTCATTGATTGATTGTTTGATTGCGAGTAAGGACTCGCAAAGATGATTAAGGTTCGCGAAAAGTAGCCAACGAAGTTGATGATCAGATTCGACATCGCTTCCAACGAAGCGAACTCCGAGTTATGCGCTCGGCGATCGCACGACACGATCCAGATGTACTCCAACCGGCAGTCGGAAGTTCTTTAAAACGAATCGACGAATGGGTTGGTCAGATTTCGTGCTCTACCAACTGAGCTACATCCTTTGTCTTGCGACATTGGTTGGCAGTATTCGAACCTGCGACAGCGATGTAATCCAGACCGGCAGTCGATTCGTGTAATCATTGCAAAGCCGAACGGAACTCCTGTGTCTCTTGATATTCAAGAGCCGAGAATTCCGAGAGCGTATACTTTTTGATCGCTAGTACCGTTACGAATTCTGCCTTTACTTTCACGAAAAGCCTTCATCGTGGCTTAAGGTTCGTATGGTATTATGGAGACATATAGATCGCGGTCACGCTTTGCCTTCAAAGCCAACGCAAAAATTGGATTTTTACACTGATCGAACAGGCTAACATGTCAATCACGGAGCATACCCAACGTCGTCTTAGCACGAATGGCTGGAGATGGGTAATGGCGATAATGTCAATTGTGGTGATTGGATTTGGAGGTCTCGTAGTTGTTGTTCAGCCTTGGGGTCCGAGATCCGCTTGGGAGGCTGCGGATCATAATCGCGACGGTATTCTTACGCGGGATGAAATGTCGCTATTCGTAACGCAAAAGCCGCATCGTACAGATCGACTGCTAATGCATTTCGATGCCGCTGATGTCGACAAAGACGGGGTTGTCACTTTGGCAGAGTCTGGCAAGTACGGTAACGAAATCGGCAGCAAAGACCCATTTCTGCGTGAAGCTAAGCAATGAGTTGAGGCTGCTTCCGGCAAAAGCTGCGATGAGTGCGAAGAAGACTACTTCGTGAAGAAACTGCTTCGTGTTTCAGGCCTTGCGTAGACACAGACACGGTAATTGCCTGACCGTCCACTGACAACGGAATTGTCATGAACCAAGTTCCCGGTAGTCGAGTTGCAAAATCTGCATCTCGTAATCCTCATTCTGTAATTGGATTTGTAGTTTTCATTCAACGATGTTCCCGAGGAACGCGATCTATTTGGGTTTCAAACGTGCTTCGGTACCTTTTATGTTGTTGAGCCCCCACTGCGCAACGGACTCTAATACCGACTTCAGTGATTGCCCCTTGGCGGTCAATCGATAAGCCTCACGGCCGTTCTCTACGTCGGGAATCCATTTTTCTGCAATTCTGTGTTCGACGAGCTTGCCCAAGCGATCCGCCAGAATATTGGTAGCGATCTTTTCTGGCGACTGGCAGAAATCCTTGTAATAGCACCTTCCCAGCACCATGTCACGGACGATCAAAAGCGTCCATTTATCACCAATGATGTCGAGCGTGCATGCGACAGGACAGCACGAGCGTTTGTGTTGCGTTTTCTTCATGGCCATGGAACTCTGCTTCGTGCCGTCACGAAAAAATATTCACTGCTATTGACAGTACCCCATGCACTTGTAAACTGCAAGTGCACAACTTGCAAAATGCAAGTTATTGCGATCAAATTGCGTCAACCACTGAAACGCAGGATACATTATGCAGTCTTTTGATAGTCATCCGACGGTAACGAGCGTTCGAGCCAAAGCCGTTCGAGCCGCTCCATCCAGCATCGATGCGGCTGAGCTTCGGCAGTGGTGTTTGGCTGCAGGGGCCGATGATGTGGGGTTTGTGAATCTGCATCGACGTGAACTGGATGGCGAGCGAGATGACATCCTGCGCGTGTTCCCAGCCACGAAATCATTGGCCTGTTTCGTCTGTCGTATGAATCCCGACTCTGTCCGCAGCCCCGCACGGAATATCGCGAATCACGAATTCCACGAAGCAGGGGATGACGTCAACGAAACGGCTCGACGTATCGTTTCGACCATGGCAGAACAGGGCATCCGCGCGGTCAATCCGCCGATGGCGTTTCCGATGGAGGTCGAGCGATTCCCCGAAAAGATGTGGGCCATTTCGCTCAAGCCGCTTGCCGTCGCGGCAGGACTAGGGCAGGTGGGGATCCATCGTAACGTGATTCATCCCAAATTTGGCAACTTCATTCTCCTGGGTGTGGTATTGCTGGAAGTTGCCGTCTCTGAAGAGGCCCAACCGATTGACTACAACCCATGCGTCAACTGCAAGCTGTGCGTAGCGGCCTGCCCAGTCGGTGCAATATCTCCCGACGGAGATTTCAACTTCTCATCCTGTTACGCTCACAACTATCGCGAATTCATGAGCGGCTTCACGGATTGGGTTGAGAACATCGCAGACAGCAAGGGCGCCAAAGAGTATCGACACAAAGTATCGGACAACGAATCCGTTTCGATGTGGCAGTCGCTGGCGTTTCGTCCCAATTACAAAGCGGCCTATTGCATCAGCGTCTGTCCAGCCGGCGAAGACGTGCTTGCCCCTTTTCTAGAAGACCGCGGCCAATTTGTCAGCGAAGTGGTCAAGCCGTTTCAGAAAAAGGAGGAAACGATTTACGTACAGCCGAACTCGGATGCTGAGCAATACGTCAAGAAACGTTTCCCGCATAAGACTCCTAAACGAATTGGAGCAGTATTGCGTCCGGTCTCGATCGATGGCTTTATCAAGCTGATGAAACATGGTTTCCAGCCAGGTCAATCAAAAGGACTTTCTGCGCGTTTTCACTTTCGTTTCACAGGTCGTCAGCCGGGCGAATGCACCGTCACTATCCGAGACGAAAAGATCGTTGTTCAAGAATTCATCGATGGCGATTGCGACTTGCGTGTCACAGCGGACTCCATGGCTTGGTTGAGGCTGTTGCGCAAAGAGGCCTCGGCAGTGTGGCTTATTTCCACACTCCAAATCCGGTTTTCCGGAAATCCACGGCTTCTCTTAGCGTTCGGTAAGTGCTTTCCATAACCATTGCAAATTGGGAAAAACATGATTGATCGTCGAGCGTTTGAAAAGTACGGTCCGTGGGCCGTTATCACAGGTGCGTCCTCTGGGATCGGGAGAGCCATAGCATGCGAGCTGGCAGGGGCAAAGTTCAACTGCGTGCTCGTCGGACGCGGGTTGACAGAGCTCGATAGTCTGTCGAGCGAGTTAACGAGCCAACACGGAGTTGATTGCCGTGTGCTGATATTGGATTTGGCGGAGGACAGTGGGAGTCGCGTGCTGTTGTTTTAGGCTGGGCGACTTGCTCTCTGTTTGGCCACTAGACTGCATCGTTACACTTGCCAAGTTCATAAACTTGTTCATTCCTCCGTCTTGGGTTTTCGTTTAACTAAGTTGCAAGATTCACGACCATTTCCATGAAAAAGACCATCTCATTTCCAACAAAGCTTTACTATGTCGCTCGGATGATCAGTGCTTTTGCTGGGCCACCCATCGCGCGGTGGTCTGCTCGTCCAGCGTTACCCGTAACGCCACCGCCCGCTGCGTTCGCACTCGGCAACGGCGTCACACTCTGGCACCTGCCAGTCGGCTTGGTACGAGTGCGTGAGTGGCATCGTGAACTGCCACGAGAACTGGCAGAGGTGGATGATGCGCTGCGTTTCCCGGTGATGATGTCCAATACACGCATCACCGATTGGTTGGATTGCGCCGCCTGGTTGATCGATCACCCAGAGCGTTACATTCTCATAGACACTGGCGAGTCCATCAGCTTTGGCACGCCTGCTTACTTTAAAGGCGTAGCGAAAACGTTGTCGAACGCGTATCCGAAGATTATCGACGCAACGGCGGCAAATGAAAACGTTCTCACCCAGGCGTTAGCAACCGTCGGAGTTGCACCTGGAGACATTGAGCTCTGTGTGTTGACACACACGCATTCCGACCACATTGGCAATATCGACCAGCTCGACCATTCCACGCCACTCTTGGTTTCGCCTCAAGAACTCAAGCCTTCGGGACGCGGAGGTAGGCTTCTGGGGAGGCTTCCGCAAGGAGGACGCGTAAAGACAACGTCGCTTACTCAGCAGCACAACGTCTTCGGTAGTGTCATGCCCCTAACGGAAGGCAACGATGTCTTCGTCATCTCGACGCCGGGACATACCGTCGGCCATCAAAGTGTCGTGATCGACCTCGGGGAGCGGCAAGTTGTAATCGCCGGGGACGTAGCTTTTGATGACCAACAGTTGCTAAACAAAGCCGTACCCGGCATCGTCGAGAATCGCCAACTAACTCTCCAGACCTATGAAGCACTGCTTCGAGCTCAGCAGGCTAAGCCAACGCTTAATCTCTTTACCCACGATTCTACCAACCGTCGGAAGCTGTCAGAATTCAATCGTCTGGTCCAGTGAATGTCAAAGAATGCCAAGCTCACGAGCCGCCAGAACAAATCCGTCGCCCGCAGGAAGTGATTCAGGAGAGATTACTCGTTCTGGGGCTTCGGAATTCTCAAAAATTCGCAATTCGTATCAGCGTTATCGCAGTCTCGCTTCAGTGGGAGTGTTATTCCGCGACTACACCCCGGCGTAGTAAGTCGAATCAATGTCGCGTCCAACTCGCTTATTGTGATCCGCACACGAAATTAGTTGGCCGAAGTGGGAGCCCATTTTGAGCTCGGAAAACAAAACTGGTGCGGATCACAATAAGCGAGTTAGCGATCGGACAGAAAGCCAGCTCCGTCGATAGGGGGCTCAAAAAGTTGAAATGGGAAGCATTTACATCAGCTGGAATTGTAACGGATAATTGAGCAAGTAGCGCGATCGGAAACATGCCGCGGACGTTGTGGTCCCCTCAGTCAATACCAACTATCCTTTGTCCGTACCAAATAAGTACAGAAATTCCAAGTACTACACCAAGCGCATTTCAAAGTGTGATTTGGAAGCGTCTACTACTCGCGTCGGGCTATCGGGCTTTTAGACCCGCACAATGGCGGTTATTCTGTAATGGGGAACGGAATTTTCTTGGCGTTTAATGAGCCCCAGCGTTACGTAGGTTTCAAAAGTCAGCATGGGTACAACACCAGAATCTCTTCCGGAACTCGATGCCTATCGCTCCTACCTTGCGGTCCTGGCACGCGGACAAATTCCGCAGTCGATGCAAGCGCGTCTGGATGCGTCGGATATCGTGCAAGATACTTTGCTCGAGGCACATCGCAAACGCGAGCAATTCGAGGGCGGTAACGATCCAGGGCAGTTGGCAGGCTGGTTGCGGCAACTGCTCTCTTTCAATTTGATCGACGCCATGCGAACTCAGCAACGCGGCCGACGTGATGTGCGCCGCGAGCAGGTCATACGAAACTCGATCGACGAATCCGCTATCGGACTGGAGCACTTGCTCGTCGCCGATGATACTTCACCCAGCGTGCAAGTTGACCGGCATGCTCAAGTGCTGCGAATCGCCAATGCAATCGAGAGTTTGCCGGAACACCAGCGAGTGGCAGTTCTGATGCGTTATTGTCAACAAAGGACGCTCGAGGAGATTGCACAAGATCTCGCAAAATCAAAATCCGCAGTGGCTGGTTTGATCAAGCGAGGACTTTCAACGCTTCGCCAACAATTGACGGAGCATGAAGGTTGAGCATGGAACCGAAGGATCGTCTGGAACAAATTGATGATGCGATCGCTGAATATCTCGGCGCGATTGACACCAACGCGCCGCTGGATGAGCAGCTTTGGCTCGAACGCCACCCGTCCATTCGCGAAGAATTGGTTGAGTTCCTGGAGAGCGAACGCGATATCGGATCCGCACTCGGAGGCCAGCATGATCGGGAATCCCCTGCGTCGGACAAAGCTCTCGAAGACACCGCTGACTTCACTGCCCATCGAGTGCCAATCAGTTCCGAAGCGAACACTCGACCTCTCGAACGAATCGGCTCCTACGATTTGTTACGGTTGCTTGGCCAAGGCGGCATGGGGCGGGTGTACGAGGCGGTTGATGCTGCGGGGAATCCGGTCGCCGTCAAAGTGCTTTCGCCGCAGTGGACACGGTCGGCCGAATCACTCAAGCGATTTAAGCAGGAAGGAGAAATCGCCGCCGCGATCAATCATCCGCGCTGCGTCTTTGTGAAAAGTGCCGATGAGGACCAAGGCAAACCTTATATTGTCATGGAACTAATGTCTGGCGAGACGCTGAAGGACCTTGTCAACAAGGAGGGCTTACTGACGGTCAAGAAAGCCGTCAGCACAATCGTTGATGTGCTCGAAGGACTCGAGGAAGCCCACTCCTGCGGCATGATCCATCGAGACATCAAACCCGCGAATTGCTACGTCGATACCGATGGTCGCATCAAGCTTGGAGACTTCGGCCTTGCGCGTTCCGTTGAAAGTACTTCCGACTTGACGCGGACGGGTGGCTTTGTTGGAACGCCGCTCTATGCATCACCTGAACAAGTCAAGGGCGAATCACTGGATGTGCGTACGGACATCTATTCTGTTTGCGCCACACTGTACTTCTTGTTAACAGGCCAAGCCCCCTTCACAGGCTCGACTCCGACCAGTGTGATTGCCAAGATCGTTTCGGAGAACGCCCGGCCACTGCGCGAATTGAATCCTCAAGTACCCAAGCGGCTCGAACAAATTGTGCTGCGAGGTCTTAACCGCGATCGTGACCTGCGCTATCAGACGGCGGCAGAACTTCGACACGCACTCGAGCCGTTTGTGTCAGGCCGGCAAGCCATCACCGATTGGGGACGTAGAGTCGCGGCTTACGGATTGGATTGCTCATTGTTGGGAATCGTCGGAGCGACACTTGCGATATTATTGATCCAACAAACTGGATCGCCAGTAGTACCACTATCAACCTATCTGCTCTTGATCCTGCCGCTCACCTTTTACTTCATCGTGTTTGAAGTTTGGGGGCATGCCTCGCCAGGGAAGCGTTTGCTCCGATTGGAGATCGTCAATTCTTTGACGGCCGAACCTCCCTCACGACTACGGCGAATGCAACGCACCGTGATTGCTTTAACGCTGGGCGTGGGTACGGATTTCTTGCTCTATGGTCTGGGAGATCCGACCAAAGAGACCACATGGGTAACGCTTCAGTGGTCTGGCTATCTTGCATCACTCGTTTTGGTTACATTGCCTTTGGTCATCCTGCGCGGCGGGCGGATGCTCTTGCATGATTGGGCGAGTGGGACGATGGTCGTTGATAGCCGGAAATTTTCGTCCCCACATGTGGTAACGAAGCAAGCGATCGAATGTCGAATTGCAAGTTTATCGCACCGTGGCTTTCCCGATTTGCTAGGCGAGTACACGGTCACTGGATTGCTTTGGGCATCAGGAAAAAATGCGGTACTATCCGCGCGGGATGCAAAGTTAGATCGCGAAGTATGGATTCAGCTTACACCGAATAGCGAGCCCGTTTTGCCTGAGTCTCGTCAGACTTGCTCACGAACAACTCGACTACGCTGGTTAACCGGAGGAACTGAGGGGGAGTGGCGATGGGACGCTTTTCTGGCGTTCGAGGGTGCCCCGCTAAAACATTGGGTGACCCCGGAATCGACTTTCGGTTGGTCCGCGACACGAGAAATTCTTCGTCAGTTGATAGAAGAGTTGGAAGCTGGTCATCGTGATGGATCTGCCGTCGAGGTTGCGAGCGTTGATCAAGTTTGGCGCGATGCTCGCGGACGCATCGCTCTGCTGGACTGGTCATTCAACGAGGCTGGAACAGAGTTGCCGTCTTCTAGCGAAGAACAACAAGCGGACCTCGGTGGATCCGAATCACACGAAGCGGATTCTGATTTCGAGCCGACTTCGAATAGCGATCCGAAACTTCAGCCTGCAGACATTGCGTTGCTCCGCGAATCAGCTCGTTTGGCTTTGTGCGGCGTTTCGAAACCGTTCTCCAGTCCTGCTGCACCTGTCGAAGCCATCTTGCCCTTACATGCGCGTAGCTTTCTAGCATCGCTTGTGCCAATGGATACTGACGAGGGTAAGCAACTTAGCGCGACAGACTTACTCGCAGACTTTAACTCAAGTGCCCACCGGCCAACGGTCGCAAGTTTCGAAAATCGCGCCGTCGGACTCGGCGCAGCGGTCTTCACGTGTGCTTTCGTCGTGGGCAGCTTGATCGCGTTCTGCCGACTGGGAAATAGTGTGATCATCGGCAAATTGTCCGACTCCATGCTGGTTACTGTCGCGGTGGATTGGGCGCTAACGAACGAAGTCAACTACGACCGGCTTGCCAAAGCAACGGAAGGCTGTCCCGCACCGCAACAATTGCGAAATTGGCTGGACAAGCGTGACGAACTGTTGCTTCATTGGGAAACGGAGTACGAGCATCGCATTGAACAAGCTGGCAACTTCAATCGAACGATCCTTGCGAAACAAAACGTTTTTCCGTCTACTTCGCTGTTGTTCCAGTTGTCCAAGGTTCAGTTTGAATGGGTAAGTGACAATTTCGAGGAGCAACTGTGGGCACTGAATTGGCAAAAAGAGGGTGCTCGTGCACAAGTCGATTTGAAGTTGATTCCGAAGCTTGCTCGAGCCGCCGAGGATGCGAAGTCGTCCGATCTATTGCGGGGTGGACCAACAAGGGTATTCTTGGTCGTGCTTTCTCCGTTGCTGGCTTTAATGGTTTGGATTGGAGTCCTTCGCGGCGGAATTGCAATGTGGCTTTCCGGTCTGCGCGTCGTGGATTCCGCAGGCAATCCCGCCTCGTGGTGGCTCCAACTGCTGCGAGCGTTCCTGACGGTGCTTCCACTGATTGTGGTACAATTTCTGATAACAACGATCGATCTGTACGCGCCAGGCTGGCTCTTTGTGTCCACGATCTTAGCGCAAGTCGAACTAGGGCTCTTTGTCCTGTTCGCGGTCCTGATCCTCGCTTTTCCACGCCGTGCTCCCCAGGACATGCTGCTCGGCACCCACCTTGTTCCCAAGTAATTCGTGACCGTCGAAAAAATTCTCTATTTCTTGCGCCCTGCTCAGCTCTGGACGTCGGCTAAAAGGTAGCGAAATGCTGCACGGAAGTTTTCGCTGCCACGCAGTTCGCTGCGGCTTTCGAAATTAACCAGTCAATGAGCAGGGAATTCGATGTTGAAGAAAGTCATACGTTTGCAGGAGGTCGGAAAGGCCTTTGGCGAAGTGCGCGCGGTCGACAGTGTGTCATTTGATGTGCAAGATCGCGAAATTTTCGCTTTATTGGGGCCGAACGGGGCGGGCAAGTCGACGCTTGTTCGCATGATGATCGGCATGTTACCACCCGACCATGGTGCGATTCGCTGGCTGAACGAACAGCAAAAAGTCGTTCCGCTGCAATCCAACGAAATCGGATATCTTCCTGAGGATCGTGGGCTCTATCGCGACCAAAAGGTGAGCCGCATCCTCGAATATTTTGGGCGACTCCGAGCCATGACACGCCAGCAAGCTCGGGCGGCGGCCCGCGAGTGGGCAGAGCGGTTGGAGGTTTCGCAGTACCTGGACGACAAGTTGGAAACGCTTAGCAAAGGCAACCAGCAAAAAGTTCAAGTCGCTGCCGCAGTGCTTCATCGGCCTCGCGTCGCCATTCTCGACGAACCCTTCTCGGGTCTCGATCCGCTCAACCAGGAGATGATGCTGGGTGTGATTCGCAATTTACGAGACGAAGGAACAACGGTGATCCTGAGCGCGCATCAACTGGAACTTGTCGAACGATTGGCTGATCACGTCTATCTACTCGCCAAAGGTCGCCGCGTCATATCGGGGACGGTTCCGGAACTGAAAGCAAGTGCCCATGGTGGTCATCGTCTGCAAATCAGTTTCGCAAAAGCCCCGTCTGCGAACGCAATAGAACTATGGCGTAATGAATCGGGAGTACCCGAAGTTGAGCAGCTCGACAGTGGAGCCGTTGAAATCTCACTGCCAAGCGCCAACCAGGCCTCGCATTGGCTTAGTCGGGCTGCGTACCTAGGTGAAATCACTTCGTTTCGCAGCGGCGACCTTTCACTGCATGAGATCTACCTTCGTGCTCTCAATTACAAGAGCGTGTCGCAACCAAGAGAGGAAGTCGCCGTATGAGCCAGTTAATAAAAATGAACCAGTCGCTACAATTGAGTCTTACGGTCGCCGCCTGGGAATTCGGGCGCTACTTCAAACTGAAGGATCAAATCGTTGGCCTTGTTTCGTTGCTGTTGGGGGCAACGATTGGCTACGGGTCGATGCAAATTGCGAAATCGGCATCCAAAGTGAAACTTGCGATTATCGGTGCGAGCCAGCAATTCGAACTGCCCACGGACAGCAAATTGACTGTTGTGAGTGGTAAATTTTCAGAAGAGGAGTGGCGAGCTCAGGTCCTTGCTGGAGATGTGGATGGGTTGTTGATTTTCTCCCGGCCAGACTCGACAGCGGTTTCCGAAAACCGTTCCATCGAAGTCGTTGATGTCACGCCAACTGCAAATACTACCGACACGCAATCGCTGGATCGACTTTGGTCAGCCCAGTTGGTAGTGCGTCAAACACCGACTTGGCTGGAGGACTTGCAACCGTCACTACAGGCCGATCGCATGCGGACTGTCATTGAAGCCTCCGGCGTCGCCCCGCAAACTCTGGCTTCCATCGCGGCACCCGCTCAAGTAGACATCATCGAACTGTCGAACCAGGCAGTCTCGAAAAGCGATCGATTGGTTGCGTTCTGCATCCTCGGAGCCACGTTGATCACCAGTTGGATTGGCCTGGCCTACATGCTCACAGGCATCACGGGTGAGAAGCAGCAGCGAGTGACCGAGCAAATCGTCAGCGCGATCCGACCTCAGATGTGGATCGACGGCAAGTTGCTCGGCATTACGGGCGCATCCATTGGTTCGCTCGCGTTCATTCTGGTGAGCGGCGTGATTGCCGCGCTTGCCGCATTCTTGTTCGGCTATGAACTGCCGATTCCAGCCGCGATCAGGCGCTGGGATCTGATTCCCGCCTTTGCCTTCTTCTATGTCGCTGGCGTCCTGTTCTGGAATTGCTTTTATGCCGGAGTCGCAGCAGTCATCAATGACCCGAATACATCTTCACGAACCTCGCTTCTGTTTCTTCCAATGCTGCCACTTTTCGCTGCAGGTTTGGTGGCTTCACAGCCGGATGGTGCACTGATGAGAACACTAAGTCTCCTCCCAGGTACTTCGGTTACCGCGATGCCCATGCGTTTGGTACTGGGGAAGGTGTCGACGGTGGATTTACTGCTCAGCATCGCTTTGCTCCTTGTGGGGATTGCCGCCCTTCGCTGGGTCGCTGGGCGAGTCTTCGCGGCAGGCATCATGCTTTATGGCAAAGAACCGAGTTGGCTGGATATGGCCAAGTGGGCCTTCGGAAGCAACAACGACCGCATGACGTTGAACGCTTCGACAAACTCTTGAGGCATTCAATTTAAAACGACCTACAAAGTACGAGAAATTGCAAACACCATCACTGGAAACCGACGACAGGAAAGCCATGTATATGAACACAAGAGCAAATTGCACTTTGAAGAAGCTCCGGCAGTTAGCAACCTTACTTTTCTGCGGACTTTGCTCGCATAGTTTCGTCGCCGCGCAGGTAACTTTAGCAGCGCAGGTCGAAACCGGTTTGCCTGATTCCGAAATCGAATTTGTTGTCGAAATGCAAATTCAATCGTTCGATCAAGTCTGGAAGACGATTAAGGATACGCATTGGGATCCGGACGTAGCTGGAGATGCTTGGGATGCCGCGCGCGATCAATTGCGTCCCAGAATCTCCGAAGCTTCCTCGGTTGCGGAAGTTCGCGAAGTGCTACGTGAGTTGCTTGGGACCTTGAAGCAATCGCACTGTGTGATCATCCCCGGCGAAGAAGCCCGAGCGTTAGAAGAGCAAGCTCAGCGCGGAGGACCAGGAGTCAGTGGTCTGACGGTACGCTACGTCGACGGCGCTCTTGTCGTTACGAACGTCGCCGAGGGATCGCCTGGTGCAGTGGCTGGAATCCGGGCTGGATGGTCCGTTTTAAGCGTCGCGAACGAGCCAGCGTCTGATGCTGGAAATGCTGATGGGAATCCACCAGTCATCGCCGAGGAGTTGATTGTCAGGGTTCGCCAGGCCGTTGAACATGATGTGACGCGAATCGAAACGGCACTCGGCATGGCTGCTACCAGCGTTCTGACAGGGTCCATCGGTAACCGCCTGACCGTCGAGTTTTCTGACCACGAAAACGCAACTCAAACGAAGAAACTCGAATTAGTAAAAGGGCCCGGTGCGGCGGTCAAACTCGGAACTCTTCCACTGACGAACGTATTCTTCGAATCTCGCAAGCTACCCGGAGACATTGGCTACATCGCTTTCAACGCCTTTCTCGATCCCGGACGGTTGATGAAGGAATTCCAGCAAGCGCTCGAGCAAGACTACGCAAACTCAAACGGACTGGTCATCGACCTGCGAGGCAACATCGGCGGCTTGCTCATCATGACACAGGGCATGAGTGGCTGGTTTGTGGATGAACCAGTGAGCCTGGGGCGAATGACCATGAAGTCAACACCATTGCAGCTGAATGTGAATCCACGTCGTCCAAAGTTCATGCCTCCGGTAGCAGTGCTGATTGATGAGTGTTCGATTTCTGCGGCCGAGATCTACGCTGGTGGTTTGCTGGACATTAAAGCGGCTCGCGTCTTCGGCGGTCGCTCGGCGGGTCTCGTTCTCCCGTCGAGCTTCACCAAGCTGCCCAACGGCGACGGGTTCTTGTATGCCATGGCAGATTACAAGTCGTCTTCGGGACGAGTCTTGGAAGGTCAGGGCGTCGAACCCCAAGAGAAAATTATTCTGACTCGCGAAAAGCTGATCCAAGATCCTGATCCGACTCTATCCGCTGCAATCCAGTGGATAAAAACACAAGGCGACGCAACCCAGCAAGGCGTGACCGACAGCAGTGCCGGCAGATAGACACTTTCGGGAAACACCAAAAGCGATCGAAGCAACTTTGTATCTCTAACTCCAAACTCCATTTCAAAGGAAAAGAAAAAGATGAAATCATGGTTGAAGAACACGGCAATCTTCAGTGCCCTCCTGTTGACGCTCGTCTACTCAATGGCACCAGCCTCGGCTCAGGAATCTTCCGCGCCACCAGCAGCGACATCCTCCGGCAAGATTGCTGCCAATGCGAAAGCGATCATCAGCAAATACCTGGCAGCCATGGGTGGAGAAGAGAAACTTGCCAAGGTCAAAACTTTGTCGATGCAAGGCGTTGTGGCAATTCCCGCTGCCGGGATCAATGGTGAAATGTCAATGCTCCTGGGCGAACATGGCAAGTTCCACATGCGCGTCGACTTGCCCGGAGTCGCTACGCAGGAATCGGGCTCCGATGGCAAAACAGTTTGGGAGTCATCCAGCGTAACGGGAACGGAAGTGTTGAACGGAACACGATTGGAGCAATTAAAGTTTCAGATGACTCCCTTCCCGACGCTGACCATGGAACAGGCTTTTGATTCAATCGAGACCGCTGGCGTCGAAGAGTGGGGCGGTGAAAAGTGCAATGTTGTGATTGCCAAGAAAAAGGGTCTTCCGCCAATGAAAACCTACTACTCGATCGAGACAGGACTGGAAATGGGGAACCGCATGACTGCCGCAACGGCCATGGGGGATATCGACCTCAAGTCCGTGGTCAAGAGTTACATAGAGAAAGATGGCATGCAGTATCCTGAAGTCGTCGAAACCATTTTCCCCAATGGTATGGTGCAAGCCATTACAGTGAAGCAAATCGAATTCAACGCGAAGATTGACCCTGCGAGGTTTGCACTCCCGAAGGAAGTGGCTCAGAAAAAGTAGAACTTCCTCTCGCAGTGAATTTCAATCGTCCGTGTTCGCGTTACGATTGGGAGTGATGGTCAACGTGTTGGCCATCACTCAATTCCGGTTGAAGATAGAGTCACACGCAGATTTATTGCCATTCGATCAATCTATAGTTTCAGCACACCAAATTCCAACGAAGGCCAACGATGAGTTTGCATCCATCACGATTTCAACAGTTATTGATTGCGACGCGTTGCTTCGCGATTTGCCAGACCGTTAGCTCGATTAGCCTGTGCCAAGACGTTGCTGTTGTGAGTTCATCCGAGGCTACCGCGGACAAAGTGGCGATGACGGACGTGAAGTCAACGTTGGAATCCCGAGCGGCAGTTGAGCATTTAACCTCAATCCATTTCCCTAAAAGTACTCGTCGCGATTGACACCATCAAAAGCAGCCCGAATGGAGGCAGCAACGTTTGAATAGTTTGTTGCTACCACAAGGACACGGATCATTCCGCCCGAGCTTTTCCTCGAGCAGCTTGTCGCCGTGTACGATGCGAACGCCGCGTTTGACTTTGGTTTCCGATGGGAAACCTTGTCGTCGCTTACTCATAGGTTCGAAAAAAGGAATCTTCAAAAGTTTCGTCGCGCATGATAGAGCTCCTTCACAGTCGAAAACTTGGAAATATAAAATGACTCGCCGTGCCTATAAGACAACGGCGAGTCAGCACAAATTCATTTGAACGAAGTGATTTGTTCAGATAATCGTTTTTGGTATGTAATCCGAACAGGCAGTTCAAACTTCAGAGCCGACGACTGGATTCGCACCAGCATGGACCTGTTTACAAGACAGGAGCCTTTCTCAGTCGAGCCACATCGGCAGGTTGAATTAGTACTTCAAGACAGGAAGACAGTCTGATCAATTGGCAGGTTCGCAAAGCACAGGGCTAAATTTAGATTGAGTTTATGTCGTCACTCGAGCGATACTGACCCGGTGAGACTCCAAAGTACTTTCGGAACGAGAAGATAAATGCGCTGACCGATTCAAAGCCTAGTTCGAGTGAGCACTGGGTGATGGTCCTGTCGCTGGCGAGTAACTGAATGGCATGTACCATCATTACCTGATTCCGCCATCGCGATAATGGCATTCCAATTTCTTGAGAGAACACTCGCTGCATTGTGCGGAGGCTTGTACCACATTCTTCGCAATGATTGGCAAGTGATTGATCAGTGCCAGGGTTATCGATAAGTCGCGAAGCAAGTCGCTTAGCGCGCTGGTCACTGGGCATCGGAACCATCAACGGAAAGGGCTTGAGCTTTCTGACTTGGAATGTCAGAAAATCAATCAGATTGCAATGCTCATCCGTGTCAGAATTGATAATCCCCTTCCTGCAGACGAATGCAATCAGCTCACGCAACAGCGACGTGATCTCGTAAGCAGCGCATTTGAGATCGATTTTGGTTTCTGCCCCTGAATCAAAGTATACGGTCTGCATAAACACTTTCCCGTACATCTTGATCGAATGCGGCAGGTCTGCGGGCACCCAAATCGCTCGGCTCGTTGGCACAACCCAACATACGTTTCCGGACTCCACCGCAATCACACCCTCCCTAGCAAATACCAACTGCGACCAGGAATGGGTGTGCGATTCGATCGAATGACCCGGAGAAAAGCGGGCCGAAAATGATCGTACCTGAGATTGGCGTGGATTCGACATAATTTGTCATTGTATCGCAAGTGCGTCACCATCGATACGACTACAATTACTCTTCAAGCTATTCCCAATCCAGTGTCTTCGGAGGCTCACAGTGCACTCTAACAACGTATGCCATTTCGCGATTCATGCCGACGATGTTGCTCGCGCCAAGGTTTTTTATCAACAAGTGTTCGGTTGGCAATTTGAGGAATGGGGGCCGCCGGACTTTTATCTGATTAGAACAGGCCAAACGAATGACCCAGGAATCCTTGGGGCATTACAGAAGAGAACTCAACCATTGGGAACTGGGTTTAACGGTTACGAGTGCTCGATCTCAGTTGAGGATGTCAAAATGATGGAAGCAGAGATCGTCAAGCATGGAGGGAACGTTGTCATGAAACCCATGGAGATCCCAACAGTTGGAGTACTCATCAAGTTTGTCGACACCGAGGGGAACCTTGCGTGTGCAATTCAGTATTTCAAGAAGGGCTAACATGGCTGAATCCAAGACGCAAACGGAACTGGTTCTTCGCGATCTGATGCGAGATCGAAAAGAAGAAGTGGTCAAGATAGCCCTAGCTGCCAGGAAAGCCGTGCTCAAAACTGCAGGCAAGTGCAGCGAGCTAATCTATGAAACTTATTGTATTTCCAACGCGTTCACTTTTACCGGAAAGCAGGGGCAGGGCTTCATTCATATTGCGACCTATGCGGGGCACGTGAACTTGGGCTTCGACCGAGGGACCGAACTCGACGACCCTGACGAAAAATTGAAAGGAACAGGAAAGCTCATTCGCCATATTCGGCTGAATAGCATCGCAGATGTACGGGACGATTCAGTGATTCAATTAATCGCGCAAGCCGTATCGCAGGGGCGAACAATGGCAGAGGAGAAGGGTGAATTAGACGAGGCCATCGTTGTGGTTAAACGCAGCAAAAAATGAAAGATAAGTCGGTAGCAGGAACGCAGTGATTCGAACACTGTCCATCGGCGTTGGAGACCTGAACAGGCTGGAGGCATGAGACTTGAGACTGGAGGAAATGGATAGAACCTACAACCTCAAGCCTACAGCCTCTAGCCTGCTGAAGATCGGTTTCCAAGCTGGGCGCACTGGCTCTTTGCGAAGCTTCATGTGCGCCTGAGCCGGAGTCCGGTCAGCCTTCTTTGAATTGCAATCGATGCAAGCCAATACGCAGTTCGTCCAAGTCGACTGTCCACCTTGAGCTCGCGGGACAACGTGGTCAAAACAGGGGTGAGGAGTGAGGCTTGAGACATGAGGGGCCCTGAAACCAAGATTTCTTTGTCGTTATTCCTCACGCCTCTCGTCTCAAGTCTCGAGCCTGTTTATGATCGGCTGCCAGCTACGGTTCAGCACCAGGACAGGCTTGAGGAGTGAGGCTGGAGGCTTGAGGTTAGGCTGCGGAGCAGGCTCGAGACTGTAGACTGGAGGCTTGAGCGTTAGGGTTGTCATAGAAATTTTCGAGGTGCAAAAAATGCGGGATCACAAAAAGTTACGAGCATTCGAGTTGGCCGATCAACTTGCAATGGTGACTTACAAGCAAACTGCAAAGCTGCCAAAGGACGAATTGTTCGGATTGGTTTCCCAAATGCGACGGGCTGACGCACTTGGTTGTCGTACTTTGCCTTGGGCTCGATGTCCTTTGGATGTGTGCGAAACGTCTTGCAGCACCCGCACTTGGCTACGTACTCACCGTAGTGAATCTCTCTCCAAAGTTCTTGCTTAAATGCTATCGATCG
>JANMGV010000134.1:0-11736 GCA_031374825.1 Pirellulaceae bacterium
TACGGACTGTTCTTTCGTCTTTGATTGCTCTCCACCTTTTCTGTTGAAAACGCAGTTACCATCGACTACGGGGCGGTAACGATCTCCCCGGTCAGGACTTTCACCCAACTATTCAATCGCCTTCGCAGGCGCACTAGTTCCTTTCTGCCGGAAAGGAACCTCAACGTCGCTTTTCTAAAGTACTTCCTTCGAATAAGTAGTTCCTTTCTGCCGGAAGGGAACCACAACACCGCTTTTCGAAAGTACTTCCTTCGAATAAGTAGTTCCTTTCTGCCGGAAAGGAACCACAAGTACTTCCCGGCTGCCGGAAAGGAACCCGAGCATTCCCTTCTTCCCGACAATCTCTCAATTAGAAAAATTCCGTCGCCTTTCCATCCCTACTCAAGTTATATTCTGATCGTACTAACAACAAGCGACAAACACGCCCCGTCACTCATAGTGCACGTAACGAGTTCCTCCGAAGTAAGCACGCCAGCACAAGTTATTTAGCGTTTTCAGCCGTTTTGGCGTTAGCCACGGTTACTTCGAGTGACTGTAAACTTATGCATGGATGCTTACACTTCACAAATCCGGCGCAGCAAAATCAGTAATCCCAAACAAAAAATCCCTCGAGTTAGAATCAAGCATAATCATAAGATTTGGCCGTCTTCTGTATCCCGCTCGATTTGCCGCTGTCTTCTCCATACATGCGACCGATTCACGCACAATAAATTCACGAACTCGCCCACCTTCGATTCGACTGGCATACTGCCAAGTTTTGTAATGATCGGCGTGTAGAATCCAATTTGACTTGAACTTATCAACAGAGGCCCAACCATCCGCTCGCGATAACTTCAAGAATTGAGGAATACTAACCTCATCACTCACTTTGCCGAAAATCATGTCCAATCTGCCAGCTCTATTTACACTTACGACTTCTGCGAATTCGACGTCCAAACCAGCCCGCATCTCGTCATTGATGAAGTCAATAAACAATGCATCGACAGAGGCTACCGCCGTCACCGCAGGAGCTGGATCTGCACATCCATTAAACAAGACGCAAGCGAGGCTCGTTGCAGCCAGCAGAACAGTGACGCGTCCTAATTTCATAGCGAACCCCGGGCGGAGAAAAAAGTTCTCTGTACCGACATGAAATCCAAGCAGAATTCTGAAAGCGATTCCCATCCTATGATTTGTGTCAAGTTTATTCAACCATTCGTCTTTTCGACGGAAGGGGACACTCAGGGCGAAGCAAGCGACCTCCCTTAGTACGCCAAAACTGAGAGCGTCGGAGGCAAGCTCCGAGCACTCTATCTTTCGTCGCACCGCTTCGAATTCTTCTGTCTGATTCTTATTCTTCTGTCTCGTTCTTATCGTCCGTTCGGGGCTTGCCCCCGACGGACGCCATTTTGGTGTCCTAAAAGCGAAGCACGCGACCTCCCTTAGTACGCCAAAACTGAGAGCGTCGGAGGCAAGCTCCGAGCACTCTGGCTTGCGGCGGTCTCATTCTTATTCTTCTGTCTGATTCTTATTCTTCTGTCTCGTTCTTATCGTCCGTTCGGGGCTTGCCCCCGACGGACGCCGTTTTGGTGTCCTAAAAGCGAAGCACGCGCGCGACCTCCCCTTAGTACGCCAGAACTGAGAGTGTCGGAGACAAGCTCCGAGCACTCTGGCTTGCTTCAGTTCGAGGGGAGGACTTGGTACGAGTTGGTGAAAGAATTCGGGCGCTTGTTTATGACCGTGGCTGGCAAGCCCCAAGAAATCGACTCCCACCTCTCCCGCTCCGGCGGCCGTCGTTACAAAGCCAAACCAGAAGTCCGCGAACTGCTGGCGGCATAACCGTTCGTCCAACAGTTCTCCAGCAGTGCTTTGAGCCTTGGCTGCAGAGGGGATAACCGATTGGGGACACTCGGTATTCTACCGTTGTCGTGCGTTCTCGGTATGATGAAACGATTGTCGCACGCTTTTATAGGAGGAAGGAATGGCAAGATCGGCTCGGGTAGAATTGTTTTCTTCAGATGAGATCGCTGTTGTTCATGTGATGAATCGAACAGTAAGACGCTGCTTTCTGATGGGAAAAGACCCCTATACAGGCCAGAACTTCGATCACCGCAAAGAATGGGTTGAAAGCGATTTGCGACGACTTGCGGCGGGGTTTGGAATTGATTTGCTCTGCTATGCGACTTTATCAGACCATTTTCATCTCATCCTCCGATCGCGACCGGATGTTGTAGCGACTTGGGATGATGCAGAAGTAGCACGGAGATGGATGAAACTCTGCCCACTTCGTAAGAACGAGGTAGGACAAGCCGAAGAGCCGATAGAAAACGAACTGGACAGTATCGTGAACGACGCTGTTAAGTTAGCTGCAATTCGGTCTCGGCTCAGCGATATTTCTTGGTGGATGCGATTGCTAAGTCAGAATATTGCCCAGCGAGCCAACCGCGACGACAACGAAGTCGGCAAATTTTGGCAATCCCGTTACCGAACAGTGCGACTGCTCGATGAAACAGCCATGCTTGCCTGTGCAGCACATGTGGATTTGAATCCGATTCGCTCGTCCGTTGCCAAGACTCTTGAAGCCAGCGATTACACCTCGGTTCAACGGCGAATCCAAGCGATCGAGCCCCGGTTTTCTTCAAAGACTAAGAACACTCGTTCGGCCAAGCTGAGTAAAGCTTCTCGAACGAAAAAAGCAAAACCAATACTCCAGCCCGAATCCACCCAACCTGACGATCATATTGCACCGATTGAAATCAACAAACGTCGCGATGCGACAGATCCTCGTTGCAATCGGAGTGGATGCAGGGCAAGCGACAAAGGTTTCTTACCAATCCCAACAACTGAATATCTTGAATTGCTTAATTGGACCGCTCAGCAACTTAGGAAAAAGAAGCGCGTCGCAGAACCCGATTCCGCGAGATCGATTCTTAAACGGCTTGGCATCAGCAGCGACGTCTGGTGCGAAATTGTCAAAGAGTTTGGAAACTTATTCAGCACCGTCGCCGGCAAACCCGAAGTAATCGACGCCCTTCGCACCCGAAATGGCAAAAAACGTTACAAGGCTACTCAAAAGCTCAGAGAATTAATCAAGGCATAAATCTTAATTCGACTTCACAAAAAAACCCGTTAACGCATTCCCCATCAACAAACCAAGCGACTGCTCTCTGATCGCTAGTTGAGTCCGGGTTGTTCGGCTGATCCACGCCGGCTTACAAACGACCAACTGTGTTGACTAGCGATGAAACTTTTGAAGTTCGTAAACGTTCCGCCACCACGTTCGGTTATTTTCAATGTCCATTGAACGCTTTTTCATTAGCGCAATTTCCTCTGCAAAGGCGTCTGCATACACCGGTCGCTTGTCATGCGATTCCTCATAAGTCATCAATCCCACGGAAATGGTACCGAAGCTCTTCCAGTATAGAAATCGTTCGTCACGAATCGTCACGATCTTTTTCCGGCCTTCATTCGGCAGCCACATTTTCAAGAAATCCTCGCAAATGTGCCTAGATACCGCCTGGACAGTCATCCTCACGCGTCCGTTACGTGAAGAACGGTAATGCTCACTACAATATCGCTCCCAGACGGGTTTTCGTTCCGCTTCCCATAGCTCTCCGCCGAAGTTCGTAAGCTCAAATCTCTGCGATTCGCAAGAGTACTCCGAAATACGAATTATGCCTTTTCCTAACCACTTTCTAATTGTCTCCGCCAGTGTTGATTTATCCATTGTATGTGGCTTAAATCCGAAGCATGGATTCACTCCATTCCGCCCAAGCATACGGAAACTTACTTCGTACTTCGAAAGAATGTCGAGTATTAGTAATTCGTCCTCGCTCAAATCTGTTTGTCCGCTACGGAAATAAGAGCCATTCATTGGAAATCAATGCCTTCACCAAGTTCTAATTCTTGCCAGGTCGACTTTTGATACTCTTGAGAACGAACAAATGTGAATCTTACTTACCCTGGTAGGATTGTATCAATCCGTGGAGACCAAGAAAATTAGCACCTCCGCTTTCCAAGAATCTCGTTCGTTCCTTCGCATCTCTACATTGCGTTGGGAACGGAGTGCCCCAACGTAATTCCCAGCTGTCAATTGCGAACTTGATAAGACGAACTGAGTTTTGGAGAGACCATTCAAAATCAAAGCATCGATTATGAGATCGGTGAAGAGACGTACTTCTAACAGAGTTTGCTGTAATGAAATGGGTGGATAATTCATGATGCAATCGATCGTGAGATACCATCGGGATGACGAAGGGGCGTGGGTGGCGGTTTTGGGGTGTGGGCATGGGCAGCATTTGCGGCATGATCCGCCTTGGATGAATCGCGAGTGGGTAACGACAGAGCAAGGTCGCGCGTCGATGATTGGTTTTCAACTTGACTGCAAAAAGTGCGAGGAAAATGCTCCGAAGGATTTTCCGCAAAGCCCTATTGAAGATTGTTAGCGTGTGCAGGTCGCTGCCGAAATAGTCCGACCAAGTATATTTTGTCTTCGCTCGACTCGGTTAAATCGCACGTAGGTAAGAGACGTTGTTCCTTGGTCGATGAATTCGATACCGTTTGCCATCGTCTACCGTTCAAATTCAGTTTGCCCGGACGAGTTATACGGGGCTTTCTATGGAGGGATAGCCGCAGGTTGGTGCAACAGAATGGTGTGTTGCGTGGTCGTTGCTTTATCAATGCGATTTGGTGAGTAACGCTTTTTGTTTTGAAAAATTAGCGACTGTTTCGGATACGACCACTTCACACACCCTACTTCGCTGAAGCCAGAACGAATCGAACCGCAGGTGTCATCCACCAAAAACGTCGACCCGAATTTACCTCGTTGCCAACGCGGGGGATGATGCCCAGTGGTGTGTTGCGTGGTCGTTGTATTATCAATGCGATTTGGTGAGTAACGCTTTTAGCTTTGGAAAAATGGACGACTGTTTCGGACACGACCACTTTACACACCCTACTTCGCTGCAGGGCGACAGAATGCTTTTGGCACCCATTCGCCAAAGTCCTCTTCTGTCGATCACTTTCGCACTTAGCCAATTTGACTTCCAGCAAAGATTCGCTCGTGCCTACAGCGCAGCCAAGCCATCCACCGAGCATTCATCGCCGATGGTGAGCTTGCAATTGTGTTTCTTGTACCCGATGTTTTGTTACAATAAAAAATGTACACCCGTTGGTCCGTTCAGTTGATCGTTCTGATTGATCCAGAGGTCTCGTTGGAAAAATGCATCCAGTTACTAAAGCTGCAGCTGTGTGTTTCTCTGTCTGTTCCGTGTTCTGTGTCAATGTGGTTTTTATCGACACCACGATTTTCGCTGAAGACTTTGTGAATTCTATTGGAGTAAGGATGGTTTACATCGAAGCAGGTGTATGTGAACTTGAAAATCAGCCCAATGCGAGCACCGCTGTGAAAGCATTTTATCTATCGGCAACCGAGGTCTCATGCGGGCAGTTTGAAAAATTCGTAAAAGAAACTCGGTACCAGACCGACGCTGAAAAGCAGAGGCAAAGCTTTTCATTAAGTTGGCGGAGCAACCTAAAGGAGCTCGGACCGAATTACCCCGTCGTAAGAGTATCGTTCGGTGACGCGTGTGCTTATTGTGACTGGCTTAACAGAGTTGAATCGAGAAATTACCGATTGCCGACGGAGGCGGAGTGGGGTCATGCTTGTGGCTCGGATTTCAATGACAAGATCGAGAAGCGCGAGCTAATTGCTTGCGGCACGGGGCCAAAGAACGTGAGAGGATTAACGGAAATGTTGGGCAATGTAAGAGAGTGGTGTGATTCATTTTATGCTGAAACATCGCCATCGGCGCTCATAAGCGGTGAAGCGTTCATTGTCACGCGAGGGGGAAGTTTCGACAGTTGGAAAACTCAAACCCCAGGCCATCGCGATCGCACCGCAGCGGGCTTTGGGAATCCGTCTGTTGGCTTTCGTGTGGCATGCGATTGATGAACATAAAAACAGGGCAACTAATTTCATGGGCAACTCAGTATGGCACTGTCGGTTGTAAGAAGCCTTCAATTTGGCTCCCAACGCTTTTGCTCAATTGCTTTGATAATTGCATCCGGAATGCAAGAACGTATTGGCGGGTGAATGTGAAGCTGATCTGGCGAAGTTGTTTATTGTGAAGTAACGCGGCCCCGGGGGCAGTGATACGGAAAAGATTGTATGCCAAGAAGGTCGTCTATGATTCACGGCGAACCTTCTCAATAAACAAGATGGACGAAGATTTATGATGCAGTCGATCGTGAGATACCACTTGGATGACGAAGGGGCGTGGGTGGCGGTTTTGGGGTGTGGGCATGGGCAGCATTTGCGGCATGATCCGCCTTGGATGAATTGCGAGTGGGTGACCACCGAGCAGGGTCGCGCGTCGATGATTGGTTTTCAACTTGATTGCAAAAAGTGCGAGGAAAACGTTCCAAAGGATTTTTTGCAAAGCCCTTCCGAAGATAGTTAGCGTGTATAGGTCGCTGCCGCAATAGTCCGACCAAGTATGCTTTGTCTTCGCTCAACTCGGTTGAATCGCAGGTAGGCAATAGTCGTTGTTCCTTGGTTGATGAATTCGATACCGTTTGCAATCTTGTACCGTTCATGTTCAGTTTTCCCTGACGACTAATTCGGGGCATTCTATAGAGAGCGATCCGCAAGTTCACTCGGTTTCTCGTGCAATTCTGCTGGCCTAAATCCAAAAGGTGTCGTTGAACCCGAACCTTTACGAAGTTAGCGAGGAAGATGCCGATAGGTGTGTTGCGTGGTCGTTGCTATATCAATGCGATTTGGTGGGTAACGCTTTTTGTTTTGGAAATATGGACGACTGTTTCTGACACGACCACTTCACACACCTTACATTGCTGTCGGAAAACGCTATTAACTTGATTTTCTTCTCATTTTCCACTGCATTGAATTCAATGGCCCCGAAGTACTCCACTTTTCGCGTGCTCGCGATTCCGGGCCCATTTCCCAGTTATGGGATTATTCAGTTATCTATTAAATAATTTTTCCAAGAGATGTTTTCTCAGGTACGTTTCGAGTTTAATAACTGAGTAAGCTTACGTCTACGAATCGACCTACATGCTCGGCATCAGTTGATTACTGTCAAGATCGGTCAAAATCCTCGCCACAGATAATCAATTTAAGTTTCAATCGACGCACTTTATTTGCGAGTTCACGAAATGTTCCAACGCATCTACCGATCAATTCGCTTTTCTAACGCTCGGCGACAGATGACATTAAGTCGCCAGAAGCAAGCACGCCGTCGTCGATTGCTGCATGAACAACTCGAAGACCGACGATTGATGAATGTTGACTGGCGTAATCCAGTGAACAGCGTCGATATCAACGGCGACGGACGAGTCGCACCGTTGGATGCATTGCTCATTATCAATGAGATGAACGCAAATGGCATACACGATCTGCCAAATGTATACGACCCGACGAAAGCTCGCTTTGACTCCGATGGCAATCAAGCCGTCCAGCCGCGCGATGCGCTGCTGGTAATCAACGCACTTAATCGTCGCGAATCGCCGCCGACAACGCTCCAAGAAAACTCTTCTCTGACGAATACCTACGATGTAACGATTACCGTCGGTCAACCCACAGGCACACGAAAATATCGAGTGCAGTTAGAGCCGACGTTCGACAAATCGGATTCACTCTCGCATTCCCGCGATGTCTTGGCGGTGTATGTTTTAGATTCAAATACGATGAGCACCACGCTAGTAGATCGAGGTGTTCGAGGTACCGCGCTGCTTTCTCTGACCGAGAGCAAGGCGGAGTTCTTGCCCGGGCGCGTTCGTTGGGATGGTCGTGTCGCGGAATTTGACTTGGATCAGATCACCGGTCGTGACACTGCCGTTTTGCGATTCCAAATGATCAATAACGACAACGACTCGAACTCTAAAGTTATCATCACGCCTTTGTCCAACGAAACAGATTCGGCTGGCACAGTGGGCCCCGGATTTGTTTCACAAAAAACGATCGCCCTGGCTGGGCCGTCGTTAAATTTAACGACGCTGACCGCTCAGCCGAACATCAAACTCGATCTGGAAAACGTTCGGTTTGATGAAGTCACTCGTAAATACAAAGCCGAATTGACGTTAATCAATCAAGGTGAGGCCATCGGCAATAACGTCGCGGTACTCTTCGACAGCTTGCCGAGCGCCGTTACTTTGCTCAATCCTTCTGGTACGAACGGAACGGGCAAGCCTTACATTAATTTCAGCCCAGCCGTAGGGCGCGGCGGATTGGGAAAGAACGACCGATCGTCCGCCATTGAGATTGAGCTGACCGTGTCGGCCAAGCAGGCATTCTCGCTCAAGCCCACGATTCTCGCCTCCACCAATCGAGCTCCGGTCCTGGGCGCGATTGGTACCTTGACAACAACTCCAGGTGATGTGCTTCGTATTCCATTCGCCGCGACGGATGCGGATAACGACCGTATTGAATTCTCGATTGTTCCTGTCAATTCCCCCGGTTCAACTGGCCCCTCAAGCCAATTACCAACTGGCTCTTTGGAACAAAATGGCACATTGGTTATTCGTCCAACGAAATCGGAATTGGGTACTTTCAAATTCGACGTAATTGCCAGCGACGGTGCTCTCGAATCAAAACGAACGGTGACGCTAAATGTTGTTGCCGATACCAAAACGACGACACGAGTTTCTGGAAAAGTTTTGGAGATAGACAGTCAGCCAATTGTCGGAATGAAGGTATCGATCGGTACGGTCGAAGCCCTAACGAAATCTGATGGTTCGTTCACACTCGATCTTGGCAGTGGAACCGTCCCCAGCGACACAATCAAAATCCGTGGCGAGTTGTTTGGTGGCACCAAGAAATTTCCTTTCATAGCCGAAAAACTACCACTACTTTTGCAACACGATGTACAAACCAAAGTCAACAACATCATCGACCGCCCCATCTTTTTGCCTGCGCTCGATACGATAAACGCAAAGACAATTGTCCCGAGTCAAAATACTTTGGTAACGACAAAGGCAATGCCTGGCGCGTCAGTGCTTGTAGCTGCTGGTACTTTAATGAATCAGCAAGGTACGCCTTTCACGGACAAACTCAGCCTGACAGAAGTCCCATCGCAACTGACACCCGCAGCGTTGCCTGACAATCTAAGACCTGATCTGGTAGTAACTATTCAACCTGGGGAAATGGTCTTTACTGCTCCTGCCCCACTGTCTTTGCCTAACCGCGCAGGTTGGTCGGCAGGAACCGTGATGGACTTGTGGTCGATTAATCCAGTAACCGGTTCCTTTGAAAATGTCGGGAAAGGTAAGGTGAGCCTGGATGGAAAGGTAATCGACACGATAAGCGGAGGCGTTCGCAACAGCAGTTGGCATTTCTTCCAAATCCCGCCCCCACCGGAAGGATTAATCAAATCCCCTGATAACGATCGCAAGAAAGATGATCGATGCGAGGAATGCGAGAGTAACGGACCTTTCACTTCAGAAGTAAACCTATTCACGGGCGCGGTTACGGAAGTCCACTCTTTAGTTTCATATCAATCTCTTGGTGTTTCTCGTGGCTTGTCCCTTCATTACGATTCGATGCGAGCAGATCCACGTCCGATTGTGCATGGAGGATTCGTTGATGCAGCAGCCAACTCCGAGGTCGTGACCAATGTCACTGTTAAACAAGGATCATTTTCGTACCAATTGCCAGGCTACGAACCTCAAGCACCCGTCGGAGGTTTGTCGCAATATCCAGATCTCCGGGGAGGCGAGCATTTTTTCAAAACCCCTTCTAATCGCGGTTCGTCTGACTACGGGCTCCAGCTCGATTTGAGAAATGTTCCCACGGGACAATATGATTACACTGTCACAACTGGATTGACCCAACGATGGACACAAACAGTATGTAGAGGAACGTCTTTCATTCAACCCGATGGAACGATCTTTTGTTCAGGCGATACAGGTAGCGTCGAACGAATTTCTTTCTCGACTCGATCAGATTCCGACAAGTTGATTCACGTCAATACCATTAGCAGCGCATTTGGAAGCGGCTGGGGCTTGGCAGGTCTAGATGAAATTGTCGAAAACGCCGATGGAACCTTGCTACTTATCGATGGCGATGGGAGCGAAATCAAGTATAGAGTTCCTTTGACTGCTAATGGACCTTACGTCAATCCGCCTGGCGATTTTTCGGTTTTGGTGAAGCTACAAAATGGCACGTTCCGTCGAACCATGAAGGACCAAACGGTCTATTCGTTTAATGCACGCAATCAAGTTTCGACAGTTCGCGATCGCATTGGGAATGAAACAAAGTTTGTCTACGATTCAAATGGCAGACTTACTCAAATCGCAGATCCGGTCGGGTTGAAAACTATCTTCACTTACGCAGCGAACCGCGTTTCAATGATCACGGATCCTGCCGGCCGTAAAACTAAGCTGGAGTACGATCAGCAAGGAAACCTTACTCGAATTGTTGACTCTGACAATTCGGCACGAACTTGGGGGTATGACAATGCCCATCACATGATATCCGAGATTGACCAACTTGGTCGCAAAGAAGAAGCGTTTTACGATAGTTTCGGCCGCGCTAAGCGAGCGATCCGAAAAGACGGTTCCGTGATAAATGTTTCACCGATCGAAACTCAGGGACTGCAATCGGCATCCGTTTCCTCAGACCCCCAGAATCCACTCCGTAGTGTAGATCTTGGCCCCGCAGAAGCGACTTATAGCGACGGAAATGGAAATATTGTTCATACTCGTCTGGACCGCGCTGGACAAGAAATATTTTCGAAGGACAGTGTTGGAACTCTTCCTAATACTTCGCGAAATGGCAGCAACTTGATTGTTGGCTCGATTGATGCACGTGGAAACTCAACCCAGTTCATCTATGACTCTCGAGGCAATTTGACTCGGCTAATCGACGAAATCTCTAATTCAAAAGAACCCGTTGTAGGCTCGATCCAAAAGCCCGGCGAGGCCGACCGATATACATTTACACTTACCGAAGATTCGCTTTTGTATTTGGATGGGCTCACTCTTGGATTTCAAGCAACACTTGACGGGCCCCTAGGAAATGTTTTTGCCAACGCGAGTTCCGGCCTCGAAACGAATTCTCCTGTACCTATGCTAATCGCGGGCAACTATACGTTAACCATCAATGCTGAAGGAGACGCAGTCGGTGACTATAAATTCCGTCTTAGCCCGTTAATCAACGCGGTCCCTATTTCGTTGGGATCTGCGGTTAACGGAAAACTTTCGCCTGCGACGGAGTCTGATATTTATCAATTTGAAGCTACAGCGGGAGACCAATTAAACTTTCGAGCGCTGGACGCGAATTTCAATGCTTCCTGGCGATTGATCGGTCCATCGGGGAATGAGATATTCAGGTCGTTTTTTGGGAATGTAAATTCTCAGTCTTTAAGGTCTTCGGGCACGTATTACTTGTTGATCGAAGGTGACATCAATAACACGGGAGTCCTTAATTACAGCTTCCAAGTCAATTTTCTAGTCAATGTGCCTCCTCAGTCGCCGACCGGAACATTGGTGACATTAGGCAATGTTGTGAATGGTACGATTAGCGTTGCAGAAGAAGTTGATCGTTTCAAGTTTACAATTGGTACCGATTCAAAATTGTACTTTGATTCCCTGACAGACGATGGCAACCTGACATGGAGCCTCGTTGGCCCATTAGGATTTGTGGTGACTGGGCGTGACTTTAGCAGTTCGGACTCGGTTAGTATATCGAACCCCGTGTTGGACTTAGTCGCAGGGGATTATTCGTTAACGGTAGATGGA
>JANMGV010000136.1:0-56141 GCA_031374825.1 Pirellulaceae bacterium
TACGGACTGTTCTTTCGTCTTTGATTGCTCTCCACCTTTTCTGTTGAAAACGCAGTTACCATCGACTACGGGGCGGTAACGATCTCCCCGGTCAGGACTTTCACCCAACTATTCAATCGCCTTCGCAGGCGCACTAGTTCCCGCTTGCCGAGCGGGAACATCCGAAGCGAACTATTTCACCAAACCAAATCATCACCCAACAAAAACCAATTCTCACTACATTCATCGAACCGCCCAAAACCAAATCCCCCATCAAGTCTATCGCCAATAATTAGTCGGCGGCTTTCGACACTTCTCGCTGATCGCCAGTGCTTCGAACATTAAAAGGCGCGAATTGACAGCATTTCCTTACTCGTTTATCGCTCCCGATCGAGTACGAGTACGAGTACCGTTTCACTGAGTACGAGTACGATTCTAATACGATCGATACCGGCTATTAGCGACAAGTGTCGACTTACGGATTTGGACCAGAATCTCTGTCCGCGCCCAGCCACCGGCAAGCATTAGCCAGTACTTGAATTACTTCCGGTTGCTTGAAAACGGGGAACTGTTCGTGTCCGGGTCGGAAGTAAAAGACTCTACCCTTTTCAATTTGCCAAACCATTCCGCTGCGAAATCGTTCGCCCAATTCCCATGATTCTTCAAAGATCACTTCATCGGGTTCGGGAACATGAAATGGTTCATTGTACATTTCCGTTTTCTCAATCTTGAACTTTGCCAACAAGTCCTTGGCGATCGGGTGCTGAGGAGCGATGACGGTGATGGTACTCGGTTTACCATCTGGCCGATAATCGGGAAAACAGCACCAGGGAAGATGAATAACGCCTGTTATCGCGTTCTGGTTCGTCTTGTAAGAAAAGTAAGCTGGCGTGAGGACACTGCCGTGGGTCGGAACAGTCTGCGGGCGGGGAGGAGCGACCGTCTCGATCGTTATTGTCGCACCAGGCGCGATCTTTTCGAAGTGCTTGCGGCCATCTTCGACGCTGCGCCAATTCATGGCCGCCATAAACGGACGAGCCCAGTGTGCGGAATGCAGCGCGATGAGATCCAAGTCGCCGCGCTTGATGTATTCCAAAATGCGTTGTGCTGTATCGTCCTGGATCTCACCTTGCCTGACATGTCCCCACCACACGATGACATCGGCCCATTCCAAATTTCCCGCCGAGAGACCTTGCTCCGCATCGTCGAGCGAAACGGAACGGAACTCAAAATCATTCGTGATCGCTTTCAGCCGCGCGACAATTTCGTTGCCAAGAAAATTGTCGTAAGCTTCCTTTTGCAGCGGTTGTCGTTCGTCCCAAACCAAGACATGAATCGGGTCCGCCGCTTGACTTTTTAGGGAAAAACCCAACAGAGTCACGCAAAATAAAAACAGAAATCTCATCGCGGTCTATCTTTCTACAATCGGGAATTTCAATTTAAAACGAGCAGTAGGCATTCCGTTCACAATCTCACTCACATGGGGACGTTTCTGTTTCTTGATTTTTCCAGTGTAACCCTTTTTTCGACCGCAAATTGCGAGGAGCACGGTTATGTCGTACGGCAAGCTTAAAATAGAACTGTTTTATCGAGATGCGCTTTTCATCGCATCCCTTACGCGCACGAAACGCGTCTTCGATTTCATCAACGCAATCTGCGAAATGCGGAGATATCTTAGTGATCATGAGGACGCATCTTCAAGCTGACGCCTTTCTTTGTGCAGTGCCCAGCCTATTTGAGCGTCGATGGTTTCGATTGCATGCTTGAAGAGAATTGCGAAAGTCACTCACTCTCGAATTGTTTGAGCTTGTTTTCGACTTCGGATTGGAAGCGATTCATCAATGCTTCATCAGATTGAATCGCGGATTTAGTAGCAACTAGTTTCACCCAAGATGCATCGGGATTCTTAAACCAAGTACGATGCTCGCGGTAGGACTTGTCGCTTTCATCGAAAACATGCGGGGCAATCAACCAATATGGAATCGCAAAGACGAGGGTTGCGACAAAAAATGTAAATGCAATCGACATGCTTATCAAGCTAAGCGATTGCCGCTTTCCAGAGGTCAGTATTTTCCAAAACCCGCCGCCAGTTTTCTGTGATAGTACAATCAGAAACCAAACGAACATCATCCCAAATGCGAGAACAGGTGTAACCAATGGCCCTTGGTGCAATCCCCATTGAACGATTGCCCACCCCCAGTTTGAACGACCGAACTTTAAGGCGTTCCGCAGTTCCTGTGGCTGAAACTGAAAACCGTACTGCGATTGACCCGTTTTAGCAGCTATCCAAGGTTCGCAAGGCAAATCGGTGGTTAAAATGACGATCTCATCTGCAGCGTACGCGATGAATAACGACAACAGGAAACACAATCCTAAGCAGACAAACTTCCCTTGGCGCGATGGAAATTGACTGGAAGCGAAAGCTAACGACGTGCGAAGTAAAAGCCAAACGATGAACCCGAACAAGAGTATGCCGAAAACCGCTAAAATTGGTTCGATACTTTGAACAATTGCAAGCCAAAAATTTGCCTCTTGCGGCAAGACAAACAGGCACAGAATTGGCAAAAGCCACATGGAAACCAATGAGACTATTTGTGGCCAAGGGATATGCCCTAGTCGACTCAACAAATAAGTCGCTGACAAAGAGACTGCGAAAAAAATTATCCACAACGCTGAGACGGTAAGCCTATTTTGCATCTCAAGTGTTATGAGTTCGGCTGGAACTGCGCCTAAAAAGACAAAGCTCACTGAAAATGCCATACACCAAATCACAATCTGTCCCATTGTGCCAACTAGGACACCGAATCGAGCCACCGGACTTCTGAATACAAAAAAAACCGATATCGAAACTAGCATCAGAAAAGCTGTCGTGAAGAACAGACATTGTGACATTGTCATAGTAAACACTGCTAAGAAATTATCCGCTGGGCCTATCTTCCTATTCCACCACCTCTCGATAGCGGTGTTTCCCGCAACATTCTCACCCATTCGCCGCGTGGCTTCCAAGTAAAGCTTCATGTCTAGCTCAACATGATTAAGATTTTCCACCGTCGAGTTCAACTCGCTGGAATCAAGGTCGGTCGGGTTCGCTTTGTGAACATCAAGCACATTGTAAAGACTCGTACTACGCAATGTTAGTTTTAGGAATTCCAACTCTGCAAAGTTATTCTCGCGAGTCAATTGATTAGACACATTCTCTATTTTGCGTGCCGAACGAATAGCTTCGGCGATTCGCCCTTCCCGTTTCAATGCTGCGAGTTCGGATAATTGCCATCGCATCAAAGACAGCAAAAGCAACTGTTGTCTGCCAGAGATATTTGGACTGACCGCGATACTTTGATGTTGATGTCGAGGGATCGTTGTTTGGTCAAGGAAGGCAAGAATGGAATCGTAAACTTGTGTTCCAAATTGCAAAACAGGTTTCGACAAGCCAATTTGCAGCCGAGCCTGAGACTCTGCGTATCCTGTTTCGTCGATTACCCTGGTGAACCAATCGCCGTCCTTGAATTCAATGGAAGCTGACACACTTCGTAAATATATGGCGGCTAAGTAATCGTAAAGTGCATTGCCGGGATCTGCCTTAATACAGGAATCCAGAATCTCACGCCACTGCTCGGAACGCGGCGTTAATACAGTTTGAAAGAGTCGATTCTGAAACAACAACAACGCGTGCATGCGACGCAATTCGGGATTATTGGGGGCGATTTCGATCGCGGACTTGATCTTCGATAGACATTCCGTTCGACAGCGAAGCTCAAACTTGTCCGACTCCCTTGCAATTTCCTCAGTGTCCAGTTCTTCTTTGTTAAGATCAACCGAAGACTTAGAGCTGACTAAATGGTCGTTGATAAACCCATTTTGCGGCGAGTCAAGAATCCAAGCTTGCCCCGCGAATACCGCAGACGAAAATTTTGAAGAATCCATTCTGGAGATTTCGGCTAACCAGAATTCAGCCTGCTCTTCGGGCGATTTGTGGCTAAGTTTCACCTCATCGATACCGACTAAACTCGCAATGCTTTGCGTGTACTGATCCGTTATGACCCGAAATCCCAGCTCGGCATTTGTGCGCAACCAAATCAGTCTTGCAGCAAACAATAAATTCACGATGCAAAGAACATAGACCATCCAGTACTTCTTGAAACCCATCGAAGCTCCCTATCGTTTTGAGTATCGACAGTTCACGGTTAAGCACTTCGTAACGTTGTTGCTCAGCAAGATTCTAAGTTCCCAACATTTTCAAGGCCAAACTAAGCCGCGTTCCGGGCGCAGAAAATTTCGGAAGTACTTGAAATGAACAAACAGAGAAATTTAGCACAAAGAGTAGTTCCCGCGCGCCGAGCGGTAGCAGCCGAAACATTTTATTTCATCGGATAGATTCTGCTTTAAGCAGCGTTTAGCAGGAATTCATATGTTGGTGATGGGAATAGGAACTGATGGGGATTCTTGACTTGAGGTTTAGAATTTGTGTGACGGAGCTGTTTGGGTTTGATGAAGTTACTGAAGGGGTGACGTTGAAACTTCGGCGAGTTCCGCTCGGCAAGCGGAACCTACTTAATGCAAGATCTGATATGGTTCCAGGGCTTGGGGTTCAGATTTGGTGTGATGATGGTGCTGTTTGCATTTGATGAGGTTACTGAGAGGGTGATGTTGAAACTTCGGCGAGTTCCGCTCGGCAAGCGGAACCTACTTGCGGCGAGATTATTCGACTCTCGAAAAGTACCATATCTGGCTTGTCCAGTTTGATGCTGGATGAAGTTTGACCGTTGTCGATGGAGTGAATTGGCCTTGGCTGTTGGTTCCGGCGGCTTCGCGAGTTAGTAGGCCGTTGGACGGTCCCCAAGCATTGACGACGTTATAGCCTCCGTTTCCTTTTGGTATCAGCCGCCATTGTTGGCTTAAGTAAGTTGGGTTCGAAGAAGTTAGCTGCACTGCTGCTGCGGGTGTTAATACTCCCGAGCTGTTGCGAAATGCCGCGCGCGTCAAATAGCCGCTTTGTCCGCCCCAGTCGCAGCGAATGCGATACACGCCGGGCGACATACGCTCCAAGTGCCATTTCATACTTTGCCATGTTTCCGAGTCATCGTTGAGTGAATTCAAGAATATCGAATTGCCCGGTATCCAATTGCCGGTACTGGTGAAGGTTCCACTTCGCACCATGTACGATGTGGTCCAATCCCATCCGCTGGTCAAACGACAGGGTCCAATGAATCGGTTACTAAGGGTTTCCTGCAGTCCGTAATAAGCTCGTTTGGCGATGATCGGATTTTGCCCCCCCGAATCCCCTCCCCAGAAGATTGTCCCAAACATATACGCCCCAGGAGGAATGGTATCCCACAGCAACGGCCGATCGGTGCCTTGCATCCATGATTGGTCGTCGACAAAATCCCACATAAAGAAACCTTTGCAAGCGGGTTGTTCCAATGCCAAACCTAGCAACGCTTGAAAGAAGCTCTTTTGTCGCTCCAATTCGGCGTCGTTCGGTGGGCGATTGACGGGATCCAATGAATGCACCGCGGCGATGTCGGCTTCCGTGACAAATATCTTGAAACCTGCATCTCCAAAGCGTTGCATGTTGGCCCGAATACTGTCGTAGTCAGGAGTGCCTCGTGTGTCGATCCAGTGATGTTGAAAGCCAACGCCATCAATTGGCACCCCGGCATCTTTCAGTTTCTTGCAAAAAGCTAACAAGCGGTCCGACTTGGGATTGATCTCTTCGGCAGCGTATTCGTTCAAGATCAGCAATGCATTCGGGTCGGCCTCGCGTGCCCACTGGAAAGCTTTGGCAATGTAAGCTTGACCGAGGGCTTGGTATTCTTTGTATGGCTTGAAAGTCCCGTTGCGGAAATCACCTAATCGCACCCCGTCGGCATCCATGACATCGCTGTTGTCGCCGATGACTTCGTTGACAACGTCCCAAACCCAAACACGTCCGGCAGTGCTCGCAGCCAAAGTCGACACAAACTGTCTCAGCTTCGCTTCGACTTGATTATTGGGCAAAGCCTGCAACCAAGCTGAATGAACGTTTTCGGTGGGGTAGATCAACGTATGACCATGAACGCGCATTCCGTTATTGTGAGCCCAGTCGACAACTCGCAGGAATCCCGAAGTATTGATCGGCTGGCGATCATCGGCCCAAGCTCCATAAGGCATGAATACTGCTGCGGTGATCGCATTGAATTCGCGTGACGCTGTGTTGCGATACGGCAGGAAGTTGAAACTAGATTTGTAGCCATTCAAAACACCACCAATCGCAAAATCCGGTGGCGTGAGATTTCGTAATCGCTCGCCGACGGGTGGCACTTGGCTAGATGCTTGGGCCGAGCACAAGGCAATGGTTAGCAGTAAGATCAAGTAACGAATAGCAATCATGAAAATCGAATTAGAGCCAAAGCTCTATGAACAAAGGTAAAGGGACCATTTTAGGGTTGGTGCGCGGGCGTCTCGCCCGCTCTCTCTAGTTGTTTGCGGACGGGACGTCCGGGCACCAAAACATAGCAATCCTAACTTTTAAGCTGGACGAACCACTAGATCACGCTCGGCAGTTTGAAAAAAATGAAATAGCCCAGACTTCTCCAAATGATCTGCTCGCGGGATACGGAAATCCGCTCGCTGGTGACCGAGGAGAAACTGGAAGATGCTACGTACTACCGACAGCCGTCGTTTCAGCTTATTAATTTCATGTAGGCTATTCTTTGACGCCCGCAATTCCGTCGCGATGCAGACGTTTACTGATTAAGCTAGACATGCCACCAATTGGCGAATCGAATCGCGGCAAGGAAATCGCATCTCCTCCTAAACAACGAACTTCAAGAATTAGACTTCGTAGAGCCAGATTATGCAACGACTACCCAAATTCGGTAAACGAAAAGTAGACCGCAAATTTTTCTTTTCAAAACGCAAAAGGAGGACATTTGAAACTTTAGAGTCGCGACACATGTTGGCTGTGGTTCAAGTTTTTGCTGCGGGCGAGACCAATCAAGAGAATATTCAACTGTTGATCGATGGAACGCCGGTGGCGAACTGGAATAATGTTGGTGGCAACGCCAATTCCCGGCAGTTCGTTACGTTGACACACAATACTGCGGCCGCTGTGTCGCCAAGCCAAGTGCGGGTGGCTTTTCTTAACGATCTGTACGATGTTGCGAACGGCATCGACCGAAACGTGCGAGTGGATGCGATATCGATTGATGGCGTGCGATTTGAAACGGAATCGACCAGCGTTTTTTCAACCGGAACTTGGCGTCCTGAAGATGGAATAGCGCCGGGATATCGTGCAAGCGAAATGCTCCACGCAAACGGCTACTTTCAGTATGAAGCTTCTGCAGCCACGGGGTCTTTGATCGAAATTCGGGCGCGGGGCGACGAAGGCGGGGAGCGAGGTGAGTTGCGTATCAATGGCGCAACCGTATACAGCTTTACAGCAACGACATCCTTAGCAACTTACTCATTCCGCGCAACGAATACTGTCACTCCAAGCCAAGTTCAGGTCTTTTTTACGAACGACCTATATGACCCGCCCGCAGCCATTGATCGTAATCTTGTCGTCGACTACCTATCGATCGACGGTACACGTTTCGAAACCGAATCGCCAAGCGTATTTTCGACCGGAACTTGGCGACCTGAAGATGGCATTTCGCCAGGAATCCGACAGAGCGAAGTGCTTCACGCCAATGGCTATTTTCATTATGGACAAAACCTCGCACAGGGAGTCTTGTCGCTATCACTAAATGAGCTAACGATCAATGAAGATCTAGGTCAACTCAGTTTCGTCGTCTTCCGAACAGGTGGGGCCGATGGTGTCGTACAAGTCGATTACGCGACGTCGTTCGGTACCGCCAGCAGCGCCGATTTGACGGCAGTCTCAGGGACTCTTGTCTTCGGAAACGGAATAACATCGTTAGCGGTATCCGTTTTCATCAATGACGACAATGTGGTCGAGGGGACTGAAGAGTTTTATCTGTCGATAAGTAATCCTCGCGGTGGAGCGACGCTTGGCGCGACAACGACGCAAACGGTCAGGATCGTCGATAACGACCAAGTTTCTCAAGGTACCGTATTTTCTGATGGATTCGAGGGATCATCGACTTGGACTCGCAATCCAAACGCCACGGATACAGCTACCGAAGGTCTATGGGAATCTGGCTCGCCGCAACAGACGATGTCCAATGGGACATTGCAGTTTGGCTCGGGGCGAAATAGCCCCCGCGCGTTCGTCACGGGCCTTGCCGCTGGAGGCGCTGTCAATTCCTATGATGTTGATGGCGGAATGACGAGTGCTTGGTCACCGCAGATCACGCTGCCAAACAGCACCGATATTGAGTTAACTTTCTTCTACAATTTTGCACACCTTTCGAATGCGTCGAGCCAAGATTACTTTAGTTTCGCGGTTGTCGCCAATGGCGTTAGAAACACTGTGTTCACGCAATTGGGTCAGGCCACCAACCGATATGCCGAGTGGCGTTCGGTTCAAGTGAATTTAACTTCGTATGCTGGGCAAACGATACGTCTTTTGGTTGAAGCTGCAGATCGCGGCACAACCAGCTTAATAGAAGCGGCGATTGATGATGTTGCCATCACCAGTTACGCCAACGCACCCGGAGTATTCGCGATCGCGTCCAACATCAGCAACGTCGATGAATCGGTCGGACAAGTTGCAGTTACGATCAATCGGGATCAAGGCCGTCAGGGTCCTGTGACCGTTGGGTATCGTACCGTCGCTGGCAGCGCATCCACGCTCGATTTTACGATGGCCAATGGCACCTTAAGTTTTGCAGCAGGCGAACTTTCCAAGACCGTTACGATTCCCATTATCAACGATACCATTCAAGAGCAGTTAGAGACTTTTCAATTCGAAATCTTCAATCCAACGGGTGGTGCTCAATTGGGAACGCCCAGTTCTGCGGCTATTACCATTGTGGATAACGATAACACCACACAAGATTTCCTGCCCGATTTGATTCCGGTTGCGGACACGATGCTAGAGCGATTGAGCATTGACACGAATCGGATTCCTGGCAGAAAGCTGATGAGGTTTTCCACCGAAGCCGCCAATGTCGGCCGTGGACCACTTGAAATCTGGGGCGGGTCGGTATCTGGGGACAATCAGCAAGTGTTCCAGCGAATCTATCAAGTAGGCAACACAAGTCGCGACCGCTTGGCGGGTGAGTTTATTTTCCATCCACAACATGGACATATTCACTTTGAAGGCTTTGCCACTTATGACCTTCGTTCGATGACGGGAAGTCAGAACATTATCGCCAGCGGAGGGAAAACGAGTTTTTGCTTGCTGAATATCCGGCAACCATTCCCAGATGTTACAGCCAACGCGGATCGAGTTAACGGGCGGGGCGGCTCAAGTTGTGGGCAGACCCAAGGGATCAGCACGGGATATTCGGATGTTTACGAAGCAGACCTGGAAGGGCAATGGATCGATATCACGGGAGTTGCAAATGGGAATTATTGGCTGGAAATGACAGTCGATCCAGCGGGCAATATCCAGGAACTAAGTGAAACAAACAACACAACAAGGGTCCAAGTAACAATCCAAAACGGTGCGGTAACGGCCGGAGTAGCAGAAGCGGGAGCACCAATCGACAATTCGTTCGAGACCTACAGTTCGACTGGGCAAGACACCGTGGTGGCATTGATTGACTCTGGCGTCGACATGAATAACGCGACGATTTTTTCGCAGCTTTGGACGAACTCTCTGGAATTGCCAGGAGACGGAATCGACAACGATGGAAATGGTTTTGTAGATGACATTCATGGATACGATTTTGTCGATTCCGATTCGGATGTTTCCGATAATTTGGGCCATGGAACTTTCGTCGCGGGCTTGCTAGCTTCCGAGGTCGGCATCGCGCGGGATACTCGGTTGATGATTCTGCGCGCTGTCGATGACTTGGGAAATGGAGCAGAACATGCAATAGCTCGAAGCATTCGCTACGCGGTGGATAACGGCGCAGACATCATCGGATTGCCGCTCGAAGGCGGCGCCAGCCTATCGGTTTACGAAGCAATTCAATATGCGGCAGACAAGGATGTCTTGATTGTAGCTGCTTCTGGAAATTGCGGCGCTCGAACACCAAGCTACATCGCGGCACTTAGTTCGCAGTTCGATAACGTATTGAGTGTCGGCGGCGTAATGACAGACGGAACGAGGCTTCCCGAGTCCAACCGAGTCGGACTGTCCGGAGCAATCCAAATCGACGCGCCAGGAATAGCTCGCAGTATCCTGCCTGGCGGTCAATTTGAAACTTACCGGGGAACTAGCGTTGCGACAGGAATAGCCGCTGGGGCTGCAGCGTTGGCGTTGGCGACGAATTCGCATTTGTCAGCCCCGCAGTTGCGCGATGTACTAGTAAGTTCCGTCGGTTTAGTTGGACCGTTGTCCGATTCCGTCGGATCGCTCAATATCAGCTCCGCGATCGATAAAGCGGCTTGGTCGGCAGGGATTCGGATCGAAGAAACGGAAACGACGATCACGATTATTACTTCGCCGACGGATGATGATATTCGGGAAACGTCAACGGGAATTCAAATCAACGGGATACGTTTCCCATTACCGCAAGATTCACGGACCATAACAATCGACGATCCTGTCGGCATGGATCGCATTCGACTGAGCGGGTCATCGCAAGATGATTTTGCGTCGATTGCAACTGGCATCACCACTCTGGAAACTCCGCATCGAACCGTTTTCAGCAAGGGTTTTGAATTCGCCGATTTCGACGGTGCTGTCGGAAATGATACTCTACGAATCGATGACTCCGACCAAGAGGACGTTTTTGATTTTTCTGACGGCCGAGCGACGATGAATGCAGCAGGAATTTTCCGCGGTGGAAGTTCTTTTGAGCAAATAACGTTTTCCGGAAGTCATGGATTGGACACAGCTTTCTTAGCGGGATCGGTCGGGGATGACTCTGTTCATATTGCTGGGAACTCGGTTACGCTTGTTGCAAGCGGTTCATCGGTGCAAGTCATAAATTGCGATAAAATCAGCTTGGATACGCTTGCGGGGATCGACCAAATGCAGTTTGTCGGTGGAGGTTTGAATGACAACGTAACACTCCGCCCCGCCTTTAGCCGGTTCCTGAATTCCGAAACGGATATTGTTGTTACGCATGCGGAACGAAGCATTGTGAGCGGCGGTCTCGGTGTCGATTTAGTCTCCATTTTTGGCGGCACGGGTTCCGATCTTGTCAGCTCCCAATCTTCTTCGGTTGTCATGAATGGTCCAGGCTACCAACACCGAAGCAATGGATTCGAAACAACGAGAATTACCTCCGGCGGTGGTGCCGATCAGATAACGATGCGCGGCTCGCCTGGAAATGATTTGCTGACGTCAAGTCCTGGAGTCGTGGCTTTGAGCGGCAATGAGTATCGCCTTGTCGCCACCGGGTTCCCCAAGGTTTATGTTCTTGGCAGCGGGGGAGTTGATACCGCAAAGATCACGGGCTCAGTAGCAAACGACACTGTTACCTTCTCGCCGGGACGCGTGACACTATCGACTCCCGAGTATCGCATCGATGTACGAGATTTTGCAATCAATCAACTCTACGGTGGAGGAGGCGAGGATACGGCAACTTTGGTGGATGGCGCATCGAATGACAACTTATCGATTTTCACCAATCGCGTCGTCTTAGCTACTGCCAACCATCGCGTGACGGTCGAAAATTTCCGTCGAGTAACGGCTCGTTCGTTGATTGATTCCGGGCGGGATACCATTCGCAGATTCGACACTGCGCTCGATTTTGTATTTGAGAAGATCGGTGATTGGATCGACGGCTAACCGGGGCTTCGAACGACAGACAACGCAAATTACGGCATTTTCGTACTCGTACTCAGCCGCAGGCGGTACTCGTACTCGTAATCGAATTTGGTTCTCGATCGAGTACGAGTACGAGTACGAGTACCGTTTTACTGAGTACGAGTACGATTTTCCAACGATCGTTACTGGCGATCAGCGAGTAGTCCGAAACTGCCTCTAGTTGCTCTAACGAGTCAATGCTCTCTTGCCAGAACGCACATTGCGGCATTTCGACCTGGGATACCGCTAACTGCGCCGCCTCGGGCCGCCGATGATCCGGCACGATAGACATTGGGAAACTCCGTTTCGACTCCCCATTTGCCTACTTCTTCGGGTCCAACTGCAAAGAACCAGGACAAGGTGTTGTGGAAGATGTTGCCAAGATCCAAATCGATTTCGCGTTCGAGGTCCTGTGGAGTCTTGATTTCGATGCACATGTTGCCATGTCCATCCTTCGCCAAGCAATCTTCGAACGGTTCGTCGCAGATGCGATTGAGCGCAGCAAGATACTTTGCAAGCACAGCATCACGGCGTTGATCGTGATCCGTTTGGAAAATGCGATAAGGCATATCGAGACCGAATAGTGTCAACGTTTGGAAACCTTTATCTCGCAATTCGGCCGATAGTATCGAGTCATCCGTTAGCGTGTGGCAATAGATTTCGGCGGGTGGAAAGTCCGGCACGCTGCCCGAGACAGCTTGCCGATAAGACTCCAGCATTTGCTCGTAACCTTCATCGATGTGAAACGAACCGCTAAACGCTTGTCGAGCATCGATCCCGTGAGCTTTCACTCGAGGCAACCGCCGAAGTAACATGTTCACTTTGATAACCGAACCTTCGTCGGTAGCAATCGGTTGCCAATCCTGTCCAAGCAATCGGCAAAACGTTTTCGGAGCGGCGTTAATCAAGATGGAATCCGCGGTGATTTCGAATTCTTTATCCATGTGACGAAAACAAACCGAAGCTCCTTTGGTCGTCGAGCTTACCTGCTCAGCGATTGCATTCGTCAACATCACAACGCCATTCTCACGACAGACCTTAACCAAAGACCGCACTAACGAAACCATACCGCCGACCGGAACCCGCCATTCGCCAGTAGCACCACCGATCACGTGATACAGATAACATCGGTTCTGTAACAATGATGAATCATGCGGATGAGTCAAAACACCAATCTTGGCGTCCGTCATCAGCAATCCTCGCAGCGTATCATTCTGTGTAATGAGTTCGAGCGTTTCGCCTAATGGTCGTTCCACAAACGATTTCCAAGCATTACGTTGGAGTTCCGTGGTCAAGGATTTGCGGAAAAAGTCTCGCGATTTCAACGGTTCCATGAAGGTTGGCCAAGCCACACTGGCAATCGCCGAATTCAATTCGATCAGTCGTTGATAGCCATTCCATGCCGATTCGTCTCCTGCCATTTCGCGCATGGAATTTCTAGAAATATCAGCGTCAACGTTGGACAAAAGCAATCCTCGCGAACTATTCTTGGCATCGGTATACGGTGTGAATGAAGCGATGCTTCTTCGCCGCGTGGCGAAGTCCAAATTCAGCTCTTGGACGATCTGCTGGGGCAATAAAGAAACCAAGTAGGAGTAACGCGACAGCCAAGCTTCGTAGTCTGGAAAAACTCTTTGTGAAGCGGTCGCTCCCCCGAGGTAGTCATTGCGCTCTAAGACTAAAACGCTTTTACCTGCCTTCGCCAAATACGCTGCAGCAACCAACCCGTTATGGCCGCTCCCGATTACGATGGCATCGTAATGCGAATCGAATGCTTGATGACGCATCGTAGTGACGGATGGATTCATGAACGGAAACCAGAAGAATGCTGTGAGCATGGCGAATGTTAGAAAACCTCTAACTTCGCAAGTTATTCTCTATGTGCCCGGAGAATGGAAGTTAGTTGTGACCATTCGCGAAAGACAGGATAGTTTTTAAGCGATCCGCTGGTATTGTTCAAGCATCCAACGGAACTTGGTCGCTTGTTAACCAACCTGTTCTGCAAGCATGAGCCTACCTGGGCGATCGTCGTGCTCTCAATCGCTATTCGACTGGAAGCTTAACAGCGGCGGCTTCGCGGTCGTTGCGGACGACCATAATGTCGCCTGCAAGCGCGAGGTTGTTCCAAGTCTTACTGGAGAGGGCTTCGAATTTCGCCAGCTCGACCAGCGAATCCGGAGTGGCTTTTACAAGCACGACTTCACCGGACTCCGATTGGATGAGCAGTTTGTCGCGCACGAGAAGTATTTTTCCATGGCCATATCGGCCCCGTTTCCACATCCGCTCGCCGTTGGCAAGGTCGATACACGTCAAGATTCCGTTGTCGAGACCATACGCATAATTGCGATGAACGACCAAGTTCGAAAGTTTTGACTTGAGCTGATCCGACTCCCAAAGTATTTCCGATTTCCAACCGGTATCGTCGTGGCTGACTTTCAGTAAAGCAGTTCCTTTGTCGTATCCAGACGAAATGAGAATCTTCGCCCAAGGTTCCTTATCGTCATTGCCGCTCCAAGGTTGGTCGATGTCGCCTTGGCCGAGCAATATCGGTTGCGCTACATTGACTCGTGACTCGCCTTGCGTGATCCAAGGTTGCAGCCAAAGTTCTTTGCCGTCCAATCCATAGGACCGTAGACCAGCACCGTTAAAACTTAGGATCTGAGTTTGTCCGCACAGGGTCGCTGCCGTCGGCGAAGCATAAGACGCTTGGTCATCTCCAGAACGCCATACTTCGTCGCCTGTTCTTGCAGAGTAAGCAATCGCGGCCGCCCCGAGTCCGGCACCTGGCGTTACGATTACCAAGTCTTGAATCACTAACGGAGAACCCGACATACCAAAAATCAAGTTTTGTTTTTTCGAGTCGGTAAAGACAGACTGTTTCCAGATCAGTTGTCCGGTCGCGAAGTCCACACAAGTGACAATGCCAGTACCGCCCATCGAGAAGACTCGTCCATTGCGAATCGTCGGTGTTGAACGGGGGCCATCGCCATATTCATGCGGGAATCGAGCAAGTTCAGCGTGGCACCAAAGTTCTACTCCTGTTCGAACGTCGTAACAAACAATGCACTCATTCTCATCGCGTTGCTCTAGATTTACCGCAGCGCTTCCTACAATTGCAAACCCCGACCAGCCCAACCCAACCGGATGCCGCCACAACAGTTTCGGCGGATTCGCTTGCCAGTCTCCGGCAATGCCAATTCGATCAATTCGCGCCGTGCGTTTTTCGCCGAGCAACTCCGGGAAATCATTGTCAGTCGGAAGAAACTCTTCGCTGGTAGCGGTAACTTTGTCATTGGATTTTCGCGAAGTCAGATAAGTTTTTAGTCCTTGCTCAGCTTTAGGCGACCAAATCCAAGTGACGCGAGGCGTGCGATTTCCATAGTAACCGTCGACGCGGAGAAGTTGCGTGACGCCGTAACACAAAACGAAAACTCCGGCGCAAAACACCGAGAGCGATTTGAAGCTTGGCCGAATGTAAATGACAGCCAAGACAAAACCAACAAGAACTCCGAATGCGGTCGCCAAATAAAATCGCATTCCATCCAAGCCAATGAACAGCAATCGAGCTTGTTCGCCCTGCGACCATTGACTGAGATTGATGACAACGCTCAGTCCAATTCCGAACACTGCAGACCAAACCACTAGTTTCCAATTGAAGCCGGACGCAGTGGAAGTTGTCTCGTTCGCTTGATGAGAAACAATCGACTTCTGAGATTCGGGCGTGAAGGGAGCGATGGACATGCGTGTGCTCGCGTAACGAATTGCAGGGAAAAATGTCTTACTGCAATAGATAGGCTTCCGTTTTTGTAATCGTATCAAGCGGGTTGTTTCGTGTTCACGTTTAACTAAACGTGCATATGGATGTATCGATTATGAGGAATAAAAGGCCGAAAAAAAAGAGTGGCGAACTGTCGACTGAACTTGGGAAACTTCAGTACAGAAGTTAAGACTCCTCAACCCCCGACCCCTTCTCCTCAGAGTACCGAGGAGAAGGGGAGATAGAAGTCAAGTGACGCACGGTTTACTAAACTTGGGGAGCTTCAGACAGACACATTTGCATAAACACATAGACTGACCTCAATTCTTATCTCCCCTTCTCTTCCGGTACTCCGGAGGAGAAGGGGCAGGGGGATGAGGAGGTCCGAATTAGCGTCCAAAAGCAATAAGCAATCTCGCAGCCAATATCCGCCGCCAAATAATTCCGAGCCCAAAAACCCCCGTGTAACGAACCCAAGCCCGCCCAAATTCCATCCAATTCACGCAATCCCTGGACTTCAAAACCTAACAGCACTTTCTTACCTCTTCGGCGGCGAAACTTCTCGAATCAACGCCCCTTGATCCGGATGCAAAACCAAGATCGCAAAACGCTGTACCGAGTCGAGATCATTGGTTGACAGCGAAGCGAAATCAAACTGCCCCCTTAGATCCGAATAGCCATCCTTGTAAAACTGCACTTGGCCATCCTGACGCCGCGCGTACACTTTGACATAAGCCTTCTCCACGGGCAGCCCGTCTCCAGTAGTCACTTGCAGCCTACCAAACGAATCGACAACCGTTACATCCATCGAATTGGCATAAATAACTTGGCTCTGCGAAAGTGCACCAGCAGATACTTCGACAAGCAAATTGCGATTCACCAAGTCGGCAGGAATTTCGATCGTTTGCACACCGCGCTCCTCTTTCAAATCAAGCCTCTTGCTTTGGTTCGGCTGAATCGAAACCAGCGATTCCCCATCCTGCTGAACGAACGGATTGCGACTGAAAAGCAACTCGATATCCATCAGGTAATATCGAACGTCAACTTCCTTCACGTTTTGATGGTTCAACGTTAACTTGCCCCCGGTCAACTTAAGCTCGATAGCCGGAGCATCACCAGCTAAACTCGCTTGCTGCGATTGACGCATGTCCACCAACATGCGTTGAATGGGGTCAGTCACATCACTTGCAGCCGCGTCTATCGTTGGCGGTTTTGTACCGTTCAGCATTGCTGTGTGCTGTGCGACTTGCAGGCTTACCTGCGAGAACATGTCACGCCATCGCGGGACGGCATATTCTGAATAGCGTGATGCAATCTGAGCCGCTCGATCGTATCGGCCCCGATAGAAATCCAGATAAGCGTCGAAATAATCATATTGCAAATGTGTTTGCAACGCTTTGGCATCTACTGTATCAAAATGCGCTAACGCTTCGTCGATCCTGTTCTGAATCAGCATGTAGTAAGTTACGGACATCTCATCTGTTGGCGTTGAAGCCGCTTGATGCGCGATGCGTTCCAAAAGCTTGTCGTACTGAGCCGCCATTCTCTCATTTAGAATCGTGCGTTTCGCGCCCAACTGGTGGCTGCGAGCGATAACGAGGGGTCGATAGTCGAGATGTTCGTAATCGTACCGGTCCGCCGAATCGAACTTTACCAACGGCGAATCCACTATGGGGCCAATTCGTTCCACGATCGCCGCATTATGCGAAAGAAACTGGCTGATCCGGTTCGTGTCATTATGTCGTACGCTGTAAGCCCATAAGGTCGCGTTAAATACTCCTTGCGAATCGAGCTCGGCAAGGCATTTTTCAAAGAACGATTTATCTTGCAAACGAAACGCAATCAGTTCCAAGTTAAGCTGCTGCGTGTTGTGCGATCGAAGGAACTCAAGCACTTGATCGTTCGTTCCCCAAAGTGCAACGTATCCCCAAGAATCTTTGTCCAAGGTTTCGGGCTGATCCAAAACCCGGATCTTAGTGAACGCGGTCGACGCTGCATGAACTCCCTCGATCGAGCCTTGCGCGCCATAGAATGTAAATTCGCCAGCAGATGGAAAGTAGAGCGAACACTGAACTTGTTGAGTGCTGTAGGCGGCCAAGTTCAATACTTGCGATTGAACGATTTTACCACCTGCCAATGCGATCGCGCCTTGGGGGATTTGTGTCAGGACAGAGACCACTTTGGGAGCGCTACTTGGGTTGGTCACAACGACGCTTGCTTGGTAAGCTGTGCCGCGAACAAGCGTATCTGGCAAAATCGATTTCTGCGGATCGACGTCCGGCGTAGGAGATACCAAGTAAATATCTTGGCCGATCAGGACCTTGTCGGACTCGTCTGCGGATTTGGATTCGTCAATCGATTCGACGAACACAACGCAGCGACTTGGGCTTGTGAGAACCAACCGGCCTTCCTCAACGCCAAGCTTTAGTTGTGGAGCTTCGAACGGCAAGTCGAGAACGGCCAACGCCAACAACGCCTCGGTCAACGTGCTATTGGACAGGTGCAATTCATTGGACAAAAACTCGGCCAAGGAATCACGCTCGGCAAGCTGCTGCCACATGGGGTTAGGTGTTACAAGAGAAGCAATTTGCAGGCCCAAGTTAACTCGATGGAATTGAATTTCTGCCCATTCACGAGTCGAATCGAGGGACTGAAACAGCATGACCCGACCTAAACTCGTTGTACCTCTTGCACTGCGAGAAAGCAATCTCGTCGCATCATCCATATTGCCAAATTTGTTTCCCGCTGGTTCAGACTCCGGAGTTTTCATGTCGAAGAAGAAATCGACACTACGATCATCAACAATCCTACTCGCCATCTCTTCCTGCAATTTCCCATCGGCCTGAGGCGCATCGAATCGTCTTGGATCAATACCATTGGAACTTCCACCCAGTTGAAGTTGAACTGGCGAGTCCTCTGTGTTTTCATCCCATTCCCTCGCTTGAGCACTCCACGCATTCCGTTGTTGATCTCCCAAAAAATTACTAGTCCGGCCTCGATCAAGGTTGAGTGCGGAACCGGCCAGCGCGACCTGGAATTTGTTAATCCAAATCGCTGGACTAATCTTGTTAGCGTCAACCGCGTCCTTGATCCATTTACGCACTCCAGGCTTGGTTGTTTGGAGTCGGTTAGCAAGCAGAATTTTCTCGAATGCGTTCAGTCGCCCTTGTTGCCATAGGTCCTCAAACTTTGCCGCTTCTCGGTCAAGCAAAAATTCGTCTATCAACTGAGGGGCAAGTTTATTTTCGAGATACGGTCGTACGACTTTCTCAAAAAATGGTCGGTCCTTGAAGTAAAGGAAAACGTTCAACTCATGACAGGCTAGCTCGTTGTAAGTGGATTGCTTCTCGTCGTCATTCAGTTGATTCCAACCAGACAGCTTCGCGAATTTCTTAAACTCGTCGGTAGGCAATAGTGTCCCATACAGACGCATAACATCCTGCAAACTGGAGTAGACTTGCACGCGTGTCGATCGAGCGTCACCCAAGTCGGATTTCTGGTTTGCTTCGATAACCCGAACCCGCTGCTGTTGCGATAGTTGTTTGTCTTCCGCAAAAGATTTAGCAAGTCGCAACTCTGTCAGCGGGATCTTTGTCGAAGGCAACGCAATTGTCTTTGTAGCAACGCCTTGCAGTTGGACAACGACGACCGTTAACGAATGACATCCCACCAACGCTTCCTTGGGAATCTCGATCCAACCCTGTTCATCGGGAACGCGATTGGCAAGTAGTTTCGCACCCTTGCCGAGAAACTCGTAAGAACTGCTGGGCTCCCGTTCTTCGCCGATTCGAATTCTGGGTGTTATTGTTTTCATCAAATCGCTCAATTGCGATTCAGGCTTGACAGGCATGGGATCGCCCAAAGCGGCTTGTTGGCGTGTGCTTTCCGTCGTGGTGGTATCCCATGGATTCAGCAGGAGCGTGGGCTGTGCAAGCAGATTACCCGGATACTTGGTGGCATACTGCCGTTGCAAAACGTACTGGTATTCCTCGTCCAATCGCAACGAGTCAACATAGAAACTGGACATGGCTGAATATTTTTGATGACCAGCCGGATACATTTCTAGTCGAAGCTGATTGGCAAGGTTCGAGTCACTGACAAATGGCGAAGCAACAATATGAACTCGAGTCGTCGCATTAGCCCCAGCGATTCGCACACGGAACGACTCGTTCCTGAACTCACTACCCACCACCGAGGCTGCCGCCGGAGGCGACATCTGGTTTGTTTGTGCTGGACCGACAATGAAACCTTGTTGCACAAGTCCTTTCGCGACGCGAACTTGACAGGATTGGCCAGTCGATTGATTGATCAAAACGTAGTGGCCCGCATCAAGCGCCGAGATCTTGAGACGATTATCTTCCAAGCTAACTTTCGAAGAATAGTCGACGGTAATAGCGCTCGCTCGCAACTCGAGCAACGTCCACGGCCTGTACATGTTTTCATCGGCCTGTGTGTTATCCGGCGAATTAGTTTGCCAAGGTAGCTCGTAAGCTTGCCCTTCGGCCATTTGAATACTGCTGGGCCAATCGACCGCGTCCGGCTGCATACTAAAAATACGCGCTGTCATACTGTCCGCAGACGCCTGAAAATTCCTTACGCCAACCAAATCGCCAAGCTGAATTTGCCCGGCGGCATCCGTTGCCAAGACTATCGAGACAGGATTCACGACGTGATGCAACCAGAATTGCACGGTCACCGGCAATCGACGGACTAGCTCGCCGTTTCGGCCGCGAACTTGCAGCAGATAACCTTCGGCATCCTGAATCAAAAAGAAATCTGCAATTTGCTTCGTAGCCGACATCTCGTTCACGGAAAATTCTTGTGTAGCAGACAATCTCTCTCGGGTATTGCGACTAACGGCCAAGACTTTGCCGTTTAACGATACCGATACGCTTCGCAATCGTTGGGGAACCAAGAACTGATGAGCTATGTCTCGGCTCGGGCTAAGCTCTGCAATCGGAACTGTTTGCGTGCTTTGGATGTTGTCTTGATCCGTCGAAACGATGACAAGCTCTGCGTCCTCTAGATTTTCAATCGGTACCGGCTGATCATTACACAGTAGTTGCGGCCGAACAATGATTGACCCTGCCGCACCGCTTAGAAGGTTTTGCGACTCAACAAGCAGACCAATTTTAAGAGCATAGTTCTCGCGTCGATGATTGAACATCTCCACAGTCGCCGATTGCCCGTCGACCAGCAGAACAGGAGTCGCTTCTTCTTTCTCGGCATAGGGAATCAGAATCGCCCCGTCTTTGTCAGCAGCGAATGTACGCGTTCCCAATTCAATTGTCGCCGTCGGCCTTGCATTACCCGATTCATCGTAGATGCGAAATTCATGCCCGGCGTCGGTCAGTCGCTGAGTACTGCGCAATTGGCCTTTGACGATCAGAGCACGACTGCGAAGCCCGCCTCCGAGCAGATCGACAATCCAAACACCTCGGCCCGCGCACTGAGGAATGTCGATCAATTCGCGATGGCGGCGATCGGCAGGAGTGTCGTACGATATCGTTTGCTCCGCGTTGGCGATCAGCCCATCAAGGTCAATGTCGGTCGCTACCGCTCGGGAATTGCGGCGATAAACGTTGCGAGGATTGATCTGGTAAATTCGAACCACAAGTTTTGTTACATTCTTGACATCAACTGTTAGATGGACCGCGTCGTCTGGCCTGAAATATCGTGTGGAATTCAGGCCGAATTCTAGTTCTACTCGATCGCGAATCGCTTTTTGCAAGTTCGCATCAATCTGCGCATACCAATCGCTTGTCGAACCAATCCCGTACAAAATTTTGGTTTCAACGAAGATTCGCTGGAGATATTCGCGATCAAGCCACTGCGAAAATTGGTCAACCGAATCGTCTGTTTGGAAGAAGTGTTCCAAGTAACGGCGAATCAAACCGGCATCGTCCGATATGGGTGGCAAAAGTGTTTCGTCAATGTAGGTCGCTTGGTAGCTGATTAGCGGGACCTGAACCTGCGACTTGAGAAAGGCCTGACTATAGTAAGGTTGATTGCGAGGCAGCGTCAGGTACTTTATAAATCGAGTTCGATCGAAATTGTCGCTGGCTGCATCAAGCTGCAATCGATGAAAAAGTACAACCGCCTTTAAGCTGTTTTGAGAGGGAGGCAGCGTTTCAACAAAGGCTTCGAGTCGATCAAGGTGTTGCCGTTGAGAGTCAAGATCGCTGGCGGGAGTATCGTCGCTGGGTAATAGTCGCATCAAGAGCTGACGGACGAAGACATCATTTTCGAGAAGCTGCGGCAGCGACTTGGCAAGTTGTTGCCGTTGCTCAAGCGTCAATAGCCCATGAATTGGAAATACGTTCCAACCGCCGCTATCCTGAGCTCGCAATTCTTTTTCGATCAAGCCCAGGATGCCCGGAACATCGACACGTGTCACACGTTTTAGGATCGCACGAACTTGATCCATGCTCCAATCGCGATCTAGAATCTCCAACAAACCCGCAGCCGATACGCCTTCGAGACTCGGATCGCGAAGGACGGCTTCGTCCAGTAGCTTTTTGTGATCGAGAGTTGCGGGATCCAACGTAGTCGGTAAGTCTCGAGCCCGATCGGCTTGCGGGGGCGCGTGGTCCAATTGCAGCCCAAGCTCTTGACCCAGATAGTCAAGCGTCCGTTTCGGATCGTTTGAATAGTTCAACAGCCGCTGCCGAGTCTGCATTCGCAGCAATTGCGAGCTGCCCGGCATTTTGATCGACCACTGCTGAATCATCGCTTCGGAGTCAGCCAGTTGCCCAGAGTTTTGTAGGTGCAGGCTGTTGTAGAAAAAATATTCTTCCGAGCCCGGAATCAGTTGTTGCAAAACGAAGCTACGATCTTTGGCCAATGCAAACGTTTCGAGGAATCCGACTTCCTGTGCGCGGCCATGTGCATCGTCGGATTGCGAGCGTTGTCGCAATGCAAACGTTTCGAGGAATCCGACTTCCTGTGCAGCGACCGGCTGAGCAAATTGAGCCAGGATCGTTGTCGCGGCCATCAAGGCCCTTGCAGTTATTTGCATCTTAGGATCCCTATTCAGCTTTCTCATGTCCAGCTTTCTCATGTCCAAAGCGTTTCTTGGGTGGCTAGACGACAGCCCCAAGCCCCGAGTTCCCAATTCTACAAGAAAAACCCCCCGTAGAACGGGTTTCAACCCGTTGCTCTTCCCCACCCCCGCATCACGCATCACGCTTTTCAACCCGTTACCTCCGCCCAACCCCCGTAGAACGGGTTTCAACCCGTTACTTTTCCGCGCATCACGAATTTCCAGCCCCTTACCTCCTTCCAACCCCCGCATCACGCATTCCAACCCGTTACCTCCCCGCGCACCAACGAAAAAAGCCGACTTGCAACCACAAGTCGGCTTTCTATCGATTTCAATCGCAGCTATTTAGCGCCACGACCCACACAACCTCATCTTTGACGCCCAAGCACAACGTCGTTTCCTGTACCGCCAAGACAACTGATCTTAAAATTCTGACCCGATGATCCCGTCACGAGTACCCCTTGCAAGTTCCCGCTGACAGCATCTGTCGCATCGTTTTCGATGATAAACGGATTTGTCGTCGTCGTGGGACCGTGGACCGAAACGACAGTACTCGCCAAGCCCACGGATCCGAAAACTCTCAGCCTTTCTCCGATATCAACGCGATAGGTTCCCCCCCGTGCGTTGAGATTGCCACGGATCGTGAGATTTCCAACACTGTTACCCGCAGGACTGATCGTTCCTGCTGGACCAAGCGTCACACTGCCCACTGTCCCGATACCTTGCAATACGCCGCCATTGACATTCACAGCACTTGCCGATTGCGAACCATTCACGGTCAGCAATCCCGCTTGCACGGACGTAAGACCGGAATAAGTGTTGTTATTCGGCAGCAGTAATTCCCCTGGCGCTTTCTTGATTAGTCCAAATCCCACGCCGGAGATGATCGAAGAAACGGCGAGGCTATCAAACGATTGATCGACGGCGAATATGCTGGTTGCAAGAAGTTGAATAGGACCGGACAAGCTGTTCAAGCCTCGGATATTCCGCACGACGCCTGTTCCTAGAATACCGCCTCCAGCAAGTTCCAGTGGCTCTCCCGAGTTAACCGGAATTTCCTCGGGGCCAATGATCGTCGAAGCAATTTCGAGAGCTGCGTTGACGTTTACTTTCGTTAATCCTGTTGTAGCACCAAGTGCGTTCGAATTCATCATACGAACAACTCCAGCGTTAACTAGAGTCGTGTCGCGATAGGAGTTGTTACCTGTCAAGATCAGCCGGCCACCACCCACTTTGCGGAAACCACCGATAGCGCTGTCTTCGATCACGCCGTTAATTGTCAATTGGTCGGGAACGAACGGACCGGCTTCGGCGTCCACGCCGATTGAATTACTGGTGCCTGCGCCCAAAGTTATCTTGCCATTCCAAACGTGGTTGCCACCCATACTTCGCAACGCGCCTGTGCTTTGTATCCCCGTCCCCGACAGCGAAAGCGGCTCGGCAATTGTCAAATTCTTAGGGAACTCTAATCCCAACGGTATGAACTCAACTAGCTCCACGGCACATCCTGGAGCCACCGTCGTCGGTGCGGTTGCTGCGCCAAGTGCATTCGAGTTGGCGATTTGAACTGCACCGCCATTGACGGTCAACTGGCCCGAAAATGTATTGCTGCCCGCCAAGAAGAGGCGACCAAATCCTTGTTTTACGATCGATTTGGTTCCAGAAATTGTTTTCATTAAAGCCAGTTGCGTATCGGTCCCAACACTGATTGACGCAGTGGCAGCACCTGTCAGTTGCACATTGACGTTGATCGTATTGTTCGAATTGACTCCGCCAGAAACAATATTCCCGCCTAGTCTCAGCGCGTTACCATTGATGACATACGCTGCGCCCGAGATCGTGAGCGACTTGAAATTTAACGTCGTCGCCAAGTTATTATTGGTAACAACTTTGAACACGCCGTCGGGAAAGTTCAGGTCGTCACCGGTCACCGGCACGACATTACCTTGCCAATTCGCCGCTTCCGACCAATTATTCGTGGAACCGCTGCCTGTCCAAGTGCGCACGGCTGCTGACAGACTTGTCGAGCTGGCCAAAGTTGCCAGCGCTGCAATTGCCAAGTTTTTCAGAATGGATTTTTTTCGATACATCATCATCTCCTTGCCCATGGGAATAACGCAAAAATAGGTATGCTCAAGAGATTCTTCAAATTTCGCCAAGGAAATCCTTCGAAAACACAACGAGCTATCCTTCAATGCGTCACCCACCCCCCGCGCGCTCCGCAAATTTTCAAATTTTGTTTTTCAGCCAAAACCTTTGCCCATTTCTTGTTCCCGCGCAGCGAGCCCCCCGCCCCCAAATTGTTTATCCGCGCAGCGCTCCCCCGCCCCCAGATGTTTAGCCGCGCAGCGTACCTCCAAACGATTGTGCGTCAAATCGTAAACGCTTCCGTCGCGTCGCGAACGATTCGTTTATCCTTCTCAAGTGACATGCTCTCTTCACTTAGCGTCGAGCTTTCGGCCGGCTCCATTCGCTTAAATATTCCGCCAACACGCATGGGGGAATGAAGAGCTTATTTTTGTGTACCCTCACGATGTTTGGTATAGTGGATAGTTGCTCAATGATGATTTTAGGAGGTGAAGTATGGCAGAATCGATTTTGAAGGTGGCGGAGAGGGCGGATTTGTTTTTTATGGGGAATTCACCAATCCATGAGACGATGAGGCGACTGGCGAAAGCTTTTGCTGAATTGCAGATTCCATTCGCGATCGCCGGCGCTATGGCGGCTAATGCGCATGGACATAAACAAACAACGTCCGTTGTCGATATCCTTATCCGCCGCGAAGATCTGGCTCGGTTCAAAGAACGTTGGATCGGTCTTGGCTGGGTCGATAAATTCGAAGGGTCCAAGAACTTTCGCGATGCAGTAACGAATGTCAATGTCGACACGCTACTGGTCGGCGACTTCCCAGGGGATGGACTGCCTAAACCAGTCGCTTTCCCAGCGCCAGAAACCGTTGCCGAAGCCAACGAAGATGGCTTGCCGTTTATCTCGCTCAAGACCCTGATCGAATTGAAATTGGCAAGCGGGATGACAGCAGCGCATCGACCTCGCGATCTCGATGATGTTATTCAACTGATTCGAGCTCGCAAACTGGAGATTGAGTTCAGCGATTCGTTGAATCCGTTTGTTGCGGACAAGTATAAGGAAATGTGGAAGGCGGCGCAGGTGGTGGAGGATTATTGAAAATAATCTGTGCTTAGTGCTTAGTGCTTAGTTTAGTGGCTTTGCGGCACTAGAGCTAACAAGATCAAAGGTATTGCTATTGCGAGCAACAGGTCGTTTGGGCTCAACTTGCTTGTTGATAACGATAGCATGTGGACTTGCAAACTCCTACTAAATCATGTGATAGGGAAATCCATCGTTTGGATTCCGAATAGCCTCTTAGTGACCGGTCGTTATTTTTGCCAGTCGCTCGTGGAGTTCGGTGGCGGAAATGTTGGTTGGGTCGATTAGCGGCTGGGTTCTTGATAGGATCGTTTTCAAATACGGCGAAAATTCTGAATGGTGTTGAGTGAGCCGCTCAAGCATTTCGACGGCGGGCGTGTTGTATAGCCACCAAGGAATCTCGTTGCTTTGCTGGTCGGCTTCGGATCGTAGCTCGGTGAGCAACAAGTTTTTCCATATCCCGTCGGACTTGGTTATAGTCTTGGCCTGCGTCCAAAAGTCGGCTGAGTTGTTTCGCTCCAAGCTCCATGCAAAACATACCGATGCGAACTTCTCGCGCGAGAAATCGGCCATGGTCAAGTCAGAAACTTTTGACCACAGCGATTGCTCGCACGCGACAAAAGAGTCTGGGGATTCGATCGTAATCTCGGCGAAACGAAGCCAATCGGACTGGTCCCATTGCCTAGTTGCTTGATCGAATTCCACTTGGGTCAATGTTACACGCTCGAAGACTTGTTTAAGCTCTTCGCCGATCCTTGCTTCGTCGTCTTCGTTACTCCACTCGGCTAATAAGTGCTGCGCCTTGGCGAGATTATCAGCTCGTTCCGCTCGCCAACGTTCGGACGCGGCGGCTCGAAACGCACGGTCTTGCATGGGGATTCCGATCGCGATGACCAGGATGCCGATCACGAGGATCGTAATCGCCGCAAGGGGCACTGGTCCAATTCGATACCGCGATTTGAGTTCCGGTGCGACGCGTGATTGCTTGATGCATTGGCCGACCACGAAACCAATAATCGCGCCCAACAGGATCGATAACAGAGTAACCGTCCAGAATACAACGATCGATTCAATGTTGGGAAACCCCCGCTCGGGGCCTTGGACGCTTAGCTGCGCATACGATAGGTTGATGAAGTAACTTGCGAGACCACCCAAGATCGCGCCGATTAAGACTCCCATTATTCGCATAGTTTGACCTCCCAACGAATCCCGACTTGCCTACGATATTCGGTAGATTGTAGTGAATTTTTGCCAAACAATGGTGCTTAGTTCTTGGTGCTTAGTTCTTGGTGCTTAGTTCTTGGTGCTTAGTTCTTGGTGCTTAGTGCTTAGTTCTTAGTGCTTGGTGCTTAGTGCTTGGTGCTTAGTGCTTAGTGCTTAGTGCTTGGTGCTTGGGGATTAGTGCTTAGTGCTTAGTGCTTGGTGCTTGGGGATTAGTGCTTGGTGCTTGGTGCTTGGTGCTTGGTGCAGAACCTGTTGAACGGGTCGATGGTGATGACGGTTTATCTAACTCTTGGGTTTCAGTGTTTGATCGAGAATCTTTGAAAAGGTTTGATTGAAATCCGGTTTCTGTGCTATTTCGTCGTGATGCATGCGAAAACTCTTGCAAAGGATGATTATTGGCATCGCTGGGGCAGAATCCGTGATATGTTGGTTTGAACACCGGAACTACAATATGCCATTTAGCCATTTTCACGTTTAGCCGTGTGCTAGTGCAATGTGACGTGGCCGGGGATTGATTCTGAGAAGTTTGACGCATAAGTACTGATTGTTCGGCAAAACAAGAAATGCGGGATGGTTACGGATGTCTGCGGATCTTTCAAAGCTTCTGACCTCAATCCATCGCGGTGAAAGCGTCGCAGCAGATGAGCTTTTTCCACTCGTCTACGATGAACTGCGAGAAATGGCTCGCGCCAAGTTGGCTCACGAATCCACCGGGCAGACTTTGCAGGCGACTGCGCTCGTGCATGAAGCCTATATTCGCCTTGTGGATGTTCCGACAAATGAGGCACTTCGAAGTCGCCAGTATTTCTTTGCTGCTGCGGCAGAAGCGATGCGACGCATCTTGATCGAGAATGCGCGACGCAAAGCTTCTCTGAAACGCGGAGGTGAATTTGATCGGGTGGAGGTCTCGCTAAATGACCTTCCCGAAGCACAATCGCAAATCAGTTTGCTTGAAATCGATGAGGCATTGACTCGGCTCGCTTCAAAAGATCCGCAAGCGGCCGAACTTGTCAAGCTACGTTACTTTACAGGCCTGCCTTTAACGGAAGCCGCTGAAATGATGGAAATCCCAGAACGATCGGCTCGCCGGCTTTGGGCGTACGCTCGTTCGTTTTTGCTGGAAGAACTGTCGCAAAACCAATAGTGCTCCGGCAGCAAGTGGTTTTGTCGATTTTGTTGGCGCGTTGCGTTCACGGAATACGCATGAGTCTTCTGGGAGATGTAATACTCCGCTCGGTCAGATTTGACGTTTTGTGAGCGGCAAGGCGCTAGCCGCCGGTGCTGACAGAATGCACAACCCGCGGCTAGCGCCTTGCGGCTCACTCGACAACACGTCCCTCACTGCTGTTCGCGCGGCCTATAATACCTTTGTTTAACAATTGCGATCATAGAAATGCAAGAATGCACAACCCGCGGCTAGCGCCTTGCGGCTCACTCAACAACACGTCCCTCACTGCTGTTCGCGCGGCATTTAATACCTTTGTTTAACAATTGCGATCAATGAAATGCAAGAACGCGAACTCTTTGTTGCCGCCTTGGAGATTGAGAGCCCAGCGTCTCGGAGCGAGTTCCTCGACAAGTCGTGTGCAAACGATCCGGCATTGCGGGGACGGATTCAACGATTACTTGATCGCGTTTCCGACCCGGCTGATTTCCTTGACCAACCGGTTGCAGACTTGTGCTCAGATATCGAGGATAAATGGCTTGCACAGACCAAATCCATTTCGACAATTCTAAATTCACCAACGGGCAACGGTAACGTATGCGGCACCGGAGATTCCCAGTTTGAACTGGTTGAGCAATTATTCACGACGCCGTCTGACAATTCAAAAAGTGCAGTTCCGCCAAGTGGAATGAACGATACCGCAATGGTTCCTGGGACGATGTTTGGGCGATATCGCATCGATGGTGTACTAGGGTCCGGTGGTATGGGACTTGTCTATTTGGCTCGGGATACTCGGATGGAACGGCATGTGGCCCTGAAAATCCCGCGATTCGATTTGGAAGGGAAACTCAACCTGATCGAGAGATTTCGCCGGGAAGCGAGAGTGATGGCGGCGGTGCAACATCGTAACCTCTGCCCGATCATCCATGTGGATGAGCAAGAAGGCCGACACTACCTGACAATGGCTTATATAAACGGTGAACCGCTTTCGCAGGTAATGAAAAGCGGTTCATTCTTGCCGATGCAACAGATCGCAGAATGGATTGGCAAGCTTGCGATGGCGCTCGATGCTGCCCACCAAGCCGGTATTGTACATCGCGACCTAAAGCCAGCTAATATCATCATTGACCAAAGCGGTGAACCGATCCTGATGGACTTCGGACTCGCCTGGCTAGTTCATGAAATGGATTCGCGAGTGACACAGGCAGGAGCCATCATCGGCACGCCTGCCTACATGTCTCCGGAACAAGCAGAGGGCGTGCCGGACAGAATCGGCACTGCATCGGATATCTATTGCCTTGGCGTCATCATGTACGAACTACTAGCTGGTTGTCCGATTCGAAGCGGTAATGTGACGCGCGTCTTATACAAGTTGATGAATGAAACACCGCTTCGCCCCAGTGAAATTCGCAGCGGAGTCGATCTGAAACTCGAAGCAATCTGCTGGAAAGCGATCGCTCGACATCCCGAAGATCGTTTTGCCACAGCGGCAGAATTCACAGAGGCACTTTGCGGCACGAACGACTCTAGCTTGGCTCCTGAAGTCGCGCCGTCGTCCGCTTTGGGGACAAGCACGGTTGTCGTTTTAGAAAAGCCGCAATGGACTCAACTAAGCAAGATGCTATTCGCGTTTGCCAGTGTGTTGCTATTGGGAATCCTCGGACTCGCAGCGGCGTTTGTTTTCAAGCCAACCGTTCCATCCCCATTGATTGGATCGGGGGATCATTTGCCACTTGCACCGATGGATGTCATTTTGGCGGCCGTAGATTACAAATACGCTGAAAACACGAATGGCTTTACCGGTACTTGGTCAGCGAATGCCATGCCAGCATGGCATGGGACATTTACGGCAACAGGTCTCAGGCCAGCTGGCTATTATTTTTCGCCAGATGCCTGCCGTCATGATTTTAGTGGACTGGCCGACGGAGTCCTTCCGAAAGGTACTTACTTTACAATTTTCCAATTGTCTAAGAGTAACCATCTCCAACTCACTGCCTACGATCCCTCGCATAAACTGATCACATCGCCTTGGCTCAACCGAAATCCGGTGTGTCAGTGGGGTAGCGGCTCAGGGGCTGGGTTTCCAGGCCTGCCTGAACTGAAAAATATGCCTGGATGGAACTGGACTGAATCGACGGGAACTTACACATTCGATGGCAATAACGTGACAGACTCTGGCATAACCATCGCACTGGAAAGTTGCGAAACCATTGGCTTTCTGGATGTAAGCCGCGGAAACAACGCCGTCAGTTTCAACTTGGCGGCTCCAACTGGGTTAAAAATTCCGTCCCAAAATTGATAAAACAAATTAAATCGCGATTTTTTTGGCCGGATGCGTTTATGGATTACGCATGAAGTTTATGGATTGCGCATGAAATCTATGAGACAGTCGAATCCTTGAACTCCAACGATTTTCGATGACCTATGAATAAACGCAAAATGCTCGATTCAGCCATGGAAACCCTCGATCCAGCAGTGAAACGGCTAAGCCTGGATGAGTCGCGTGCTGAAAATCCATCCGTGCAAGATGTGGCTGCCGAAAAGCTCGTTGATTCTGTAAAAACGAGTCCGGAGAGTTTTGAGTCGCAGACGATAGTTGACGCGACGGGCGATACGGCGACCTCGATGTTGCTGGTCCCGCCACGTAAACCCGAGTCAACAGACGATTATTGTTCGCTTGGTGAAATCGATGAAAATCCGCTGGCACTCGGAACGTTGTTCGGACGTTATCGCATCCAAAGTGTACTGGGAACGGGCGGTATGGGCATGGTGTATCTTGCCCAGGACACGCGGCTCGGCAGACAGATCGCCTTAAAAATCCCCCGATTCGATTCGGACGGGAAACTGCAACTGATCGAGCGGTTTCGACGCGAAGCGAGAGTGATGACGCTTGTTCAACACCGAAATCTCTGCCCGATTATTGATGTGGATGAGCTTGCCGGTCGGCACTACCTGACGATGTCGTACATCGATGGTGTACCGTTGTCGCAGGTTCTGGCTCGCGAAAGTCGCGAAGCGCAGGACTCCGGGTCCCTGAATGCGATTGTTACATCGATCAGCCCGAGTCAGATTGCCCAGTGGATTCGCAAGCTCGCGTTGGCGCTGGATGCGGCCCATCGCGCGGGAGTTGTGCACCGAGACCTGAAACCTGCCAATGTCATTATCGATCGTCAAAGTGAACCGATCCTAATGGACTTTGGCCTTGCTTGGATGGCTCATGAAACGGATTCGCGATTGACGCTGGCAGGAGCTTTCATCGGAACACCCGCCTATATGTCGCCTGAACAAGCTGTATGCGAACCTGACAAAGTCGGTGCTGCCTCGGATATCTATAGCCTTGGAGTCATCATGTACGAGCTGCTCGCAGGCAGCCCGATTCGGAGCGGCAGTGTAACTCGCGTGTTGTATTTGCTAACTCATGAAACACCGATTCGTCCAAGTAAAATACGAGAAGGTGTTGATCTAGCGTTGGAAGAAATCTGTTGGAAAGCGATAGCTCGCCGTCCAGAAGATCGTTTTGCGACGGCGGCGGAATTCGCAGAGGCACTGCACCGCTACCAAGTCGCTGTCGCACATGGAGTCAGCCCGTTGCCTTTGGAAACGAGCAAGCTGTCGATTGAAATTTCTGTACCTAAGGTGCCACAACGAAGCAAGGTCCGAATAGTACTTGCCTGTTCTTTGCTGATCAGCGCCTTCGGTATCGCAGGCGCGATGGTGGCCAGACAAACAAAGTCACCCATTGAGGAGATCGTCCAGTCTCCGCTGACGGGTACCGGAAAACATCTTCCCTTCGGGCCAACTGACAGTAAGATCCGTCCGGTGGCTGCGTCGTACGTCCATGGTGCCACGAGTTTCACGGGCAAATGGTCAACGGATGTGCAAGCTGCGTGGCGGGGTACGTTTACGGGGTTCGGTCGCATCCCAGCCGGAAACACGGGGGATCATTCAACAGAATATGATTTTTCTGGCTTGGCTGGCCACATGCTTCCTGCCGGTACGTATTTGCTAATCGGCGATTTGGATACTATTGAGCTCCTCACACTCAAGGCTTACGACTCGAATCGCCAGCCGATCACACTGCCTTGGCTGAATAGTATTCCGCTCGAACAACATGGTTCGGGAACTGGCGTCGGCTTGCCTGGTTCGATTCTGCCTACGGACCTCCCTGGTTGGGACTGGAACGAATCGACACAGACCTATTCTTTCGACGTTACAACGATCGTGGGCAACCCAACTCTCAGCTTCACCTTGAGCACTCGGGAGCCGATTGTCTTTTTGGAATTGACTCGTGAAGTCACAGGTTTCAACGTTCATCTGATGGCTCCCGCTGATTTGCGATAATGTCAACTTCACCCAAGTGGCGCGAGAACTTTGCGGACTTGTCGGATTAATGTAAATATTAACCTTCGGCAGTTCCCGCTCGGCAAGCGGGAACTACTTTTCGTCACATCCGCCAAGCCGTCGCCAAACGTTATCAAAGCTCGCATCAAGTAGTTCCCGCTTGCCGAGCGGGAACAAACGAAGCGGTTTATTTGCCATCTTCTAAAGCTTTTGCAAATGAATTGGACGCAGCAGTCTTAGATAGATTCATTTTCAATCACAACCGACGCATTTTGCTGACCGTTGTTTGGCGTTAGGAAATTTAGTCGTTGATTGTAAATATTAACCTTCGGCATTTCCCGCTCGGCAAGCGGGAACTACTTTCCGTGACATCCGCCAAGCCGTCGCCAAACGTTATCAAAGCTCGCATCAAGTAGTTCCCGCTTGCCGAGCGGGAACAAACGAAGCGGTTTATTTGCCATCTTCTAAATCCTTTGCAAATGAATGGAACGCAGCAGTCTTAGATCGATTCATTTCTATCCATATCCGACGCATTTTGCTGAACGTTGTTTGGCGTTAGAAAATTTAGTCGTTGATTGGTGCGCGTCCTGCGGGACCGTCTTTTTTTCGCCCCTCGGCTTATGCCACTGGTCAAGTCCCCACGTCACCGTTGCAAGCCATCCTCTTGGCTGCTTGGTGACCGCAATGCAGTTCCCATTAGTTTCCGATTTTGTTGGCCGGTTTTGACGCTAAAGACGCATGAGCTTGTACTGGCAGATTTGTCAGTCGAACACCATCCCACGAAAGGTATAAAATCATGCTAATCTGGAACCGAGAGATTTCTAAGAACTTCTGGTCGCTATTCGCAATCGGCACACTGAGCGCGATTGTTGCTCTAGCTACCGTGAGGCCATACTCCACTGCGTTGGGTCAGGAACCCGCGCCACGCAAAGAACCATCCAAGGAGCCGAAACCACCTCCGGTTAAAGAATTAGAAGAAAAGGAACCGGTCAAGAAATCGGACCCACCGGTAAAGGACTCCAAAGAAAAGGAGCCAATCAAGAAGGCAGAGGAGCAAGTGCCGGAAAAGAAAGCAGAAGAAAAGGGACCAGTAAAGAAGTCTGACGAGCAGGCACCGGCGAAAGGAGTCAAAGAAAAGGAACCCATCAAGAAATCAGAAGAGCAAGCGCCGGTTAAGAGATCAGATGAAAAAGGTCCCATGAAAAAAACGGAAGAAAAAAATCCCGTGAAGGGATCTGAAGTAAAAGATCCTAACAAGAAAATCGACGAAAACGCTCCTAGGAAGAAATCGGAAGAAATCGGCAAAGACGGTCCGCCGATGCCACGCAAAGAAGTTAAGGAGCCCGGCGAAGGCAAACGCCCCGGAAAGGATGAACCGAAAGTCACGCCGAAAGAGGACGACAGAGTAGTCATTGAAGGATTGCCCGACGACTTCGACGATCAGCAACGGCAAGAGTATCGTCGCATAGAAAATCAAGATCTCCCATTCGAAGAATATCTCCGATTTGCCAAGCTCGAGTTCAGACGTATTCGACAACTAAAAATGAACCCGGACTTGCGGTATCAACCGGGCCAGCGAGGCAGGTCGACCCCGAACACGGCCTGCGGAGATGCTGCGGACGGCGATTTTGAGTTACTTTTTGATCCCAACGATCCTAATCACGATGATGATGTCAATTCCGCTGAATGGTCCGGGGCATATGGAATCGTATTGCCGACAGGGGTGCCCGATTATTTGAACTTTACGATGGGACTCCTTCCAGGGGTCATCAATAACGCCAATAGTCATCAGACCATCGTAGGAGCGGGAGCAGATCCAAATGTCCCGATTCAGATGACCGGGCCGAATACTTACACTTCGAACCCTATTTCTCCGAACGCGGTTCGCATTGGGAATGCGGTAAATGGGGCGGGTTCAGAATTGCTCTCTAAAACGTTCACGGTGACACCGTCGGAAACGTTGATTCGGTTCTGGTATGCAGTGGTGATGGAGGATCCGCTTCCAATCCCTGGGAATACGCACGCTCCACATCAGAAGCCTGCATTTCAAGTTCGCGTGCTCGACAACAGCACTTCTCCTGCTACAGAAGTCATGAGTGTAGTGAATCTCGGGAACGGGACTCCCAAGTTGGTAGCCGATACGGTGAATAATCCTTTTTTCAAAGTTCAAAATCGTCCCTCTCAACCCGAGACTCCACTTGCCTATACTGACTGGCAATGCGCCCAGATCAACCTTACCACGATGGTTGGAAACTCGGTGACCATTGAGTTCGTGACACAAGATTGCACGAAGGGTGGCCATTGGGCCTACGCCTATGTGGATGATTTCTGTGGTACCTGCGATGGCAATCCGGGAGGGGATATTGCGTTTGATCCTAAGACGAGTACTGAATGCGGGAAAGGTCAAGTGTGCTACAACTACACTCTGCCGACGGCGCAATACGCCGCCGGGATTGTGACAGGAACCGCCGTGATCACTCTCGACATCGTGCAGAATGGCGTCGTACTCCAAACTCTGACAAGTCCTACTTTGAGTTCATTGACGAACTATTGTTTCCCGATTGATCCCGCGACGATTCCCGGTCTCGATCTCTCGATGGGCTTTGACCTGGTCGCCAACGCGATCTTCACACTCTCTGGGTACAATTTGCCTCTCTCCGTCGGCTCTCTACCGGATGGCCGGATTCCCGGGCAGAACAACGACTACAACGACCCGCGAATTTGCAATGGAAAACCGAAGGAATGCGGCTGCTGCCCTGGTGAAAATTTTGTCAAGAATGGTGATTTTGAGCAGAACGGTGAGATTGGCTCGGAATATCACCAGGCTGACCTCGACCAGCAGGTTCCCGGGACTTACAGTGTGAACCACGTCGATAAGATAGGGAAAGCCTGTCTGAATTGGAAGCTCCCGAAAGCGTGTGATGGCACGAAGAACTTCCATGAGAATGTGCTGATCGTGAATGGTCTGACCAATCAGCCAGCCGGTTCGACTTCAGTGATCTGGTCACAGCAGATTGTCTTGCCATCGGACGCCGGGCTGAAAGGGGCCGACTATCGCTTGTGCTTCCGGTATCTGCCGTTGCCGCAATGCTGCTTCGACATTCAGGCCAAGCCAATTCTCCTGGTGAACGATGGCCGGATTCCGCTCACCGATGTCTGTGACGAAGACACCGGCTGCGGGCATCTCTACGCCGCAACATTCCATGGCGCGGGGACCATCAATCTGCAAATCGTCCTTCCCGAGGACGGGAAGGGGGATGGGAATGATCTGCTGATCGACAACATCTCCATGGTAAAGATCGTGCCCGTGCCTGCGAATCTGTTGACGTTCTCACCGGACGCGGAGAATGTCGCGAACGGCATGTTCGATGTCACTAGCGTCATCGCACCGGGTCTGGCTTCGACCTGCACCTGGGATTGGGAACTTTATCGGGGGAATGCACCGGATGTCATGGACCCGGCATTTTTCACACTCGTGCAACCATCCACTCAATCAAATCAACCGACGAGTACATTTACTGGCGTCCCCATCAGTGATGGGAACGGGAAGCCGATATTGTACTGGGTTAAGTTGACGGTTGAGTGCGAATGCAGCAGGGGTGCTGTCCATCGACCCGCTGGTCAGTTTTCTAAGAGCCTGAAACTGGAAGGCAAATCGATCGAGGATCCGAATCCCCAACGCGTGAAGAGAGGGAAGGCAGTGCCAGCTCTGGTGCCTGCGAAGCGTTCCGAATGAAGCTTTGCACCTTCTCTACGGAAATGAACTCGCTTGCTGTTCAATGAGAGTCGTCAGCTAAAGTCTTTTACCCAGTGTCGCTCGCCCCGTTTGCGACACTGGGTGATCGGGCATCGGCGACGAGAAAACCAAAGTGAATACTTTATTTCATGCCGTTTCCGCATCGAACTCGTAAATCCTAATGCGATACCATTCCATTCGCAATCTCGAACACTGTTGGAAAAACAGCTCATGAAATTTAACACCCTACAAGCATTATGTGTATGTGCTTTACAAACTGTGAACTTGATGACGATTGGCTGTTCCAGAGAGCAGCCGAATTTGCCTACTGCCGCGATGGTGAACTCTACGGCAGTCGAGCCAACGGTCATTCACCGGCCTCCTACTCCCGCTGCAGCGCCCTTTGCAACGAACCCTCAAATCACACAAACGAACTTCATCGAAAAAACCCCGGAACACGACCTCGCGTGGGACGCCATAGAACAACGCCGTGTGGTCATCGAAGGCGAAGGGCCTGTGCTGTTCAAGTTTCAAATGAAGAACGTGTCTCTGCAACCGGTGATAATTGAAAAGATAAATGCATCCTGTGGTTGCACGACTGTTGATACCCGCGAGATGCCGTTTACCCTCGCGCCCGGTGCCTTCGAAGAGATTCAGATCAGCATGAGCACGGCAGGGAAATTTGGCACGGTCACGAAGTCGCTCTTGGTCCAGGGGAGCAAAGCGACCTGGACCCTGTTGGTCACCTCCGAAATCAAACCACCCTCCGACGAAGTTCTAGTGCCGGGCGTACCGAATGGAGGCGGGATGTCAGCAGGTGTGCGCGGTCGAAATGTCTCACTTGCACAGGCCGACCGGCAAGCAGTGTTCAAAGGCGATTGTGCATCATGTCATTCTCGCTCAGCCGGAAAGCAAATCGGATACGGTTTGTATATTGCTGTCTGCGCTATCTGCCACGACGCCAAGCACCGCGCTAGTATGGTGCCTGACCTACGTGAGCCAGACGAATCTCGCGACGCTTACTACTGGCGAATACATATCAACGACGGAATAGATGGGACTCTGATGCCTGCCTTTGCAAAGTCGAAGAATGGAATCCTTACCGACGAGCAAATTGAATCGCTTGTGAAGTTTCTTGTAGAAACTCCCCTAACGCCGACTACAACGAAGCATTAGGCTTGCTAAATCGATGTGGAACCATGAGTTCTACCAACGAAATTTTATCACATCGCTGCACAGTCATTCTCCCTTCGAAAACCTCAGTCTGCGGCATGTTTGCTCAACTCACGAGCCTTTTCGATTTCTTCGACCATGGAGGTAAGGTGAGTCGGTTGGGATAAATCTTTTGATTCTTGGTCCGCACCGCCATCTTCCAAGTCCAGTCGCTCACAGATTTTATGAAGCAGGTGGATGCTCTTGGTTACTTCTTGCTCGGTCAATATACAAACTTGCAAATTCACGTGCCCCCAGTGTTCCAGTCGTTTGGTTTGCACGCTTTGATTCATCAGAACAAAGGATGTGAGCACAATAAACTCGATGCCGATGATCAGACCCAAGAACGCAAATGGATAAGGATCGAATGGTTCGAGTTCTCGTATCCATTCACCGTTGATGGCAAACCAGATAGCGAGAAAGACAGCGTGGGCGGCGATAAACCAAAGACTGCCGAAGAACCGCGCGATCCCGTCACCCAATTTGTCGATCGCCGTTCGATTCAGGTGCAGCTTTTGTTCGACTTGAGCCATCACCTCAATGTTCTTCTTGGCGGTTTCCGGCAATGGAGAAGACGACAATTTGTTAACCTCTTATTCAGGTAGTCGAGACGGTGCCCGATGTCACACAACACGATGCTATACTCCGCACGGTCAGATCTGAGGTTTTGTGAGCGGCAAGGCGCTAGCCGCCGGTGCTGACCGAATGCACAAACCCGCGGCTAGCGCCCTGCGGCTCACTCAACAACACGTCCCTCACTTCTGACCGCACGACGTATATCCCAGAGTTTTGTGAGCGGCAAGGCGCTAGCCGCCGGTGCTGACCGAATGCACAACCCGCGGCTAGCGCCTTGCGGCTCACTCAACAACACGTCCCTCAATTCTGACCGCACGGCGTATATCCCAGATTTCTGCTCGTCCATATCGGCATTTGACTCACAAACTGAGTTCGCGTTGCTGGAACCTTCGTGGAGGGCTTGCCAAGCAAGTTGCTCCAAGTCTGTTTGCGTCGTCGTCGGAAGGAATTGCTTTCGATAAAGTTCCTCGTGAACAATACTGATGATCGCAACCAGCGGGGCCGCAACGAGAACGCCAAGCACGCCGAAAGCGGCTACACACAGTAACATAGAAAATATCACGGCGACTGCGTGAAGTTTCATACCGCGAGCCATGATCATGGGCAGGATGACGTTATTCTCTAAAACTTGCACGCCAATGTACGCGAGCAGGACCCAGACCGGCGTCATCCCGCCTTGTCCGAAACCAAGAAGGAGTGCGGGTACAACGCTGAGAGTCGGCCCGATAAAAGGAACAGCTTCTAACATGCCGGCGATTAAGCCCAAAATGAGTGCGTCCATTAGGCCTAGGATCGGCCACATCAATAAAAAGACAAGCATGCCGATCGCTAACATCCCTGCCAACGTCGATCCGCCCCAGTTTGGCGCGAATCGGCATATGCGTTGCATGATGACGAGTGCTTTGTCATGATGCCGTTCCGGCACGATAGCAAATATCCAACAAAGGATCGGCTTGGGACTTAAAAGCATAAATATCACGCCAAAGAAAACGGTTACCAGAACGACCAATATCTGGGCACCATTCACTGCGGCCGCCGTGAAGCTGCCGATGACGCCTTGCAGCATTTCACCCAAAGTGGACCGGATTGGAGTCGTCTCCTTGGGTTTCTTTGAATCGGCATCGGCGGTATCTTTCGATTCGGATTCCGATTCTTCATTGTTCACCGAACGACTCTGCGCGTTCTTTGCAGTTTCCGTTTTCGACGCAGATCGTTGACTTTCGGTTGAATTCAAAGCTGGTTGAGAATTGTCGGATTCTCCAGATTTCGGACCAATCTCCCGCTTGACTTGCTCTTGAAGCTTTTCCTCAGATCGCGCCGCTTGCGTTTCCATTTTGATCAAAGGCTTCTGAAGTCGTTCCCAGTATGTGGGTAGGACTTGGGTCAAGTTCGCAATGGAATTCCTGAGCGGGTTGTAAAACGCCCATCCCGTCAGTCCTAGAACAAGCAAGATTAATCCGAAAACGACCGCCGTCGCTGCTTTTCTCCCCCCCGCAAACGTTCTCAACCAAGTTACGACGGGATTGAGTGCGAGAGAGATGAGTACCGTTAAAAGGAATGACAATATGATCGGAGAGAGCACAGAAAACGTCTTGATAAATGCAACGAGCAGTGCAGCGACAATTAGGTACAGCGAAATCGATACAGGTTTGGGCCTCGCTGATTGGTCATCGTTCATCGTTGTTTTACTCTCGGTGCGGATAACAGAAAATTAGACTATGCACGGATAGACAGTACCTGGAATTTTGCAATCACTGGAAGCCATTTGAAGAAGTTGGAATTCAACTTCCTGAAAACGCTGCTTACCCTTCGATTGCAAGTACTGTGCCACTTGGGTGTAGTCCCCGAAAGAAGCGCTGCGCGGTTAAACGAAGATTGGAGGCGCGCTGCGAAGCTATACGAATCATTGCGGACGGTAGATAGGCGTTAAATAAAAAAAGCCATGCGTACTTGACGTATGGCTTTGGAAATTAGAGGTCGCGTGAGAGATGAAAGTTCGATGGTTATGCGCAACCGCAAGAAGAATCGCTTGCCGATGCACTGGACGTCCAAGCTTCAGTCGCTTGCTTCGAGTTTTTCTTCAAGTGCACGTGATTGTCGACGCGCGATATCCAACTTGTGGGAATAAAATGGTGTTGATTGTCTGGACTATCTTTTCGTGTCAACTTGATTGTGTTCCCTTCGACGCCATCGACGGAACCAATTTTCTTGCCGCACGAAGCAATAACATCCATGTGTTCGCTGATGCCATCCAATCCAACATCGTCGCCTTCGTTCGTCCCGATGCCAGTCGCGTCTTTAACCATCTCGACGGTTTTCTCTGCGCCTTCGGCTATTTTGCCAGCAACGGTCTTCGCAGCTTGTGCAACTGACTCACCCATTTGCGCCATCTTATCATTCATCGTTTTCGTCATGATTCAACCCTCAAATCGAATAGTGCTTATCGCTTTACAAAAAGCTGTCCAACAAAGAACGGCTTCCTCTGACCAGCGAGTCGCCGTTCACGGGGACTCGCATCGTAAGGATGGTCGCAAACAGCATGCCGTCCGAGTTATTGACCATTTAATGCCGACCCTGGGGTCCATCGTCGTACGATTCGCGGACAGTTTGCAAGCCAATCGCGCACATCGACGCTTGAATGCCGATCACTAGCCAAAACAATGAATCTCTCAAAAACGGATTGCAAATGGTTGAATTGCATACACAACCAAGTGCTCAAAACGAATTTGCGGGCATGAGTTGATCCGAGTTAACCGAGTCTGGCACACTCGTTGCAGTTAATTAGATTGCGTAAGGCCGATGGCCTAGTAACCCAAGTTGTTCAACTGAATTCTCGCGAGGAACGTACGATGGCAGATAACGTAAAGGATACGATCAAAGATGCCGGCAAAGCTGTCAGCGATTCAGCTAAGAAAGCAGGCGAGTCGGTAAAAGATGGCGCTAAAAAGGTCGCTGAAAAAGCATCGGACATGACCAAAGCTGCAGGCAATGCAATGAAAAATGCCGGCAAAGCTATCGAAAAGAAAAGCGGAACTTAAGCAATCGCTCTCATCCTTTGAGCATCGCACGATTCTGCTAAAGGAGATGGGATACCATTGGTACCCATCTCCTTTCTTTGTTCCCATTGCAATCAGCGTTGCCGAAAACAACTTGAAGCTAAGCATCCATGCATAAGTTTCCAATCATTTGAAGTAACCGTGGCTAACGCCAAAACGGCTGATAACGCTAAATATCTTGGGCTGGGGTGCTTATCAGCCTCCGGCTCTTGGAAAGTCGCGTGCCTAACCTGGACATCGGCAATTTTTTGAGCGGCAAGACGTTAGCCGACGATTAGTCCTGGGGAGAAGCGGCAGCTAGCGACCAATACCGTTCACTGAGGCGCACGCAATGCAAAATGCGCAAAGTTGATCAAGACGCGGCGCTGTCGAACTAAGCTCGCTTAGGCGGATTCGACTAGGTATCTGAAACCAGCTAACACGCAAAGCTGCGTGATGGTCGGTGCAGTTGACGCGAAATAGACCGCTTTGCACGTGGACTTGGTGGTTGGGATGGTGTTGGTTCAGGCTCGCGCGGTGGCGGATCCCACATCGGTGGTTTCTGATTCGGCGGATCGCCCGGCTCTGGAAAATCTGGCGTTGGAAATTTCGGAGCTGGCAAATCCGGATGTGTCTTGCCGGGATCGGGCGCGGGTTCTCCACTGACGCGTTCTGTGGATCTATTCAACAAGAACGCTTGCGGGCAAAGACTAGCAAAACCCGAAACGTAGCACCCAGTAGTGACTCTACTAACGCATCCTTTCGGATTTTTTGCGTGAACTAAAAAATATCCAAATAGTCGATTCATAATTTTTGACGCTCAACTGGTACTTGATTCCTTGTGGACGCACAACGTTAAGATCCACGGATGCAATCACCGTACCAGTAAACGATCTTCGCAAAATTTACTTTTCGCCAATGCGATCGCCAACAATCGTGTATGCTCATTTTCTACTAATGAAACTTGGTAACGGTGTACTTTGTGTGAGGACTCAAGCGATGCCCAAATTTCGCTCCATGGCAAAATTATTCAGTCTAGTTTTACTCTGCTCTATAGCAGTCAATTTATGTGCGCCGGCAATGCTGCAATCGATTGGGGCCCAACAATCGGCATCGGAGAAGAAGATTACCATCGTTTGGACCTCGGCGGATCCCGATGTCGCACATCGAATGGTTTTGATGTATGGACACGCTGCCAAGAAGGCTGGTTGGTTTGACGAAGTTCGTTTGATTGTTTGGGGGCCGAGTGCTCGGCTGCTGGCTGGCGATAAGGACTTGCAGAAAAAATTGGCCGCGATGAAAGCCGATGGAGTGATCCTGCAAGCTTGTATCGTTTGTGCCGATTCCTATGGTGTGACCGAAACGCTTCGCGGCTTTGACATCGAAGTAAAGCCAATGGGAGCGCCGCTGAGCGAACTCATTCTGGACCCGAGCGTCCATGTCGTAACTTTTTGATCGCGTCAAAGTCGTCTAAACTTTGAAAACACTTGCCTTCTGGGGGCGAAGTTGCACGTTGTCGCACGATTTCGGAAAGTGTTGCTTTGATAAATGGCGACAACGGTTGCGAATTGACAGCATGTTCTTACTCGTACTCAGCCGCAGGCGGTACTCGTACTCGAATTCGGCTACTGATCGAGTACGAGTACCGTTTACTGAGTACGAGTAGGAGTAAGATTTCGATCGGATAGACGGCGCCGAAGTGAAAACATTTTGGGTACTCGAATTCGGCTCTCGATCGAGTACGAGTACCGTTTCACTGAGTACGAGTACGATTAAGAGTAAAATATTGATCAGCGAGAAGTCTCTATTTGGCTTTATAAGCAAGCAACCGGAGCGCGTTGACGACGACGAGCAATGTCGAACCTTCGTGAAGGAAAACTGCAGGGCCCAAACGAAGTCCGACGATTGTAGCGGGGACTAAGAAAGCGACCATTCCGAGGCTTATCCATAAATTCTGAACAATAATTCGGCTGGTTTGTCGACTTAGGCCGACCGCAAACGGCAGGTGAGTTAGATCGTCGGCCATCAGTGCAACGTCGGCCGTTTCTAATGCAACATCGGACCCGGCCGCGCCCATGGCGATTCCGACAGTGGCATTAGCCATGGCAGGAGCGTCGTTGACTCCATCGCCAATCATCGCGACACCGCCCTGCTGGTTCAGCTTCTTGATCGCATCCACTTTGGCTTCGGGCATCAACTCGCCCCAAGCTTCGCTTATACCGACTTCATTCGCTACCGCAGTCGCCACTTGTTGGTTGTCACCCGACAGCATGATCACTCGCTGAACCCCAAGTTCGCGAAGTCGGTTGATTACTTGTTTGGCCGACGCGCGAGGCGTGTCCATCACCCCTAATACTCCGAGAAGTTTCTTACCTCGAAGCACGATCATCGTCGTACGACCGGATTTTTTGAGTATCTCGAAACTCTTATGCAAGGCATCGGGCAACGTTGCACGTTCTTGCAAAATCAATCGCTCGTTTCCGATAAGCACTTTCTCACCATCGATATTCGCGGTGACACCCAGCCCCGTAATGCTCTGAACGTCCATTGCCTGGGGAACTGGTTGGTCCAGCAATCGCATTTTTGCGCCTGCGACGACTGCAGCAGCCAGCGGATGATCGCTGAGAGATTCGACCGCGACAGCAACTTGCAATAATTCGGTTTCTGAAACACCCTCGGCAACGATAACGTCCGTCAACCGTGGTTTGCCTTCGGTCAGTGTTCCGGTTTTGTCAAAAGCGATCGCTGTTAGTCGTCCCAGGTTTTCAAGCGGTGCGCCGCCTTTGACCAAAACACCGCCGCGCGCGGCACGCGCTACGCCGCTCAGTACAGCACTTGGCGTCGATATTGCCAAAGCACATGGGCTTGAAGCGACGAGGACGGCCATCGCGCGATAAAACGAGTTACCGATCGTTTCGTCGATCACGATCCAAGCGAACAATAGCAAGACAACGGAAACGATCACGGCAGGGACAAAGTATCGCTCAAACGTATCGGTAAAACGTTGCGTCGGGGATTTTTGCGTTTCGGCTTCACGGACCATTTGAACCACGCGAGCCAGCGTCGAGTCGGTCGAGAGTTTTGTTACTTGGATTTCCAAGGCATCGCTGTTATTAATCGTTCCAGCAAAGACTCGACAATGAACATCAAGGCGATCTGGGGCCGCCGCTGCCGCTTGTACATCATCGACAGGATGTTTGTCGACCGGCATGCTCTCGCCTGTAATCGGCGCCTGATTCACACTGCCGGTGCCCAATGTGACAAAGCCGTCAGCAGCGATTCGCTCGTTCGGTTTGACAATAACGATATCGCCGATTTGCAGTTCTTCGACGTTCACGTCAACGGTATCTTCCCCGCGTCGCACGAGCGCGGTCGTAGGTGCTAGTTCGGCAAGTGCTTCGATGGCACGTTTTGCTCGCCCCATGGCAAAATGTTCGAGGGCGTGCCCCAAGCTGAACAAGAACAGTAGCAACGCTCCTTCGGCCCATTCACCCAGTGTGGCCGCACCGATTGCGGCGACCAACATCAGGAAATCAATTTCAAAACGCCCGACCCGAAGGCTCTCGACGGCTTCGCGAAATGTAAAGTAACCGCCGAACGCGTACGCGATCAGGTACATACTCCACGGCAACCAAGGCGTGACATTGGTCGCGAACGACATTAACCATCCACCGAGCAACATCGCGCCACTCGCCGCTGCGAACACCAACTCTGTCCTTTCGCCAAACAGCCCGCTTTGCAAGTGCGCATGACTGTGCGAATGAGCATGATCATGCCCATGAGCGTGATCATGGGCCGCTTGTGATTGGCGTGGCGAAGTGCTTGTTGGTTCGCTACCGAGTGGTGTGGTTAAAGATTCTGGATCAAGCAACCGGACGCCGAGTTTGCGCACGCCGATGCGAACTGAATCCGGGTCGGTTACTTGGCGATCAAACTCGATGCTCAGTAAACCGGAGCCCGATACGGCGACGTCCAACACGCCTGGAATTTGTTTTGCACGCGACTCCACGACATTGGCTCGACGCGCGTACATTGTTTCGGAATTCAAAAGCAAATGACCGTAGCGCTGGTCGATCTCGGCTCCGGCGCGATTTGCCAAGTCGCGTACTTCGCCACTTGACATGCGGTCGGGATCGTAATGAATGCAGATTTGGTTCGTACCGTTGGACTTGCTCTCGACAAGATGAGCTCGCTCGATTCCGTCTTTGGCAATCAGCAAATCATTTAATCGCTGAACGCAAGCATCCCGCGCGTTAGGGACGGACGGTAATAGTAGAACCAAATCGATTGCAGTCTTGTCCGTCATGTTTGTATAGGGAATCACTTGTCGGCGCGACGAGTTTGTTATGCTGACGGTGAGAGTCTACGTTGACTCAAGCGTGCGATGATTTCGCGTCGAGCTGTTTCCGTGCACGAGGACCAAATTGCAATTTCGTGGATGGATCGGAAGCAGCCTGTACAGATTTGATTTGGACCAAGTTTACAGACATCGATACACGGCGATTTTACTTCGCAATCCTTTCCCATGATTTCGGGCGCAGCGTTTGCCGCCAGCGACTGTTCGTCACAGGATTGACCGTACGATTGAAAAGCGTCTTGCTCGGATGTCATCGATGTTATGTTCTCTTGGATCAAAATTGCGCGCGATCGAATTCACTGTAAGCTATACGCCGTGCGGTCAGAAGTGAGGGACGTGTTGTTGAGTGAGCCGCAAGGCGCTAGCTGCGGGTTGTGCATTCGGTCAGCACCGGCGGCTAGCTCACAAAACCTCAAATCTGACCGCGCGGAGTATAATAGGGGTAAATGTATTTTGGAAACTTAGCAAGGGTGTTTGTATGTTCAGGGAGATGGTATTGCTGAATTTCAACCGCCATATCGTTAATCGAGCAACTTGCTATCGGCCAGCCATTCGCGAAATCGCTTGGTCCAATCGCCGTAGCCGGTCGTTGTTCCTTCGCGGTAACCGAATCCGTGTCCGGCATTTGAATAGATGTGCAACTCAGCAGGCACTCCAGCTTTCTTGTACTTGAGGTACAGTTCTGCCATGCCGATTGCAATATCGTCGCGGTCGTTAAAGCCCAATGCGATAAACGCAGGCGGTGAGTCTTTGCTGACTGTAAAGCGACTCGATGATCCGGGGTAAATGAGGGCTTGGAAGGCTGGTCGGCAACTTTCGCGATCGATCGCGTCCGCTGCTTTGGCGTCGCCAACGTCGTACTTCATCGAGGCGAGACCTGCTAGTTCGCCTCCGGCGGAGAAACCGAGAATGCCGATCCTATCGGGCTTGAGTCCCCATTCTGCAGCTCGGTGGCGAATCAATCGCAAAGCCCGCTGCGTGTCAGCCATTGCATGATCATCGACGGTGTAGTTCGAGCCTTCTTCACGAGCGAGTCGATATTTGAGCACGAAAGCGGCAATGCCGTTATCTGCAAACCATTGACCAAGCGAGTAACCTTCGTGACCCAAGCACAGCATTCGATGACCACCTCCCGGTGCGATCAGCACCGCTGCGCCGGTCGCTTTCTCTTTGCTTGGCAAATACGGAGTTATGGAAGGTTGATGGACGTTCGTCACGTTGTACTTACCTGGCCCGATGTCAGCAACTTCCTTGTCGTTACTCCGAGCTTCTGAACCTAGTGCACCATTGGGCCAAAGGGCAATTGACTTCGGTTCGTCTGACCATGCCGGTAGGCCGACAGTGGTAATACAGGACGCAATGGCGATTATGACCAATAATTGACGCATAAGAAATAACCTCGCAAAACCTAGACTCTAACGAAATCGCACGAAGCAGGCGAACAGGTTGTAGTATCCGCATTTCATTGGGAAAGAGCTATTCTATCAAGATTTCCCTGAACTCCCATCACGCTTACAATCGCCGAATTGGGCGATATAGTGAAGACATAGCAAGCTGAACAGCGTCAATTATCCTGAGCGGCTAAGCGCTAGCCTCCGATTTTCTTCTGAGCGGCGAGGCGCTAGCCTCCGGTTCTTTTCCCGTGGATAACCCACGCTAACCCCTTGCCGCTCACTTCATCAAACAGACTGCAACTTGTGGGAAATCCATCAAGGAGCGGTTTGGTCCAATTAGGAAATGGTCGAAAATTCGCTGAACAGAAAAACCACGGACGCTTGTAGTCGTTTCGAAACTTGTGAATGACTCACGCATGTGAAGCAGTTGAATGCGTTTTGCATAATAACCAATGAAGTACTTGATCGACGGATACAACCTGCTGCATCAAAGTCCTGTCATGCAGACGGGCTCGGGTGCAAAATGGTTGGAGCAGCAGCGGGACCGGTTGGTTCATTCCCTTGCCGAACTCTTAACTCCATCGGACCGCGAAAATACGGTCGTCGTATTCGATGCTCACTCGGGACCTTCGGCGTCCACGGTCGATAAAACCATCGAAGGCATTCGCGTTCGATTTGCTCATCACTATCTCGAAGCTGACGATTTGATCGAGTCGATGATCGAAGCGCATCCGAACCCTCAATCGCTGATCGTTGTTTCATCGGACCGTCGACTCCAACGTGCCGCACGTTCGCGGCGAGCCAAGTCGCTCGATGGTCGCGAATGGTTTGATGCGCTCAGTCGCGTTCAAACAGACTCCAGTTTGTCCCAGGAAGCGGATCCCGAGGATATCAAGAATTCGCCAGTCGAGCCCGGGCAAATTGAAAAATGGATTCAAGCCTTGGGACTCGACAAAGAAACCAGCCCAAGTCAGCCAGTTTCGACTCAGCCAGTTTCGACTCAGCGAATTTCAACTCAGCGAATTCAGCCAACGAGCAACGTTCGGCCTTTGAGCAAAGACGACACCGAGCTAAAGGATTCTGATGACGAGACGCAACTGCCTCCGACTAAAAAACGGCCGCGACGACGGAAACGTTAAGGCGAGCGGCCGGAATTGCGTTGCCCAACGTAGGATGGGTCTCCAGGCCCGTCACATTCAATTCTGACGGGCCTGGAGACCCGTCCTACAGATAAAATATTTCCTGCCGAACACAAAAGTTGACGGCAGGTGTTTTTAGGTTTCTGTCGCAGTTTTTGAAATTCACAACCTTGCAGTATTGAGAAGTCACTTGATCGTTTCGTAATCACGTTGGATTCATGGGATCGCTCAATGCCTTAAGAGAACAACCCCAACTTCATTCCCATTTTTGCTCGAAAGCCAGATTTCTCAGAGGAAAATCAACCGGGCTAAAACCGCGCCTTCAACATCCGACTTGTTTTGTCGCAATACACCTCGATCTGGATTGCTCGACTTATCCAGCTTCGCAACAGCTCAAAACAGCGTGAAAATAAGGGAATTGTAGGGCTTTATGGGGCAATGGTGGACTTGTAGCTAATCGAGTCTAAACGTAGACTACGCGGTTTCCGAGATTTTGGGAAAACGTGTTCTGACCTCAAATTGTGTACAGCCGATGCCGATGTGGGATTTCTTACTTACTTTTTCACAGTCTGTGATGAATCCTGACAATCAGCATTTGATTTTGTTCGCACAGGATGCAGTCAAAACGCCGACTGAGGAGCCGGCTTCACCGACCAATCCATTGGTGAGCTTTCTACTCGGCAATCCCCTCATATTCATGATTTTTGCCTTTGTCCTGTTTTGGTTAATTGTCGTACTTCCCCAGCAACGCAGTATGCGAAAGCAGCAGCTTGATGCGGCAGACGCACTTAACAATTTGCGCAAGAATGACCGCGTCGTAACGACCGGTGGAATTCACGGCACTGTTGTTAACGTCTCCACGGAAACGGGGACGGTGACGATACGTGTCGACGAAGCGACGAATGCAAAATTGACGGTGAATCGGGATTCGGTCGCCAAAATATTTCGAGAAGAATCGAAGTCAGAAACTGGAACAAAATAAAACTGAAGCGGCCACGACGTCCGATTGTGGATTTTCGAAGGGACCGAAAACTGGTCAGCTTTTTGCCGTAACGTTAAAGGGAATTAGGCCGAAGTCATATGTTTGGTGAATATTTCGATTTAGTGATGTTGGCACAAGCAAAACCCACTTCCATCGGTGGAGTTACCGATCCAACTGCATGGCTTGCATTTATCAAGTCCGTTGGAATCATACTTGGCGTTTTCGTGCTACCGTTTGTGGTGGGACGTGCGTTGGCAAAATGGTTGCGTATGAACACGCATGCATTGTCGATCGGCGTAGTCTTAGCCACTATTTCAGCTTCGGCTATCATCTGCTCCCTCGGCACGATCAAGTACGGTATTGACATCAAGGGTGGAACGATCCTTGTTTATGAAATCGATAAGACGAGCGAAATCGGCAAAGAGCAAAAACAGATGTGGGAGACCACCGGCAAAGCGTCCGAGCTTGCGACGGTACTCGCCAATCGTTTGAATCCGGCGGGCTTGAGCGACTTAGTCGTCCGGCCCTACGGCGAAGACCAAATTGAAATAATTATTCCCAATGTCGACGAGCTGGAAATCAGCGAAGTCAAACGCATGGTTCAGCAAGCTGGCGTTCTCAAATTTCGCATTCTTGCAAATACTCGCGATCACTCTGAAATTTTTGGATTAGCCCAACAACATGCTTCGGGTGCCACTCAAATTGCTCGAACCAACCCCGAAGTAAAAAATGCCGAAGGTCGATTAGTCGGGATTTGGCACACAGTCGGAAAAGATCCGGATAACGTAAAGGGAGTCAACGCCTTGCGAGCTCCAGTCTCTGCCATGAACCTTTTTCGTAATTCGGTGACGGGCGAAATCATCAATTTCCCACCCACTCTGGATGGCGAAAATGCTGCTGAAAAATGGTTGCTGTCTCAGTCGATCACGGATATCGACGTTCTGGTGGCACTTGAACGCAAAGGCAAGCCTTACCCAGAAATCACCGGCGACGATTTGGCAAACGTCATGAAGGAACTTGGCCGCAATGGTTTGCCCGAAGTTCTTTTCAATATGAAGTCAGATGGCGCCAAGCGAATGTTGGGACTGACGGTTGCCAACCAACCCGACGGTGCCTTCAAACGACAACTGGCAATCATTCTCGACAATAAAGTTCTCTCTGCACCAAGTCTCAATTCGCCTATTCGCGAAAGCGGTTCGATCGTTGGTAATTTCACCGAAAAAGAAGTCGACTTCTTGACGGGTATTCTGCGGCACGGGTCACTTCCTGCTGCTCTCGGAAAAGAGCCAATTAGCGAAAACCAAATTGGAGCAGCTCTAGGTGCGGATACGATCAACAAGGGCTTTAGTGCGTCGATTATGTCGATGATAGCGACCTTGCTGTTCGTTTTGCTGTATTACCGCTTTTCTGGTTTGATCGCCTGCATCGCTCTGCTTCTGAACATGTTGTTTATCTTGGCTTCGATGATCCTCATACAACAACCGATCACTCTTCCAGGTTTGGCTGGTCTGGTTCTTACCGTCGGTATGTCCGTTGACGCGAACGTTCTAATCTTTGAACGTATGAGAGAAGAAATTCTCAAGAAGTCGACGGGACGCATGGCGATTCGCAACGGATTTGACCGAGCCTTGACGACGATTATTGACTCGAACTTCACTACACTGATCAGTGCGGTAGTTTTGTACTGGGTTGGCACGGACCAAGTTCGTGGTTTCGCAGTCGCGTTGGTTATCGGTATTCTGATCAGTATGTTTACCGCAGTTTATTGTTCACGCGTCTTCTTTGACATCGCCGAACGTTGGAAAATTGTCAATTTCTCCATGGGTGACTTTGTTGCTTGGATGCGACGCAGTTTCCTTGGTCAAGAAGACGTCGATTTCATGGGATTGCTGAAAATTTGCTACTCGTTTTCCGCCCTACTAATTTTAATTGGGCTCGCTGCGACTGCGATGCGCGGTCGAGAAATCCTAGACATCGACTTCAACGGGGGAACGCAAGTTACCTTTACGCTGGAAAACCCGGACAATGTGGATGCAATCCGCTCTTTGGCGTCCAAGATTTTGGACAAAGACAGCGATGGAAATCCAATCCAGCTAACCATCAGTAACTTGGATGTCGCAGGTCAAACGAAAAATACTGTTTACCGATTGGAGTCTTCGATCAAAGACAAAGAGGACTTGAAAAAGCGTTTGACTGAGGGTTTTGAAGCCAATGATAAGAGTATTATTACATATCGAGTCGAGTTCGAGAAATCGCCTTCTTCTGCGACTTCGAGCTTGTCGGCCTCGGGCGTAAAATTTGTTTCCTTCCAAGGCAGCGAGCAGCCGCCAGCAACGCCTGCTGGTGGAGAAGCAACTGCAAGTCAACCACCTGCAGAAACAGCAAACACTGTTCCTGCGGAATCTGCTCCAGCAGTGACTCAAGAGGGCGCTGCCACAAACGCTCCTCCCAATGGAGCCGCTCCTTCAACTTCACTGGCCGCACCGCCGGTCGTGAACGAAACGACGACGTTTATCGCTACATTTGGACAGAGTTCTGGTACCAAGATCGCGAAGATTGATGCCGCATCTCTGCAAGGTGATTTGATCGAAGCGGCCAGCCGTGTTGGGCTGCCTCTAACCGCACCGCAAGTCACCGTCGAGCCAGTTCCACTGCCGAGCGGTTGGCGTGCGGATTCAAAACTGGGTTATTCCAAATGGAAAATCACAGTCCCGCTGGATTCTGCCGGAACTGACAAAGTCGGCAATGGTCTACGCGAGAAAATGGCATCGCAACCGGTTTGGCTTTCCGTTTCTTCGATCGGTAGTCGCGTTGCAGGTCAGATGCAAACGAAAGCTGTTGTCGCGTTAATCGTCAGCAACATTTTTATCGTGATCTACATTTGGTTCCGTTTTCAAAAAGTCGCTTACGGTATCGCCGCCGTTGTTGCATTGATTCACGACGTGCTGATTACACTCGGCTTTTTGGCAATTAGCCACTGGCTGTACCGCCCGCTCGGTTTCTTGATGATTGAAGATTTTAAGATTGGATTAACCATCGTCGCCGCGTTTCTCACGATTATTGGTTACTCCCTTAACGATACGATCGTCGTGTTTGACCGTATTCGGGAAGTCAAAGGCAAGAGCCCGCGGTTGACCGAAAAGATGATCAATCAAAGCGTGAATCAGACTTTGGGACGAACACTTTTGACGTCGAGCACGACTTTGATCACCATCTTGCTGTTGTACATTTTTGGTGGTGCAGGTATCCACGGCTTCGCATTCTGCTTGTTCATCGGCATCGTAGTAGGAACATACAGTTCCGTATTCGTTGCCGCTCCAATGCTCCTCTGGTTCGTAGCTCGTGAAGAAAAACGAGCCGCTCTAGAGAAACGCTAGTTCACAGCAGACGTTCGCTTGAAGTTACACGTTTGAAACAGACCGAGCCAAGTACCCAGATGAGGAACTTGGCTCGGTTTTTTTATGGCTTGTTTGAAAAGGTAACTCAATTTTATGTGTTTTTGAAACACATCGTTTAGCAGTAATTGGTTTTGCAATATCGGGACGGGGTTCGTTTTTTTGCGCACTGGTAAAGGGCATGAATGAACTTCGGGATTGCGGTCAGGTACGGTTTCTCGAATTCGTGTTGGTCAAAAAATCTCTCCTCATCCCCTAACCCCTTCTCCTCAGAGTACTGAGGAGAAGGGGAACAAGAAAAGTATTTTTCGTACCTGTTCACCATTCATGCCTTCCACATTTGTTCGCCGTTATCTCATTTGTTCGCGGCTATCTCTTCTGTTCGTAGCTATCTCATCTGTTCGCGGCGATCTCTTCTGTTCGCGGCGATCTCTTCTGTTCGCGGCGATCTCTTCTGTTCGTAGCTATCTCATCTGTTCGCGGCTATCTCATCTGTTCGCGGCTATCTCATCTGTTCGCGGCTATCTGATCTGTTCATCCCTTCAACGTTTGCATATCCCTTTCTGATTCGCTCATTCTTTTTTACGGTGGCGGGCAGGACGTGCGATTGAATCTTAGTCGCATGCGACAAGTCGCATTTTGAATGCAAGGTACTGCCAGATCTATCTTTGAGCTGTCTTCGTAATTTGATCCTTGATCAGGCCGACCATAGCAACAGTTGATCTTGATCGATTGTTTTAGGCGGTTGCTGAACGCGGGACAGGGAGTGTTGTTGGCTGGGCTAGTTCAGTGGCAAGCGGCGATTTTTGGAATGGCGTGTTTGGATGGAATCGTTTTGCATCGTGGATTTGGCCATCGGTACCATCGATTAAGATTGGAATTTGTTTACCACCAGCGCCGCCACGGCAGCGCAGCAAGTGCAAATCAATCCAACGGCAATTGGTGCTTTGAAAGTTCGTGTTAACGACATCGGATGGAGCGGGACGAGAAGCGATTCGCCATTGGATATCAGCCCAGCTTGGTTGGCCACGCATTTTGCTTTCGTCGCGAATCAACAGCCCCAGACCACCGCCTTGTTCGGCAGCCAACTGCAAACGGCGAGCTTGTCGGTCGTCGAATTGATCGATGGCGGCCCAGACGGCTCCCACGGCTTGGGAACGCAGCGATTGGTCGAAAGCCCAAATCGTGTCGGCTTTATCAGACGGATGGACGACGATAATTCGTTCGAGGCTCAATCCAAAAGCGACGGCGGCCGGTGGATAAAAGCGACGGCTAGGGTCGACCACGACAAAGTACTTGCCACTGGCCATGGCTTGCCGAGCCGTAATCAGCGCCAAACTGCTTGCACCACTACCGGGACCGTTTTGCAGGAACTCGACCAAAGTTCCTTTGCTGTAACCGCCGTCCGGTAAATGACGATCGATCACTTCGCTACCGCTAGATATCCGGCCTGAATGCATCTGCCGACCCGCTGTCTCAAGCAAACGCACTTGCCGAGCCAACTGTTGCATGGTCGCGCCGTGCAGGTTGCTTCGCAGGTTTTTGCCTGCATCTAAACCGGCGTGTACGGACGTCAGACCTGGGTTAGAGTGGCCGAACTCCTGGTCGCTACAAGTCTCTGGTAGACGCAATAAAGAAGGCATGATTCGCTTCCCAACGGGGTTTTCGCGTGCCAAACGATGAATTAGCTTATCAACCATGACTAATGAACATCTGTATCGTACACAGGAAATGCTAGCACAGCACTTTCCCTTTGTCTATCAGATTGTCTATCGAAATCGTGGTTTTGATTACTAAGCCGAATACACCTGTTTGTTTACTATTTCTGCCATCCGAGGCAGACCAATGGCTAAAGGTGTACAAGTCCCTTGCGACACGTCTGGTCAAACCATGCACGGCGAAGCGAAAAAATTTCAAAATCCAATCCCAGGAGATCACCAAATTGGGAGCTTTTCGACGCTAACACCCTGTTTTTGGACAGATATTAATTTGAAGAATCGCGGGTCCGGGCGTCTGGGGAGTGGACTCACCCGACGATATACTTGACGCCGAAGCCACCAAAATCGGTTAGTAGGTTCGATTTCGATCCCGCTATCCGGTTAAGAAGCTTTCAAGTAACGGCCTCTCAAATTGATAAAATCGGGCCCGATACAACCAGTTGACTTCAAAACTGAACACAGCATTTCAAACAACTCACTATTTCGAGTTTGCCTCGACCTTTCTGGGAGTCCATCCATGTCTTGGGATTTAATTGCAACATTGAGATCGTCTAAAACAACATTGATATCGCGTCGGATCGTTGTGGGGATTTTCTTTCTAAGCTTGCCGGTCATTGCTACGACGCTTACATCTGTAGATGCTGCAGAGCCAAACAAAGCCCTTGAAACACTGCAACGCATTCAGCCTGGAAACGAAGGCATACTTGCCGCAAACAAAGCTGCTCAAGAATTGCAAAAAGCCGACCCTAAACTGCTTCCCGAAGTGCTCATCGCGATGGACAAAGCGACTCCACTGGGTCGCAATTGGTTGATCGGGGTGGCCGAGTCCTTGCATCGCCGAACTGCCGATCAGAGCTGGCTCAAAACATACTTTGCAGAAACCAGTCACAACGGCGAAGCGCGGGCTTTGGTCTTTGAATGGATGACTGCGTCCGACAAGGAACTGCGAAGCAAAATGCTTGAAGGCTTACTGGAAGATTCGAGTCCCGAGATTCGTTACGCCGCCATTGGACAAGCTTTGGCACGTGGCGATTTTGAAGGCGACGACGCCGTCAAGAACTTGGATCGACTGCTTGAGTCGGCCAGACATCCCGATCAAGTCAACGACATTATCAAAAGGCTGAAGGACAAGGGCCGCGAAGTCATCGCCGCAAAACATTTTGGCTTTATCGAATCCTGGCAGTTGATCGGACCGTTCGACAACATCGGTCAAAAAGCGTTTGACGTCGTCTATCCGATCGAAGCAGAGCTTGTTTCCGGCAAATACAATCCCGACGCATCTGTTGCTGGCAAGAAAGGCGACGTGACTTGGAAAACCGCCGTCTGCAAACCCGAAGACGGCATGGTCGATTTGAATGAGCTATTCGAAAAAGAAAAAGACGCGGTCGTTTACGCACGAGCTACTTTCAAAGCCCCAAAAGCCATGCCCTGCGATATTCGCCTCGGTTGCACCAACGCCAACAAAGTTTGGCTTAACGGCCAGTTGGTTCTCTCCAACGAAGTTTATCATGCCGGCAACCAAATCGATCAATACAACGAATCGACAAAATTGAAGGCTGGCGAAAACGTTATCGTTATCAAAGTGTGCCAAAACGAACAAACCGAACCCTGGGCTCAAGACTGGGCATTCCAGCTTCGTATTTGCGACAGCACCGGCAAAGCAATCGCCCAGGCGCAATAAGAAACGCACAGTACGAATAGCAACCGCGCATAACTTAAGGCAACATAACCCCTATAAAAATTCTTCCTCCCCTTCTCCTCAGTACTCTGAGGAGAAGGGGTCGGGGGATGAGGAGCACGATCACTCCAGGAGTCTCACAATGCCGTTCGAAATCGAGGAACCAACCAAGTTTGCTCGCCAAAATCGTGACGCCGACCAGTAAACGTAATGTGAACGAAGTGTTACTAACTTAAGGCAACATAACCCCTTAAAAATTCCTTCCTCCCCTTCTCCTCAGTACTCTGAGGAGAAGGGGTCGGGGGATGAGGAGCCCGATCATTCGAGGAGTCTCACAATGCCGTTCGATTTCGAGGAACCAACTAAGCTTGCTCGCCAAAAACGTGACGTCGAACAGTAAACGTGACGTAGACGAAGTGTTACTAACTTGAGGC
>JANMGV010000191.1:0-9012 GCA_031374825.1 Pirellulaceae bacterium
CCAATTTGCTACGTCGCGACTTGAGCTCGGTGGTCGCCCCCGACGAAGGTTGCTCGCATTCCACAGTAGTATACACAACTGGGCGATTTGGCCGAACTAACCCGGTCGTTAACCGACGTGTCACTGGTTCGTGTCTCACACGGGGAGATGAGGCTGTCTCGGTTAGTAAGTCGCTAGAATTGAGGACGCTCGAAAACGAGGATCAAACTTAGGCAGGCAAATAGGTTAATGGTTAATGAGAAGGCGATCATAGGATGCATCTTAGGAACCGCTGTGGGTGATGCCCTTGGCTTGCCCTATGAAGGGATGTCTCCATCTCGTGCACACAAGTTACTGGGTCCGCCAGATCGATATCGATTCGTGATCGGTCGAGGTATGATCTCGGACGATACCGAGCATACGTGCATGGTGTCACAGTCTCTGATCGAATCCGGCGATAATGTTGACACGTTCACCAGACGATTTGCATCACGATTGCGTTGGTGGATTTTGGCTCTGCCTGCCGGCGTTGGAAAAGCCACAGCTCGCAGTTGTATCAAGCTGTGGCTTGGCATCCGTCCGGCGAAGTCGGGCGTTTACTCTGCAGGCAATGGTCCAGCCATGCGAGCTGCGATTCTCGGTGCGACGATTGCCGATATTCCGAAGCTGCTCGAATTCGTTCGAGCCTCATCTCGTCTAACGCATACTGATCCCAAAGCCGAATTTGGAGCTGTCGCAGTTGCACTCGCCGCTCGCGAGTCGTCACAGCATGACGGTGTCAATGCGGAACGATGGCTAGAACTCGTTTCACAAGCCTTGCCCAGCGAAGCTGCCGATTTGATTGAAATGCTGCGGTCAGCGATGGCATCGGTTGCAAAGCGAGAATCGACTCTAATGTACGCGAATGCACTTGGACTTGGTCGCGGTGTTTCGGGGTACACCTATCACACAGTGCCAGTGGCGATTCATTGTTGTCTTTCTTTTCCGGACGACTTTCAAAAGGCGGTGACCGCAGCAATTGAATGTGGTGGTGATGCAGATACGACCGCTGCGATCGTTGGTGGCATCGTCGGAGCACGCGTTGGTAAAGATGGAATACCTACCGAGTGGATCAGCGGCATTTGGGAATGGCCAAGAAGCGTTGGGTGGATGGAATCGATCGGGATAGCACTGTCACAGGCTTGGCCGAGTTCACATGCATCTCGTGCTCCAAGCGTGAATCCGATTGCTGTGGTCCTGAGAAATCTCATCTTTCTGGCAATCGTGCTTTGCCATGGATTTCGCCGGCTTGGCCCACCGTATTCATGAAGCCGCGGGATTTAGTAACCAATGAAAATAATCGTCAAAGTAGGAAATGTACTTAGCGCGCCCGCTGACGTGCTCATTTCAACTGCGAATCCCTGGCTAAATCTCTCAGGCGGAGTCAACGGCGCGATACGAGAAGCAGTTGGACCCAGTCTACAGTCCGAGCTTCACGAACTACTGAAACAACAGGGAATGTCTGCCTTACCTGCCGGAACCGTGGTGCGGAGCAATGCCTATACACTACCTTTCAAACATATTCTTCATGCGGTTGCGATTGATCCTTTCTATGATTCATCCACTGATCTTGTCAGGGCAACCTTTGCGAATGCGCTCGACATGGCTTTGGAGTTGCAAGCTCTCACAGTCTCGTCACCAACGCTTGCTACTGGCTATGGGCCAATGTCGATTAGCGACTTTGGAAGTGCTGTTGCACCCGTTCTCAAGAAGCCTATCTTCGCAAATCTGACGCTGAATCTCGTTGTTCGTTGCGACGATCACGCGAGAGAACTCCGAGAATCGCTATCAGTTGATTAACTGCGAAAATCTCGCCCCGCCGCTTCGTCCGATCCAACACTTTGCGTGTAACCCTACAGATAGAGGCGCACATCTTTGTTGCGTCCCTATTCGAGCGAAAACGCGTCGCCTTCGTGAGCGTGACTCAGCAATTCAACACGACCAACTCCATGGGGCGACTAATGCTGAACGTCCTGTTGTCCTTCGCGCAGTTTGCTGGCTCCGGACATTCAGGCGCCCCTCGAATGCACGTCATCGTTTCTGCTTTCGTCTCTTCAATTCTCTATTTCGCATCCTTCGCTCACGCTTCTGCCCACTTACTTTTTCCGCTGCCAGCCAAGGAGAAACTGCAGATGAAGCGGCATGCGTCAAAAACTGCAAATCCAATTCAGACACCGCATCAACGGCTTTGCGCATTCTGTTATCGATGGGATACAGCGGCTCCCCAGCTTTTACAACGTCCGGATGGCCGCAAAAAAGAAGAAGGAAGGGGCTATTGATCGCTGGTTCTGTGGCAATCAAGTTAAGCTGTAGTATGTCATCGACCATTTTGAATTGATTTTGCAATCTGCCCAAGAGCATTTTCCACATCGTCCTCGGTAGTCTTGAGATTGAAGTTGATGCCTCCGCGTTGCTCGTTCCCGAGCGTGGCATGAGCAATATGCAAGTAACGTCTGACGAAATCTCATGACAAGGAAGTGATTCTTCGCCTTCGGAACGTTTTACAGCGAGAAATCTGAAACCAGTCAGGGATGGATGTTCCACGTACGGATAATCCCTTCGGAATTTAGTGATTGTGTCCCGGCATCCTGAGGCGATATGCCAGCCAAGATACTGCCCATGCAGAAAAGCGCTCATTGCTCGGAATTGCTCAACAACTTCAGGTCTGGTCGTAAGAATGATCGTCTTTCTTCCCTGCGCGATTGCGTCGATAAGCAAGGTGGCCACAAAGCGCTCGTTCCAGAAAACATCGGTCGCTTCTTCCGACTCCAGATACTGCATTGCACTTAGCACTAGTCCTCCGTTCGCGTGCTTTAGCAACGTCCTTTTGACTTCTGCCAAAGAAGTGCCTTTCGGCAGACTCTCAAGTAACTTTCTGCCAAACATCTTCCGAACACACAGCAAAGTGTAATAGTAGTCAACAATCTGCGTGTAGGAAGCAATATCGAAGCTGAGAACAGTCTTTGGATTGGTAGGATATTGAAACTCCTTTTCTTCAAGATGCTCTACTATGCGGCTGACTGAATCCAGCAACCCGGAGAACTTTTCTCGTAAGGAATAGTCTGCGACGATGCGGGTGCTGGGGTGCTCCATTCGAAACCACATTTGGATGGTCTCTAGGTCGATCGCCTCGAAATTCGATTGGCACCATAACCGTGTGGAATGGGGCAAGGCCTTGTCAGCTAACTGCGCTGCCAGCTGCAAATCATCTGCGTTGACGGTCGAATTAGAAACGTCATGATTCTGCACTCGACCAGTCCGCTCCTCGCCAAAAAGTGCGATATCCACGTCATTGAGCGCCCAACGCAATTTAGTGCCGGTTTGGTTGATTGCAAACTTGTCCTCAACAATTGCAGTACAACCGGGCAGACTATTTTTCGGGCTTTTTGGGCAAGGCTGAATACATAGGTGAAGGTTTCGACCTCCTAGTTTCTCAGTATTCAGACCGTGAGTTCTTCCTTTGAGGGAAAGCAATTTTTCCATGTCGCGGTGAGCCCTAAACAAGACCGGCAGATACAACTTCGGATCGTTCGCTCGATCAATTCGATCGACGTGAAAATTAACACCAGTACCGTTCCAGTCTACTGCGCGATGTTCCATACCTGCTGGCATCGAGTAGAACCGAGCGGTTTCGAATGCTGACGGGAACACGGGCCCACTTCCCCTCAATTCGATAAAATTGTCTGGCTGCGTCTGAAATTGATCAGCCAGTAGCATCGCACGGAATTGACTATCTAGAAGGTACTGAAACCGTATTAGTTGATCGACAAAATCCCCATCACGAGCCAGGATGGTGGTATCGCTTCCCGTTTTCAATGCGTATGTAAACGCTTGCACGAGGGTTTCTTCGTCAAAAAACACATTTTGCTTGTCTCGATCTTTGTACCCTTTCGCCGCAAGAGTCATCCCTCGTTCGCCTACCAATGCTTGCATCCTGCCTCTAATCGCAGCTTCATCAATCGATACTCCTTCGCTCTTAAGCTGAGCTTCGGCCGTCCTCCAAACGTCCTTTCTACAAGCCAATAATGCAACATAGTATTCAAGACCAAGTTCGTAGTCGGACTTTTTCTCCCTCCTCGGAAGGACGACAATGCTCTTGTGTGAATGACAGAGCGCTTGATGGAATAGCTTGTTAACGGTTGGCGTCGGATTCTCCCGCCATTTTGTTAGCTCTGACCAAACTCCGTAAGTAACGACGATCTTACGTTGCAAAAGCCAATCCCAGAATTCATCTGGGCAAGGTGCTCTTTCGACGAATCCTGTATCAACGAAAAAGGTATGGCCGGCAAGGCACCCATTATCCAGTCTTGCGATGTACCCTTTCCAAGTGAAAGGAATCGGTCTTTCAGGAGCTCGTATCGACAGCAATCCACAAGGTTCCCTTCCGTCTGGTACCCGCTCCGTGTAGATGGAATCGTACACAAAGTCGGGCTTCTGGCTGAACTTTGTGAGTTGCTTAACCCCCGGCCCAACCTTCATTCCTTGGATCCTTTTTTGCCTTGAAATTTGTCTTTGTTGATTCCGCGTTCGATGAACACCCGCGAGCCGGAAATTCGACCCGCGGGTGTTGAGTTTCAATTATACAGCGATTGGACCAGAGTCCAACTCGCGATTACAGTACGATCGCTTCAACTTCAGCAACGAATCGCTGGTTATTATCCGCCAGGAACGCACTGATCACATTGAACACAGAGTCACTGAAGCCACCGATGTTCATAATGTCAGCTCGCTCACAAGCCTGAACCGTCTGGTACGGTTGCAGATCGATGCAAACTAGCTTCGGGTTGGCTTCCTTACCCGCCAGCTTGCGCTGGTTGGCAACGAAGGCTTCCCAAGCCGTCATAACACCGGTTGAACCGTGCCGTCCAGTTCCGACCCAGCTCTCGTTATCGCTAACGAGAACAATGCCGGCGAACTTGCGCTTTGCATGCTTCTGGTTGGCAGCTACCAACGGCAGCGAACAATCTGTTCCACCACCACCGTACTTTGCCAATCGCTCGGCAATACTCAAGATCGAATCGTTCGGATCCATCTTCGCATCGTAAGCCGATGTATCGAACGGAATAACAACGCTGTCCGGGTTGCGTCGCAGGATCGCTGCGGCGAACAGTGCTGCCACGTCGATGCATCGCATCTTCGAAGTTACACCTCGTCCACGGTTACCTGTGACCGCGCTGCTCATCGATCCAGACGTATCCAAACCAATAACAACCGGTCCCGGCAACTCCGGTACGTTTCCAAAAGCGATCTCGGCTGCCTTATGCAGTGCAGTCTTGATCTTCTGCGGAACATTGTCATCCGCGTTCAAGTACGCAGCAAAGTACTGGTACGGGAACTGCTTCGATCTACGAATCTCCGACTCGTCAGCGATCCGGTCAGCAACGTAATCAACCATCGCACTTGTTGCCAACACATCGTGTCGCAGCAAAGTGTTCAAGTTCATACGTAGAGCCTGCGGACCCATCTTGCGAGCCAGTGCAGCCCAAACCGTCGGTCCCTTGGCAGCATCCGACAACAAGTCCCATCGGACGTTGTCCAGTCCACCAGCGATCAACGCTTGTGCCTCTTCGCTTTCCGAGTTGCGGTACGCGATCATCGACTGAACTTCGACCGGCAAGTCGGCTTCCGTTGCCGGTGCCCACTTGTCGATACTCTTATCAGTCAGCCAACCGAACATCGCTCGGCGAGCATTATCCTTCGGCGTCGGTCGAGCCATACGCAGTATGTCCCGCAAGCTCGGATCGTTACCGATGGACGCGCTCAGTAGCTTTCCGACCGAGGCTGTGTTCAACCAGCGCTGAAACGCTCGCTGCACGGAGCCCGACAAACCAACGCGTCCCTTACCAACCTTGTTCTTGAACTGGCCTGACCGAATCATCTGGAACACAGTGCGCAAAACACGACCGTTATCGACCACACGATCGAATACGCGGTGCATCAGCTGGGTATCACGAACAGACAGCGCAACCAGCAACGCGGCTGGCATATCCTTCATGAACGCCTTCTCACGAGCGTACAGAGCCAGCTTCGCCAAGTACTGGTTGTCGTCGACTTCATCGATCAACTTCAGCACTTCCCCGAGCTGCGTCTCAGCCGTGCTGTAGAACGCGTTACCGAACGTACCCGTTGCAGCAACTTGCGCTAGCGCGTGCTTTGGCTCGAGCTTATACGCTAGGCCACCCGCTTCGTTGACTGCATTGGCCTTCGGTAGTCGGCCAAGCATGCTTGCGAATAGAGACTTGTTTGCCATTGGAGTGATCTCCTAAACTAAAAACTGTTCGACGAAGGGTTGTTGAGAAAGGCCAGTGTCAGCGACACTGTGCCATCTTGGTAATAGATGTAATCCCAACTGGCAGTCGAACGAGAATCGCAAAGCAGAATCAAGCACTACGCTTGATCTGCTTCCCCTTGTTCATTCATTGTTCTTGATTGCGTTTAAAGACCCGCCATCGCCGCAAAGGTTCGCACATTTAACGCATCACACGAACAACGATCAGTAGTTAGAATGGTCTTTTAAAGAAGATTGCCCATTCTCCATGAGCGACCGATGTCATCGCGTTTTCCAAGAATCGAGAAGTTAGAACCTAGATTGAGGCCATATGGCTTCAATCATTGTTACGACTTTGGAGTCTTTGAAATCGGCTTCGCTCGACCATCTGTGTTCCCTAATCTGTTCGAGCATCTTCATGTTTGTGGTCAAGGCAAGCGTGCGGAAGTACTCTACGCAAAGACTGCGCTCAGCGCGATCAAGTATTTTGATCCTGACGAATGTGTGTCGATTCGCGACCTAGACCTCATGTTCCTTTTAGAGCGAAATACCGATCGGCACTGGACTGAAATTCGAACTCCTGCAGACAGAGTCGACTGGGAGAACCGACTAATAGGGGCAGCAGACAATTCATGTCGTCAAACATCGCAGAAGCTTGGCGCGGAGTTAGTTTCCCTAATCTCGGAGGAGCGACGAGTCGCGGATCGTTTTATCGCACTGGCCGGCGATTTGACGGCGGTACTCGATCGAGAGTTTGCATTCTTGAAGGAGACGCCCCAAGAACATTTGCAAACGATAACTTACTGGTCGTGGGCGTACAACGACAATCGATTATTGGCTGGTCACATATTCTTTAGACTGGCTAATCACATTGACGTTCGCTTTCTGGAAAGTTGCAATTGCAGGCTACGAGAAAACGATTCACTGCGTCGTCTGCTGCACATGATTTCTGACCATGTTGCATCTTGCCGAAGCAACTACCTCGCCAAAAACATTTGAGCCACGGTAAGCATATGATTCGAAGACGCTTCGCAATACCCTTGGCTATTGACATAATCCTCAACGACAAAGAGCCTATGGTTACTGCGTCAATGATGCTGGATCGGCTGAATGGTTTGCTAGCACACGTCGTAGCGGATCGCGAACAAGGCAAACGCGAAGTCTTAGCGCGACGTGATGAGTTGATTGCTAGAGGAACTCCCGAAGTTCTTCTCACTGGTATGCCGTTGCAGGCTGAGCGTACAACGGCCGTGACTATTCGCTGGAATGAATGGCCGAACAACGATGTTGGCGGACATGTCTTTGATTCGAATCCCGAATTGGATGGCCCGTCATTTGGATTGGCTAACCAAGATTTCGCATTTGCCAAGTTTGCGGCGATCGAATTGGGAAAAGCTCTGAAGGCTTCGCCAAGACTTGAATCGAATTCCTCCCGCTCAATCGAGACTGAATTCATTCCAAAGGAAAGCAGTGCATCTAAGTGGATCGAGGACTACTACGCTATGCTGGATTCTAGTGGTGCAACCTATGATCCGGTTTCTCAAACCTTTACCCCCTTCCCCCAGAGGCATCCGGTACTGAGATTGCTCGACCCATGGCAAGAGGTTCTTGAAAGTGCGGTGGTACGCTTCCTTCAACAGTATCGCAAGGAAAACTCCGATGCAATCACGGAAGGTTTCGCATCGTACGAAGAGTATGCGAGACAGTACGTTCATGAGTTGTCGGAGTTCGGGACTGTTAGATGTTGCTGGTCGGTTGACCTGGACGAATCACATCACAACCAGGCATTCCTCGAGTACGACTGGTTTGCTCTGATTCGGCTGAGCGGTGTGCCACGGGGATTACTCGGTTCGGGCACGACCGAATAGAGTTAATGCGAAAAACAATCGACGAAGTGTGACCAGAGCGCCATGACATTTTGCGTCATTCGATAGCTCCCACTATCGCGGCCAGGTTGGTGGGTGTACTCCGAATCTGCAGTCGGTTGTTGAATTGAAGTTGACTGACGAAGTTAAAATCAGACATTGCTCTGCCAACTGAGCTACAGCATCCTTGCAGACGCTGATGAGATTCGAACTCACGACACATGTACTCCGATTTGGCAGTCAGTCAAAAATGACTCGCCGCAACGGTTTCCAATTGCGACGAGTCAGAAAATGCAACTGAGCGAATTGGTTTGTTCAGATACTTTCGTTGTTGGTTGATGTAATCTAAACAGGCAGTTCAGTTGCCAGAGCCGATGACTGGATTCGCGCCAGCATGGACCTGTTTACAAGACAGGTGCCTTTCTCAGTCGAGCCACATCGGCAATTCAGCAGGAACGCAGTGATTCGAACACTGTCCAGCGGCTTTGGAGACCGAGTCCGCTCCCAGGCGAACATTCCTGTATGGCAGAAGCCCAGCGAACTGAGCTTCTGCGGTTTTTAATCTTCGAGCTCTACTATCCAGTAGGCCTCGCTAATGAACTTGGACCAGCTCTTCACGCGATTCATGCGATCGGCGTAGATCGGCTTCCAAGCTGGACGCACTGGCTCCTTGCGGAGCTTCATGTGTGCCTGTGCCGGAGTACGGTCAGCCTTCTTCGAATTGCAATCGATACAAGCCAATACGCAGTTCGTCCAACTCGAAAGACCACCTTGGGCACGCGGAACAACGTGGTCAATCGTAAGTTCTTCGCTGCCAGGCTGCTTTCCACAGTATTGGCAGCACATCTTGTCACGCTTGAA
>JANMGV010000208.1:0-14160 GCA_031374825.1 Pirellulaceae bacterium
TGTCGTACTTTGCCTTGGGCTCGATGTCCTTTGGATGTGTGCGAAACGTCTTGCAGCACCCGCACTTGGCTACGTACTCACCGTAGTGAATCTCTCTCCAAAGTTCTTGCTTAAATGCTATCGATCGAACTCGCCGAACTCTGATCCGTTCGCGTCGGCCAAGCTTGCCGCATTTTGGGCAAGGAGCCTTTTTCGGGGAGCAATTTTCGAGTAAAGTCTTTGCGGGTGTTTTTTAGCATCCATGCCTGGTTCCTTTGTTTCGAGTCGTAAGAAAACCCAAATAGAGGCAATCAGGCTTTTTCGTGTCTATACCAATTCAAAAACACCGGCGATCAGCGAGAAGTGTCGCAAAAAAATCACGTCAACGCGTTCTTCGCCCAACGCCGACGGAAATCTCCTTACCCTCAACGTTTCTAAGTGTTTTGATTTTCTGCCGACGCTTCTGCGATCAATTGGCTGAACATGCGATCGAATTGTCCGCGAGTCAGTACCATGTCAAACTCGGAGTCACGTGCGGTCCCGATTGCGCCTTCAGCAACGTGTGGCGCGTACGCAACCAATTTGGAGTTTGGAAAACTCGCTCGCAATTCTGTTCCTACCAATCCAATATCCAAGCCCGGCAAGGTCAGGTCGATAATAACTAAGGGAACAGTACCGTCGGCCGGAATTTTCGACTTGAGCAATTCAACATTGAATGCGCAAACCAATTGCTGACCCGCGAGTTTGGCGGCACCCGAAACCCGCGATTGAAAAATTAAATCTTTCGTCAGAAACCCAATCATGCGAGCACTTCCATTTCACGATCGAACTCAATCGCTTAACTGCCAGTAAGAAAAGTCATTAGATTATTGAAGTTGATCCACAAACTGCCGATCCCGATCATCAGCAACACAATACCGCTTAACCACAGTCCCACATCCCACAATGCACCGGGCTTTAGTTCGGCAAAACATCGCCAATAGCGAAAGTATACGGCGGCCGCGAAGAGCATGGGAAGCATGATGGCTTGCGCCATGCCGCTGATCATGACCAGCAAGATCGGCTTAGGGAAGAAACAGTACACAACGAGGCACAAGAAGGGAAACAACCCACTGAGGAGTTTTATCATCGTGCGGCGAGTCACAGGTTCGTTCTTTATTAAACCGACTACCGCTAATCCATCGGTAAACGTCAGCGCATGGCTTGCGTTTGCGACAAAAAACGTCGAGTACAAAACGGCGAACGCGCCCAACAAGAAAACAGGAACCGCCCAGCTTGAAAAAACGGGCTCGTACATGACCGCCAACGTTTGGATCAGTTGGGATTCTTCCGGAACTAAACCGGTCTTATACAAAATCGCAACCCCCAGCAAGTAAAACGCGATTGTTGCCAAAGTGTAAATCACCATCGATGCCCACGCGTCCCATCGCATAACACACATCCAACCGCGAGCACGTTCAAACCATTCGGGGCTGCCGTCATACGTGCCCGTCCAGCGCGCGTAGCCTTTCTCCAAACACCAATAGGGATATTGAATCAGCTCAGCAGCACCGACGCCAATTATGCCCATCGCTGCAAAAGCCATCGCGACCGACCCTGGCACTTCGGGAAATTGAAACGACAAGCCATGTAGAATCTCTGCGGACGTAATTCGCCACTCGGGCATGAACTCAAGGGTTATCACCGTCCCGACGGTCACCATCGTAAAGATCGCCACAAAAATTGTCGCGACTGTCTGCACCGTGCTGTAACGCCCCAAGATCAATAGGATCGATGTAATGATCGTTATGGGAACTGCCCAAAGTCGATCATCGTAAGGCTTGGCAAGCGAACTCCACTCTTTGCCAGGAGAGCCAGGATACTTCGATCGATATTGATCCGTTAAGCGGGCTAATTGGATTTGGGATGTTTCAATTTTGCTTGCATCTACTTTCAGGGACTTGTCCACTTCGATCATCGACCGAACTTTGGACATCTCTTGGTAGTCGCGACCTTGTTGTGTGACCGGCATGATCAGCGTCATCGTTTGTCCAACGCCGCCGACGATTCCACCCAGTTGCCCGATGCTGCACAACCACATGAAAAACCAATACCAAACTAACCAGTTCCCGCGTCCAGCGATTCGCGGCCCGGGCACTTGATCCATCGACGACAGCGTCGGCATTCCTCCGATTAAGGTGAAACGGCCGATTTCAATCTGCGCAAAGACCTTGATTATGCATCCGAGAATGATGAGCCACAGCAAAACGATGCCCGCTTTGGCTCCGGTAATCGTCGTCGCAATCAATTCACCCGATCCAACAATCGAAGCAGCTATAATCAGTCCAGGACCAAGCTGCCTGAAAATGCCAATCGCAGATTTTGGCGCGTCGCGCGTCTCTCGGTTATCGACGTCAACGCTGGAACGAGTCATAATGCTTCCTTTTACAAAATCACGCGGATTCTAGTACTTCTAATGATTCCATCGCCAAGTTGAAAAAGATACCAACCTAACGGCCCGATACAATTGACCCCAACCGATTTGATCTAAGTTTAAGCTTACTCTTGCTAATAAATTCTCTTCTCGAAGACACTTTCCGGAGATTGATACGATGATTATTGGTGTTCCCAAGGAAATCAAGGACGACGAATACCGCGTGGCAATGCTTCCTGTAGGTGCCGAAGAGCTTGTTCATCGAGGCCATAAAGTCCTCATCCAGGCGGGTGCTGGGCTGGGCTCCGGACTTGCAGATCACTCTTACCTCCAGGCAGGTGCGGAACTCGTCGCTTCGGCCGAAGACGTTTTTCGAAGAGCGGACATCGTCGTAAAAGTCAAGGAACCCATGCCAGGCGAATGGAAATTGATTCGTCCCGGCCAGACGCTATTCACGTACTTTCATTTTGCAGCTAGCCGCGAATTGACCGATGCGATGTTGGAGTCCCAAGCTATCTGCGTTGCCTACGAGACACTGCGAGACGAACAAGGCCGCTTGCCGTTGCTGACGCCTATGAGCGAAGTTGCCGGGCGCATGAGCATACAAGAAGGTGCCAAATACTTGGAGAGACCTCAACAAGGCCGCGGGATTCTATTGGGTGGCGTTCCGGGCGTACCACCTGCGCACATTACGATCCTGGGTGGTGGCATCGTCGGTGCCAACGCGGCTCGCATCGCATCAGGTTTCCAGGCCGACGTTGCCATTCTCGACGTCAACTTAGATCGGCTTCGTTACCTTGACGATGTGATGCCCCCGAACGTGAACGTGCTTTTCAGCGATCGACACATGATTCGTGACCAATTGAAACTTGCCGATCTCGTCATCGGCGCTGTGCTCATTCCGGGCGCTCGAGCGCCTTATTTGGTTCGCAAAGAAGACCTGCGCTTTATGAAACCGGGAAGCGTAATCATCGATGTCGCCATCGATCAAGGTGGCTGCTTCGAAACCAGTCGTCCAACAACGCACCGCAATCCAACCTATATGGTCGACGATGTATTGCATTACTGCGTTACGAACATGCCGGGCGCTGTCGGACGAACGAGCACGTTTGCATTGTGTAACGTTACGTTGCCTTGGGTAATCCAGCTTGCTCAAAAAGGTGTCGATAGCGCGCTTCAGAGTTCGTCCGCCCTTCGCCATGCGCTTAACGTATACCGGGGACAAGTGACCAATCTCGCAGTTGCGGAAACTTTCGGTTTGGATCATCAACCGCTCACAACGGCTTGAACCGCTTAGACACATTTGCAAGGTATCCCCATGACGCATCGAAACACGCTAGCCAAACTTGTCAGTATCAATAGCGTCAACACTGCGTATGAAAACGGTCCGGGCGAATCGGAGATTGCTGATTTTATCAAAGCTTTTTTTGATTCACGGGGAATCGAAACCTGGACGCAGAACGTTTTTCCCAATCGCAACAATGTGGTCGCACGTTTGCCTGGTCGTCAATCCAATCGTCGAGTTATTCTCGAAGCACATGTCGACACGGTATCCATAAAAGGGATGACGATTCCACCGTTCGACCCCAAAATCGAAGACGGCAAAATGTATGGACGCGGATCGTGCGATACCAAAGCGGGCCTAGCCACAATGATGCACGCAATTGCGGACCTTCACGAGCGGAATATTGTTCCTCCTTGCGAAGTTTGGATGGCCGCCGTCGTCGATGAAGAGTATTCTTTCCGAGGCGTCGTAAAACTGTGTGAGGAGCTTGTCGCTCACGCAGCGCTCGTTGCCGAACCAACCGAAATGCGAGCTGTTATTGCAAGTAAAGGAGTGCTCCGTTGGCGAATCACAGCTTACGGAAAATCGGCGCACAGTTCCAAAGTCCACTTGGGGGTCAATTCCATCCATCACATGGCCAAACTGGTTGTGGCGATCGAAAACCTCCATCAAGCTCTATCCAAAACCGAACATCCGTTGCTCGGTCCTGGAACGGGGAATGTTGGTTTGATTTCGGGGGGGACGCAAGTCAATTTTGTTCCCGATCGCTGTTGCATTGAAATCGATCGGCGTCTACTGCCAAACGAGTCTTCGAAGAAAGTGCTTGCCGAATATCAAGAGATCATCGATTCGATACAGAATCAGGATCCAACCGCGCGCTTTGAAATGGAACCCCCAATGATCCTTGATGAAGGATTATCCACCGACGAAAATGCACAAGTGGCTCAATGCTCAAGTAGCATCTTGCAATCGATGGGGCTCGACGGCGAGCTAAGTGGCGTACCATTCGGGAGCGACGCCAGTAAATTGGCTCGACAAGGTGTGCCCAGTGTCATTATTGGGCCGGGAAGTATCGATCGAGCCCACGCCGCAGTCGAATATGTCGAACTTGATCAGCTTGACCAAGCATTTGAATTCTATCGTAGTTTCCTTCTTCAATTCGAATAACACCCTTTCAAATAACGCGAGCACAACATGAAAAACCGGCGTGAATTCCTGCAAACTGCTTCCGCAGCCACACTTGTCACACCTCTGTTGAGTTCGAAGGCTCAATTGCTCGGATCAACGGTTCAATCGGAGCCGAGCAAATGCATCGACGCACACGTGCACGTATGGGGATCTTTTTCTAAAGACTATCCACTTGCCGTTGGCTTTTCAGAAAAAGATATGGCGCCGCCTACATTCACACCGGAGGAACTGTTTGCGCACTGCCGACCTCAAAATGTAGAACGAGTTGTTCTGATTCAAATGAACTTTTTCGGTTTCGATAATCGCTATATGCTCGATTGCATGGCTAAACACAAAGGCGTCTTCTCTGGTGTCGCGGTGATCGACGAATCCAAATCGGATGCAGTCGCGACGATGAAGCAACTCGCAACGAAAGGTGTGCGTGGTTTCCGACTGTATGCTAGTAAAGCCAATGCAGCTTCTTGGTTAAGCTCAACCGGTATGAACGCCATGTGGAAGTACGGTGCCGATGCGGGGCTTTCGATGTGCTTGCTCTCTGATCCGGATGCTTTGGGAAATATCGATGAACTTTGTGCCAAGTTTCCCAAGACACCTGTTGTCATCGATCACTTTTCGCGAATCGGTATGAAAGGCACAGTGCAGTCGGCCGATCTGGACGCACTGTGCAGACTTTCGCGATTTGAAAATGTGCACGTAAAAACATCTGCCTTTTATGCGCTAGGAAAAAAGAAAGCACCCTACCTCGATCTGGCCGATATGATCCGAAAATTGCGCGATACTTTTGGTGCCAACCGATTGATGTGGGCGTCGGACTGTCCCTATCAAGTACAGGATGGTCACAACTACGAAGCTTCCATAAGCCTCATCCGAGATAAACTCGATTTCCTAACCGCCGATGACAAAGACTGGATGCTCCGCAAGACGGCAGGAAAAGTTTTCTTTTCGTAGCTGCCTTTTTGATACATTCATTACTGAGATTAAAACCTCGAATGGATTCAACGAAACGAGATTTGGGAATCGAGTGAGTATGGAGACCAAGGAGATTGCGGCTGGAACAGCGGAGCCAAAATTAGGCGTGCATCTATTCCTTGTTGATGCTGCGACATTATTGCATCGTTATGGAACGCCGTCGCACCGTCTTGAACGAGTCATGGCCAAAGTGTCGAAAACTCTCGGAGTTGAAGGCATTTTTCTTTATACGCCTACAGCTTTGATTATCTCGTTGAAGGATGATGCGAGCGAAAAGACCTTTATGCGGCGGGTGGATTCGGGGACCATTCAAGTCGACAAACTAATCGGTTTCGATGAAGTATTGGAACGCCTCGAAGCTGGATCGATCGACGTTGCTACCGCCTCCAAGCAACTCCACGAAGTCGCCAGTGCACCGCCACCATTTTCGGCTTGGGTGACAGCGATTGCTTGTGCGATTTTATGCGGAACGATCGCAGTTTTCTTTCGTGGGAATTTGATCGAAGTTTGCCTTGCAACTTTTCTCGGATTCATAATCGCGATGCTGGAAATGCTTCACGCAAAGCTTGGCGGAGAACGGGGGATGCTGGAACCGATCGCAGGTTTCGCTGCGTCGATCAGCTCATTGTCCATCGCACATTGGCTCGTCCCTCATGACGATCGTTTAGTTACCCTCGCAGCACTGATTGTGATTCTACCCGGTTTGCAACTGACGATTTCGCTTACAGAGCTCGCCTTAGGGCATCTTTCGGCAGGCGTCGCGCGTTTGGCGGGGGCTTGTGTTAGCTTGCTGACATTGACCGTTGGAGTTGCTATCGCTTGGAGGCTCGGTGCGCCGTTGAGAAACTTGCCGGAGTCTCCTGAATGGATTATTAGCGAAGGCTGGCAATGGGTTGCACTGATGATTGCACCGATAACTTTTTCGATTCTATTCCGCGCGCGTTTTGCTCAATGGCCCATCATTGTCGCCGTTTCGATATCGGGCTTTTTGGTGAGTCGGTATGCCGGGATTTATGGAATCGAAGTCGGTGCCTTTTTTGGTGCACTCGTCGTCGGCTGTCTCAGCAACTTGTATGCTCGAATACGCAATCGGCCAGCCATGGTACCACTCACTCCCGGCATCATCATGTTGGTTCCCGGGTCGGTGGGTTACCGTTCCCTGACAGCAATGCTCGATCACCAAACCATTCAAGGTATCGATTTTGCATTTTCGATGATGATTTTAGGCGTATCCATCGTCGGCGGCGTGTTAACAGCCAATGCGATCATGCCACCAAAGCGAATCCTCTGAAGACTTCGAAGGGTTTGGAATTTCGCCCGATGTTAGTGTGAATTTGTGAAGTCAAAGGCAACTGCCAAGTACTGACAAGGTGAACTTAACGTCGCTCTCTGTGTTGTAGCCATGAATTGCGATTCGAATTCGGCCGGCGTGGTGCATGACGTGTACGTTTTGTTTTTCGAGTGCCGCGTGAATTCGCACTACTTGGTCGTGTTGGAACGCGACGATGCCACTGGGATACTCAGGGCGATGAGGACACATCGGTTCTAACCCAAGTGAGACTAGGCCATCATGCATCATCCGTACCAGCGGATTGGCATGTTGCTCGATTGCTGTGATGCCGACGCTTTCAAGGTAACGCAACGACGCGTTCAAAGCATAAAGGGAAACAAAGTTTGGCATGCCTACCGAATAACTGGCCGCCCCGGTTTTGGTCACCGCTCGTTCAAATCGATCGGCGTCGAACGCGTTTGTCAAATGATACCAACCACCTGCGAAGGTAGTTAATCTATCGGCATTGCGACGTGGCACGCCGATAATACATCCTCCGTGAATTCCAAGGGTCCATTTGTGTGTACTGGAAATAACAATGTCGGCCTCATGGCAGTCCAGCGAAATTCGGCCGAGAGCTTGCGTGACATCGACTGCGATGAGTGCGTTGGGGGCCAATCGCCTTACACTTTGTACGAACGGTTTCCAATCGAGACGATGACCGTTGTAAAAACTCACTAGTGAAACTTGGACAAGCTTCGTTTTTTCAGAAAGCAATGGCAACAAGTCATCTATAATTAGTTGGCCATCACGCGCTATCCACAGTTTGGCATTGAGTTGCTTGGGGCGTCGAATCCAAGGGGTTGCACCGGCCGGGAAGTCAATGTTGCTGATGACAACTTCGTCCATTTCTTCAAGCCGCAATGCCGATGCCAGCAGATTGTAGGCTTCGGAACTACAAGAGCAGAACGAGACCTCATCTTTGTCGAGGTGTAGCATTCGGGCGCTGATTTCGCGGCAAGCTTCGACTTGGGCAAAATGCGCATCGCGACCTCGCATACCACGTAGTTTGTCATGCCAGTAGGCTTGGATTGCTTGCCCGACACATTGCGGAGGTATGCTTTCGGCTGCCGTGTTGAGGTAAACCATGCCATTAAGTGCAGGAAAATCTGCTTGACGCGTCGAATCGGTGAGCATCGAGTCTAGCTTTCTTTAACTATTGAGTTTTGCGGTTCTCGCCAGAGCACCAGCATAGCGATGAGTCCTAGTATCGGCGCGAAACCAACGACGGCAAGCCCCAGATCAAAGGACCCTGTCTGGTCGACGTATTTGCCAAAGTACCGTTGCAGGGGTGATGTCAAGAACCACGCGAGAAAACCAAGTAAGCCGGTCGCTTTACCAAGGCGGTTGGAACTGATCTCTTGGGCAAATGAATAGTAGCAAGGAAAGAGCCCGAGGAGCGCCGCGCCGACCAATAATAACGTACCTAAAAGCAGCCAGCCAGCAGGCAGCATCGCAGCTACTGACGTGAGCATGGTCAACAGGGCGCAAACTGCATAAACCGTGAGTCGCGATCGGTGAACGTCCCATCCTCGCCGCGCAAGCCACAGCGCGGCGGAACCTGCAATCAGACAACCGATATCCGTTGCAATGAAATATGCTGAGTTGAAATAGAGCGCTTCGGATTCGGAATAGCCTCTGCCTTCCTGCAGGAACTTGTTGAGCCAAGCTCGAATCAATTGCCAAGTTGCATTGATAGAAACTACCATGATCACCAAAGCCCAAAATTTGGGGTTAGTGACGAATTCGAACAACCAGAATTGTTGTGGTGACTTGGCACTATTTTCAACGCGCGAGTTGGGCGTTTGAATGGTTCCTTTGCGGACAATTAAGAGCCAAAGGATGCACCAGAGAACTCCCACGGTACCGATGATGAGGAATGGCGGACGCCAGCCGTCGGGTTCGGTTGGTGGACCAACAAGCGACCGAATAATAAGTGGCGTCAAAATAGCGCCTAAGGATGCGCCGCTTTGAAGAACACTATTCCCCATAGCTCGTTCGCCTTGGGTCATGATGGCATGGGTAACGACCAGTGCGCAAGGCCAATGACCAGCTTCGAAAAAACCCAACAAGGTGCGGCAAGCCAGCATGCTTTCGTAACTATTGGTCAACCCAGTGACAAAGCCAACCATCGACCAAGAAAAAAGGACCAGTGGATAGAGAACTCGAACCGAAACACGATCTGCTAAGGCTCCAAAAAAGAGCGAACCAAATGCGAATGCTATACCGAAATAAAGCTCCAAGTTTCCATATTGCTCGTTGCTTAGATTGAACTGTTTCGTAATACGAACAGACAGGTTCGCCAAGGTTTGACGGTCCATGTAGTTGATCATCGTCGCCAGGAGTAGCAACACACTGACCCACCAATGCCAAGAACCTCGCTGGGGCATTTTCATATGGAACGATCTCTGGAGTAGTAGGCGAGGGAGAAGGTGGGATTTGAACGGCGGGACCGCATTGTGTTTCAATGCCTGTGAATCGTCAAACGCAAGCATTGGATTGTATCGGACAGAGTCGGCGGCGAAAACATCTTGTCAAGTCAAGCGGCCAGATTCACAGTGACTTTAAAACGGTTTTGTATTTCCTACGTGAGAGAGCCTGAAAACAAAAAAATGGCCCGGCATCTGCGATACCGGGCCATTCAATTTTTTTGATTCATTGCTTCGTAAGTTATTATCTATCGCTAGATAATCTATCAGCAAAACCAGGATTAATTGCCGCCATTACCGGCACCACCCCCGCCCTGTCCACCAGGCCCTGGAGCGCCGGCACCTGGAGCACCAGCACCACCCGGAGAATCCTCCGTAGTTCCGCTGCCTTCGGTCGTGTCGCCGGTCTTGCCTTCTTCATTCTTTCCAGAAGTATCTTCGCCAGGATTACCGCCTTCGGCTGGAGGTGTTGCTCCCTCCTCCGATTCTTCCGCAATCTTTTCAGCTTCGATTTCTGCAGGATCGGCAACACCTGGATATTCCCGGAGAGCCGTTTTCAGATCTTCCATTACTGTTTCAATTTCCGATTTCATTCCTCGAATGTCTTTGATCGAGGGCGATTTGAGCGCCTCTTGCAAATTGGTCAATTCGTCAAGAACTTTTTGAGCAGGTGGTCCGTTATCGTGTTGTTCCAGCAAGGGCAAGATACCATTTCGCTCGACCAATTCGCCGTCTTTGCGAGTTCCATCCAAGCCCATACGAATATGTTCCAAGACTTCGTGCAGATATCGGCGAACGACGCGAACTTCTGGCGGCTGCGTTGGGCCGGTTGGCTTCCGAGGAGACGCCCCCCCCGCACCGCCGCCGGGGTTATAGGGGCTACCACCCGGAGGCGCTCCACCACCACCGCCGCCAGCACCCGATGATTCATCCGCTTCACCACCACCGCCGCCCATGCCAGGACCGCCACCCATGCCCGGCATGTTTGCTCGCCCACCACCACCAGCAATACCACCACTAATCGACGCAGCAATCTGGCTTAGCCGGTCAGTTTGCGAATTCCAATATTTCAGACGCTCTAACGTGACCTTGCAAGCGTTTTGCATTAGTACGTCAGCCGTTTCGGCAGGAATCGATTTGGAGAATTCTTTGCTTCCCAAGAGATGGATGCAACGCAATCGTAGGTTCGTGTCTGCCGATTCATCTTGCACATGAGCTAGAACGAATTGATTAACGCGCGGGTTGAGAACAGCGTTACATCGAGTCAGCAAATCCAGGCACTTGCGACCGATAAAGCCTTGCACGGCCGTGGTGCGGCCTACTGGCTTTGGTTCCTCAAGCGTTGTTAAGAGTTTTTCGGCCATTTGTGCTTTAGCTGCATCTTGCCAGCCCGCAACATGTCGCTCAAGTGCCGCCAAAGAAGCGATACGAACATAGTCAGGGCGTTTAGTGTCAAAGGCCCATGACATCAGCGCTTTGGAGCCCTCCACGAATGGCACGCGGTTTCTGCCGCGCTCTCCAGAGCTATCCAGTTCGCCGATCATAAATATCCAGTTGGTGATCGTTGCAGGGTGAAAGTCACCTTGATCGATTTTGGGTTTTAGTTCACCAAAAATCATTCTGGAAAAGGACTCGCGTCCAGCGCCGGTACAAAGGAGGTTGTCGTTAGTGAAAGTATCGCGATACTCGTTGATGTTGGCTTCGCTGGCGTACGTCATCGCAGGGATGAGAAAGGTTGCATAATAGGTTCGTACAACCGCATCGTCGTAGCTTTGCTTGATCGCTTCATTCTTCTTTTTCTCGGGCTCTTTACGACCCTCTGCTTTTTTCATTGCGTCAGCAGGAGGTATGGTCGTGTATTTGGGCTTGGCAGCAGGCGGACTGGCTGGAGCTGCTGGTGGATTGGCCGGTGGCTGCGCTTGCAATACCGCGCAGCTAAAACCACCTAAGAGCATTCCAATCACGTATGTACCGACAGATAAGCGAATCGTTTTCATAACAGCTCCTTGGCTAACCAGACCGCATCTCGATCAAACCGAGCGAGGCATAACACTTATTGAGCGCGACTGGCGGGCAAACGTACCCAATCCTTGCGAAGGGATTCTTAGAAAAGTGGAATCAAAGCCCAAAAGACTATATCCAGCTTACGATGACTTAGGCCTCATTGTCAACGTTTTGCCAAGCTTTATCGGGGAATTCGTCAATCCAGGTAAGTACTATTCAGTGAGTCTGCTGCGTACTCTTGCGCCAATTTTTCCGCCATTTCCGGCGTCAAGTTCCCTTTTGCGGCTTGTTGCTCCACCATTCGGCGGTAGGAATCGGCAAGTTGCGATTTGTCGTAGCGTGCAAATTGCAGCATATCCTGGATTCGACTCCCCGGAACGATCTTGGTGACATGAAATCGGCCGTCGGCCTCGATTGCGACTTGGGCTTCATTCGGATGGCCAAAAAGGTTGTGGTGATTGCCCATCACTTCCTGATAAGCCCCCGTCAGAAAAATCCCGATGTAATAAGGCGTCCCGTCAACCCAATCGTGCAATTCCAAAGTCTGTTTAACGTCTTTCAAGTCGACAAAACGATCGATTTTGCCATCGCTATCGCAGGTGACGTCCACCAAAGTTGCATAATCCGTTGGCCGCTCGGTCAATCGATGAATCGGGGCAATAGGGAACAACTGGCGGATTGCCCAACTGTCTGGGGCGGAACGGAATAGCGAAAAGTTGCACAAGTACTTCTGCGCTAGAATCCGTTTCAACTGCTCGAATTCTTCGTCGGCGAATCCGTCTTCTTCAGATTCACGCAGCGCGCGGGCGCAGATTTCCCAGAACAGAACTTCGCCTTTGGCTCGGTCCTCCAAGCTGATCAGTCCAAGATTGAACTGCGTGTGAAGTTCGTCTTTGTGCTCAAGCGCGTCATGATAATACTCGGCGTAATTTTTGACGTTGATGGTATCGCACAAATCCTTCATCTCAGTAATGACTTGCGGATCGTCTTCGTCGATTGTCACTTCAGGCACATCGTCGGCGAAGGTTTCGATTTCATCACGAATGGATGTGATCAATACCGTATGATAAGCCGTCATAAACCGGCCGCTTTCCGTCACAATGTGCGGATTAGGAATGTTCTCTTCATCGCAAATGGTTTTGATTGTATAGACAACGTCGTTTGCAAATTCTTGCGCGGAATAATTGACGCTTGACTCGAATCGCGTTTTGGAACCATCGTAGTCGACGCCCAGACCGCCCCCGATGTCCAAATATTCGATTTCGCAACCAATCTGGCGAAGCTTTGCATAGACGCGAGCGGCTTCCTTCATGGCGTTTTTGACGCGTTTAATGTCGGTAATTTGAGAGCCGATGTGGAAATGCAGCAATTTGATATTGTGTTCCAATTTGGCTTCTCGGACCAAACGCACACAATCCAAAATTTCCGACGTCGTCAAACCGAACTTAGCCGAATCACCACCAGACGAAGCCCATTTCCCAGATCCCCGCGAATACAATTTCGCTCGCAGTCCGATCCAGGGAGCTATGCCGAATTGCTGCGACAGCTTGATCAGCATTCGCAATTCATTCATCTTTTCGACGACGATAACAACTCGTTTGCCGGATTGCACGCTCAGCAAAGCCATTCGAATAAACGACTCATCCTTGAAGCCGTTGCACAATAGGAGCGATTCCGGATTTTGGTCTTGAGCGATGGCCGCATACAACTCGGCTTTGGACCCACACTCGAGACCTACTCGGCAACGAGTTCCTTCGCGGAGAAACTCTTCGACAACTTCGCGTCGCGGATTCACCTTCATTGGAAAAACTGGATAGTGCTGACCGGTAAAACCGTATTCTGCAATAGCGGATTGATACGCGTTGGAGAGTTCACGCAACTGGCTGGAAAGGATCTGCGGGAATCGCAACAAGATTGGCAGTTTCATGTCGCGTTTCTCAAGCAAGTAATCAACTAGCTCTTTGAGATCGCATGAGCGGGCATCATTGGGTGTGGGACGGACAACAATGTTGCCGTGCGGATTGACATCGAAGTAGCCCGCCGACCAATTTTCGATGCCGTAAATCTGCTGGATTTGATTGAGTGTCTCTTCGTTCATGCTTTCAACGATTGCCAACGGCTAAAGTGATGAAACCCTTGAGGCTCAAATTTTAGTAAACAAAAAATTTCCTTCGACCCTGATTTTCGATTTTCAGGATCGAATTCCGAAACTGATACCCACCCTTCACATGGCAATACTACCTTCACAGTAGTTTGGCATGTTCTCCAAAGTTGTCGAGCGGCATGTTTTTCGCGACGTTTCGGGAGGTTCGTTCCGTTTTGATCTTGCCAAGTCTTCAAAACATGTTTGACTCGCTTGGTCAGCGCATCTCAATTCGTTATTGACTACTCGCAGAAAAAAACCAGCCAAGCTAACCTTACGCTGTCAGGCAAACGAGCGATACACTCGTTTTGTCGGTCAGCCTATTTGGACATCGTCACTTTTCATGAGCAGCAAGGCGCTAGCCGCCGGTTTTTCCCCGCGAGAACCGGCGGCTAGCGCCTTGCCGCTCAGATCCATGAA
>JANMGV010000229.1:0-4477 GCA_031374825.1 Pirellulaceae bacterium
AGCCGCGTGAATACCCTCGACAAGCTCACCCGAGACGACCTAAAACTACCAAGTTTCAGAAATCACTGCGAAAAAAAACAACCCCGGACAGCCCAACGCCCCCCCCCATAGAATGAAAGTAAGTGGCATTGGGCGCTAGCCTCCGGTTCTTCGCTTGTCAGAACCATCAACTGTCCGCTCGCAGCTCCCTTCAGCAAACAAACCTCAAAATTTCAGCAAATCAACCAACCTGCGGCGCCGTCCAGCTAATTTGGCAATCGCAATATCCGGTGAAGCAACTGCCCAACGACTGCACGACTTACTGACCCTGTATCGTTCGGCAAATTCTCTTCGATGAATTGCGCCAACGCAGCATCAGGCGCTGTGCGATTAAGCGACGCAAGCCTAATGAGTGCAGTGCGTGCTTCGGCAGGTACGACTTTTTTCTGCGGTTCAAAAAGTTTGTCTTTGGCAAGTGACATGAATCCTGCGCCGATCACTCGCGAAATTTCTTCGCCATTCGCGGTCGTGACGTCAACATCAGCGACATCAACCGAATTTGGTAACGGCGCATTTAAGTGTATGCTTCGCGCAAGCGCCGACGCAAATTCCGCACGCGTAATGGACTCATCGGGACGAAACTCAAGTCGTTCGTTTGTGGTCAAGATGCCACGGAAAGCGATTGCGGACAATATTGACTTCGTGGGACCATCTTGCAAATCAACTGGAACCTGGGATTCAGCCGGCTTCAATCCAGTGGCAATTGGCGAAATGTCCATGTGAACATTGAGCAAGCTGTACCATGACATGTTTTGCGTATCATCCAAGTAAGCTTCGGTTGTTAAGCCCTTTCGAAAGACGAATCGATAGCCGTGAAACGTCGCGTCATGAAATTTTAGGGATACGCCTTCCTGCACTTGCCGAAAGTTTTCAGCTAATCCTGAAATCAGCGCGCTTGTGACTGCGAATCCTGAGCCTATATCATTAAGCAAAAAGTTTCCATTGAAGGCCAAGTCATTATCCTTCAACGGGGACTTGCGCGGGGAAACTTTTATTTCCTTCGTTTGAGGCGAAAATGTATCTCCGTCGCTGAGAAGCGAAATATTGACGGCGCGAATTTGGTAACCAAAGGGTCCGTCACGTCCGACAGCCTGCCCTGGTTCCACGATCAGCACATAACCGCCAACAATGCTTATGTTTCCATCGGGCTCAACAACCATTGCCGAGTTTTTATCAATGCCAAATCCGAACGGAACTCCACGATCGGCCGTCGCACGCGTTAATCGGCCAAGCCGTCCGCGAAACTGTAAAAAGTGTTGGTCGATAATGCCTTGTTGGAAAAAACCAAGCCCACGCGTAATCAGCAAACCTCGTTGCCGTTCGTCTGAGGTCAAACCAAAATCGAGCGTATCAAGCCCTTCGTCGACAAGCATGTCGGGCAATCCCGATACTGCCAACATGGTTTCGCTTTGTGCTGATGCACCAGCGCTGGTACCGGCGATCAAGCCACGCCGTTCGTAGACTTTGCGAATTTCCTGAAGCAGCGGCGTGTCACTGCCGTCGCTGTTCGTCAACAAGCGGACCAATCGCCGCTGATCACCGCCCGTCATAAAAACCGCAGTTGCACTCCGCACTTCGTCCAATATTTTCGGATCGCGAGTTGCAATCGATGCGTTGTGTTCGAAGACGTCTAAGATTTTTACGTGACCAGGAGGTATTCCGTACAATCCCAGTTCCTTGACCAAGTTTTGTCCCGCGTCTAAAGAAACACTCGCCGTCGGCAAGATCACGAATCGCGAGTCCTCCACACCGCCCGCGCATTGAATTAGTTTTTCAAAGATAGCCTTATTAGTCGGCAACAGTCCGCCACCGATCATCATGAGATGGCCCCGTGCGTTTTTCGACTGTGTCGCTGTAGACCCGGTATTTCCTACAATTTGTTGACTCCAACCATTGGAGTTCATCGAAAGGCAGATTATCAGGCAAGAAATACGAAAGATATTGGACTGAAGCACTTTGATCTCCTTTGACACACGCAGAGTCGCCACAACAATACCCGAGTAAGAAAACTGCTAGATGCTCTTTCAGCAGCGTCCTCAACAAGACGCTCATGATGGACTTAGGATTTTGTTATTCTCTGAATGTAACGGCTGCAATTTTGAAATAATTTATTGCCTTTGTGGCAGAAAAGATGCTGATCGTCGGTTATCCTTTCTACTAGGAGAGCTTAGCAAATTCGGTCTGTCAGGTGCGTATTGCCTAAAGCACAGCACATTATTGTTCACCAAATTTCTTTGGGCGGTGGGATCCTCGAGTGCTTCACTGCTTTCGTTGTAGAAATCTTTCCATTCACCAAAGTCCTTTTATTAGATTAATTACCGTCCCGGCTGTTGATCTCTGAACTGTTCTTTATCTGTAAATTCTTTCAATTGGTCAATTTCGTCATGTCGACCGCCAAATCTGAACCGCCTCGAGACGCACTAGCTTCCTTACGAATTGATCGATCGAGTCAATCCAATTCGAGGCAACGTTCGTCAGGTTGGTTTCGAAAACTAGGGATTTTGCTGCTGCTGATAGTGGTGTTGGTGGGAGCATACTTCGGCGCGATAAAGACCGGGTTTCTTGAAAAAGAATTTGCTTGGTTAAAAGTCCCTGAAGCAATTCAGAATTTGCCGCAAGTTCGTGTCGAGACGGTTGCAATTCAGCGAGGGCGATCAGGTGATGCGACGGTAGTTGCGACTGGATATCTGGAATCGCGAAGGCAGGCCAAGATTGGCGCACGGGCGGCAGGGCGCATTCAAGTGCTGAATGTTGAAGAGGGCTCGAAAGTATCGAAGGATCAGGAGCTCGCAATTCTGGAACATTCCGACATGGATGCCGTCCTGTCTGCACAAAAAGCGTCAATGGCAAGAGCGATGGCGGCGTTGGCGGAACAAGAGATAACCATTTCGCAGACCGAACGCGACCTTGAGCGAGCCAGACAACTTTGGAAAAGCAAGAGTATTTCTGAAGCAGAGTTTGAACAGTCGACATTAGCGCATGATGCTGCGGTTGCACGAAGAGCATCGTTAAATGCCGACCTCCAACTTGCCGAGGCTCGCGTCCGTGAAGCCGAACAATTGCTTGACAATATGTTCATTCGAGCACCCTTTGATGGAACCGTGATCTCCAAGGACGCTGAAGTGGGCGAGTCGATTCTACCAGGCGGCATGGGCGAAGCTTCTGGTCGTGGTTCTGTCGTTACCATCGCAGACTTGGAGCATCTGGAAGTCGATTGCGATGTAAAGGAAGATTACATCAGTCGTGTCTTCGAGAATCAACCCGCTGAAGTTGCTGTGGATGCGGTCCCGGATCGTCGATACCATGGTCGAGTTCGAAAGATCATTCCGATGGGCGATCGGGCGAGAGCAACGATAAAAGTGAAAGTTGAGATTTTGGATGTTAATAGCCTGCTATTTCCCGATATGAGCAGCACAGTCTATTTCTTGCCCACGGACTCCGAAAACCTGGATGAGACGAAAACTCGCGTTTTCTGTTCTGCGAGTGCTGTTATCGAACGCGACAACACCAAAGTTGTTTGGAAACTCGATTCCCAGAATCGCGTTAATCCGATCATTGTTGACGCAGGCGTTGCCAAAGATGGCCGAATCGAGATATTGAATGGACTGACCGGCGGAGAAAGAATTTTAACTAAGCCTACCCAAGATGAACTAAGGCCAGGGCAACTGGTCAAGGTAAGCGAATAGCGGATAGTGAAAATCTCCAGGAGTGCATACGAGTGAATAGTAACGAGAGCAATGATATTGTCGTCGACGTTGTCGACGTGTTTAAAGAATTCCGCCGTGAACAGATCGTCATTCCTGTGTTATCCGGAATGAATCTGCAAATGGTTCGCGGCGATTATTTGGCTTTGATGGGACCATCTGGGTCTGGTAAGTCCACTTTGTTGAACTTAGTAGCAGGACTTGATCGTCCGACAACAGGTCGCGTAACGGTCTGCGGACAAGATTTATCGCAGTTATCCGAAGGTCAGCTTGCCAAATGGCGTTCCAATAACGTCGGTTTCATTTTCCAGCTTTACAATCTAATTCCCGTTTTGACTGCCTATGAAAACGTTGAGTTGCCGCTGACATTAACCAGCTTGAGTCTCAAACAACGCGATTCCCATGTTCGTGCAGCGCTCGAGGTTGTCGGTTTGTCAGATCGCATGGACCACTATCCAAGGCAGCTTTCGGGTGGACAAGAGCAACGAGTCTCTATCGCGCGAGCGATTGCTACAGACCCGACACTAATCGTCGCTGACGAACCCACCGGTGACTTGGACGCAAAATCCGCCGGAGAGATTTTAGATCTCTTAGCTAGTGTCTGTCCGGAAATTCAAAACATATTAGCTGTGCGTAACTTAGGATGCAAACGTCTCGCGAAGATTGTGCTATTGACTCACACGCCCCCTTTTGCAGGTCGATCAAACCACACGAAAAGTGTTCCGACATACATA
>JANMGV010000247.1:0-38146 GCA_031374825.1 Pirellulaceae bacterium
CATTGCGTGCATGCTCATAAGTCTATGGACTGGTCGCAAGCCGACCCTTCGCACCTACGAAATGATCTGCTTCTATTTCTGCGGTATGGCTACGGAAGCCGAACTGATGGCGCACCTCAACAAGCTCAAAGAACAGGACGAAGCGGCGGCGGCAAAAAAGAAATATTCAGATCCGCTCGGTTGCATTTCAAACTTGCAAGACGAGCCGCTCAACGCTGCGCGGTACTAAAAAGATATCGCATGGCCCGCAGCTACTTGGGGAATGAAAGGACTTCACCCTAGGCAACTTCGAACGTCGACTGCCATCCCCCAGCATCTAGCTGCCGAAACAGACCGAGAAAGCAATTCGGTCCTTAACCTCCAAGACGGCGCTCGCTACTCTCGCTATCATTTCTTCATTCGCGAAACCAAAAAATATCATCAAGGCATTAATCGTGCCGAACAGTATTGGATGAAATCTCGTTTTCGGTTATTGCAAACGCATCTCGGCTGAAACAATTGGATGCAAACGATGTCTTTTGCTTCATGTGTGGCGACGCAACGGCAGTGAAAGCGTGCGGTTCATGCATACGCTTGCGCCTAAGAAAGCAAATTGCAGTATCCGCTCAGTTAATAAGTAGATTTTTTCCTCGAGACGAACCTAGTTTTTGTGTCGCGTTTTGGAGGTTTCGTTTGGCTGTACAATTCGATCGTCAAAAAACGGCGGGCAATCGTTGAACGATTGCCCGCCTTTAGGACTTGAAACTGCAAAGACGAGGATTAGCTAATCAGGAACGTTTTAGTAACGGTATTGCTTGTACCACCATCGCCGTCTGTTAACGAAACAGAAAGCGTCCTCGTGGTTGTCGAGCTGGCACCTTGAGTCCGGAAAGTGATAGCTCGAAGAAGTTGCTGGATCATTCCAGCAGTAGCTGTCGAGTTGAATGTCACTTCGAATTTGGTAAATCCCACTCCTCCGCCCGTATTCAGTTTTCCGATGATCACACCGCTTCGCAACAGGTTATTCGCGGCATCTAAGGTGAAGAGCGTGCCTGACAATTCGAGGCGATTGGTGGTTTCCGACCCACTAGTAAAACGAACTGTCAGTTTGCCTGTATCAAAATTAGGGCTGTCCACATCCGATACTGTAGCGGTAGTGGAAATTGGAATTGCACGGTTTCCACGAACATAGGCCACTGAACCGCTAATTCCTCCCAAGATTGGTGCGTCATTTACCGCAACAACATTGATCGTCTTAGTTAGTGCGATGCTAGTTCCACCATCACCATCCTTCACCGAGCAGGATACCGTTCTAGGAGCTTCAGATGGGTTTTCCGAACTGTTGGTATACTGGATTCTTCTCAGCAGCGCTTGGACCTTTTTCGAAGTGGCAGTGTTGTTGAATGTAATTACAAGAGGTGCGACGCCTGTCCCGCCAATGTATGTCCCCATCACGACACCTGTATAAAGGACTTCGTTTGCGGCATTGGTCGAAATATCTCCAAAATTTCGAATGTAAAGTTGATCTTCGGGCTTCGCATTTACGGTCAACCTTACCCTCAATTCACCGGTGTCAAAATCAGTTGAATCTACATCCGTCACAACTGCTGTGCTGGTTATTGCAACACCAACAGAATTCTCAGTGAACGTAATGTTCGAACCGAAGGAGCTAATCACCGGAGTGTCATTAACGGGTGTGACATTTATCAACTTGGTTACGCTTGTACTCGTCCCTCCACTTCCGTCGGTTAGTTGAGCTAACACTGTTCGAACAGGAGTTGGGTTTTCGGAAATATTACTGTAACCGATTGTTCGCAAGAGAACTCGAACTCGACTAGGTGTCGCAAATGAATTTAGATTGATCACCAAAGGTGTCGCTCCGACTCCTCCACTGAACGATCCCATAACACTTCCAGCGAACAAAACTTGGTTGCTTGCATTCAACGTGATACTGCCGCCGGGAAGAATTGCCAGTAAGTCATTTGGAGTGGCGTCCGCCGAGATTCGCACAGTCAGTGCACCACCATTTAGATTGGGATTATCTACATCCACAACTGTTGCCGCTGGAGAGACGAGGACAGCACTATCATTTTCGATGTAAGTAATTGCTGGACCAAAAGCTGCAATCGTGGGGTTGTCATTTACAGGTGGGATTCGAACAAGCTTGGTTACCGGAATGCTAACGCCACCCGATCCATCCGTTATTTGGACAGAAACTGTTCGATCCAGCGTTGGAATGTCAGAAACATTCGAATAGCCAATGTTTCGTAGGAGTAATTGAACACGACCGACTGTCGCATTGGCTCGCAAGACTATCGACAGAGGTGTGGTGCCATTACCACCCGAGTATGTGGCGAAGACGACTGTTCCAAAGAGAACCTCACCCGCCCCGTTGGTTGAGATACTTCCGGAATTGATAATCGACAATCGATCGTCTGCAGTTCCGCCGACTGGGAATTGGACCGTTAGAATTCCGCCAGCGAAGACCGTACTGTCCGCATCTCGGATGGTCGCTGTGGGAGAAATCGCAGTTGGGGCCGCGTTTTCGACGTAGGTCAGCATGCCTCCGAAACTGGTGATTACCGGTGTCGCTAGAATCTGAATGGAATAAGTTCCCGTGTCATTATCTCCATTATCGCGCACATCCAAGAAATAGGTTCCGGCCGCTGGTGCGGTCCAGTCAATGAGCGAAGCTAGTCCGCCCGCTGGATTGTCGTTATTGAAAGCGAGCTGCGTCGTTCCGTCGGTTCCATACAGCGCGAGAGTGGTATCTGTGATTGTCCCAAGGATCGTGGAGACGATATATCGACCACCCGCTACCGCATTGAATTTGAAGAAATCGTTGTCCCCGACTGCTTCGAGGTTTCCGCTCGTGGTCGATGGCACTGCGACCAAGGCTGCAGTGGCAGCCGAATCGCCAAAATCATCGGTCGAAAGATTGAGCGAATAACTGCCGACCTGGGTGCTAAAATTGTCGACTGCGATAAAATAGACACCTGTGGATGGAGCAAACCAATCGATCAAAGATGCCCTGCCTCCTCCACCATCGTCGTCCGATGCTAACAGTGTCGTTCCGTCTGTGGAATACAGATACAGAACTGAGTCGGACAATCCACCCAACACCGTTCGAAAAGTATAGGTGACTCCTGAAACTGCAGAAAAACTGAAGTAATCGAGGTCGGTGGATAATTCAATAACGCCGCCCATCGACGATCCAACATAAGGTGTTGCAGCTCCCGCCGTATCGCCGTGATCATCAACAACAATTAAATCTAGAGTATAGGTGCCGACTTGCGAGCTAAAATTGTCAACCTTGACATAGTATTGCCCTAACGCGGGGGCGATCCAGTCAATGAAGGAAGCATTTCCTGGTCCACTGTCATCATCAAATGCCAATTGTGTCGTTCCGTCCTGATCGTAGACTGTAAGAGTGGAATCACTGAGTCCAAACAGATTGGTTTGGAATTGATAACGCGCTCCGCCAACAGCACTAAAACTAAAATAGTCGACATCACTTTGAATTTCGATCACTCCGGAGGTTGTTCCCAAACCGATTGGGGTCGACGAAGCGGCATCATTAGCGTGATCATCGTTCACTATGACACTGATGGTGTAAGTGCCCGGGCTATTGTCGCCGAAATCCCGAACATCCAAGTAATAGGTTGCCGTGCTTGGAGCAATCCAATTAGAAATGAGAGATGCATTTCCCGGCCCGCCGTCATCGTCCGATGTAATGAGTGTAACTCCGTCCGTGTTGTAGAGATACAAAACCGTGTCTGCTAGCGTCCCAAGTGCAGTGCTGAAACTATAGTTCGCACCTTGGACGGCTGAAAAACTGAAGAAGTCATTGTCGCCAGCAACTTCGAGGTTTCCTGCAACTGTCGATGGCGTTGCGGCGGAAGTCGCAGAGAATCTTGTATTGCCATGATCGTCTGCTAACGGCGTGTCACGCTCGCGGCCAAACCAAAGGAAATATGGATTTACATTCCCGCCGGTTTCTCGAACATAGGACATCCCTCCCCAGGTATTCGAATAATCATCATCGATGACGGCACCCATGTAATCGCCCCATCGATTGTTGTCGCCTTGGCCCCCAGTTACGCCAATAATCGCTTGCCACGCTCCTCCAGAAATATCATCACGAATAATTGCAGTAGCATTGGGCGCTCCATTCAGGGGAGCTTGCGCTACTACTCCCGCAACATCGCCTCTGGCATTTACTGCAACAGCGGGATAATGGTACGTGTCCGTCGTATTCCAAATATCGGGTTGCGAAGACACAGCAAGCGTTGATGGGTCGAGAATTACCGATCGAACAAATGGCAATGGGCGCCCCGACCCTTGTGCAGAATTCCACATGAAACCAACTTCGTTTCTCGCTGGAGAATACCATCCAGTTTGGATACGGCTATCGGATCGCCCTGTCCAGTTTTGTCCCAATTGATCGAGAGCAGTATGCGTGCCAAAATTTGTGGTTGATAGTCCAGAAACCGTCGTCTCAGTCAATGCATTTGCATCGGTCCATCGAAAAACTTTCATTGAGGTCGATGTTTCAAGCGAACCAAAATACATCGTGGTACTTGCATTCTCAATTGGGTCCAAGGCAAACGATGTAGTTCTTGTAAAATACTGGTAGTTTATGGAGCCGCCAGCATTAATTTCTGAAATTGGAATTCGCCAAGCGACTGCGTCCGTGAAAGCGTTAGACACTGTAGAAAAAACGTTCGTGGTAGCGTAAACGTAATTTTCACTTACGGTCATGTGAGGAAAGTCGAGCCACTTGCCCGCAGCCAATCCGAAGCTCTGCGGTGTAAAATCGTAATATGTCCAAGCGTTAGTCAGGAGTTGTGTTTCGGTGGTTGCCACAGCAATCCTAGCACCGCCTACGGAAGTCGAAGATGAACCATCTTTTGAGTACTGCAGATACCAATAGACGGAATCAGTATCTGGATCCTGAGCCGCTCGCTGATCGCAACAAAAGCCTCCCCAGGTTGCAGGGAATGTAGTGTACGGATTGACATATCCAAAATTATTTCCGTTGTCGCCAGAAACCGAGGCGAACCAATTGCCTGTCGTGAAAACGGTGTTGCCCATCGTTCCCAAACTTGGTTCATTCACAGTTGAGAATGAACCTCCTGCAGGACGATCAATTGCCGCTTGATAAAATGTGAAGTCTCCAGCTGCTTCTATGGATGGACCATTGTTTGGCAGGCTTGGATTGGTAGGAGCAGCATTACTGATGCCGCTACCCTCCTCGCTTGGGTTAATCGGAAATGGAAAATCTATCAGTCCTTGAAGAGATTCGTGCTCCGATTGCAACGCCAATTGTTCTGGCGTTAACTGAGGGGGTGATGTACCAACAGATCCCTGGACAAAATGCGGTTGCGCTGTTCCTTCGAAAGCTTGAATTGAAACAGTTGTTGACTGCGAGTTGAAAATGTCGTTAGGCAAGTCCTGAAAACTGGGGCCGACAACGCTTGCAAGTAATGATCGGGATTCGAGCTGTTCCACCAACATGTTGCGAAGTCTTTGACGAGTCGCATTCTTCCGTTTTGATCGACGACTGAAAAGATAGAGGGCAAATGAGGTTCGACGTTTAGTACCGAACATTGTGGGGCTCTTTATATTACGAAGGAATGTGTTTTTATTTGCCGCGTCCGTGACACAGTTCGCGAACAACACTGATCGCCTATCGTCCTTTGTGATGGAACCTAACAGCCGGAAAAATCAGATGCAATTGGGCAGGTGGATAAAAAGTCGATAATCCTTCTAAAAAAAACGTGTATTTATTTGGTGCTTTCTTGAACTGTCCATTCGATTCGCATAGTTAAACACTATTCGCGCTTTCAAAAACACGAACTTTTTTCGACTAGACGCCTGCGAAGTGCTTTTTGCCAAATTGATGAGCGAATTCATCCGTACGAGAGCGGACGCGATAAAGAATTTACTGCCACGATTGAAAAATCAGTTTGGCAATCTTGCGTTACATGCGGATAAAGCGAATGGGGTTATTTCCAGCAAATAGTTAATTTGCTCGAAAAACACAAAAACAATTAGAAGCACGTTTTACAAATCTATTGAGTCGACCGACCGATCCGTCCAAGCAACTTCAACTCGCAACGTCTTTGCATTCCGTCTCATCGATAGATAACTGCCTGCCTCTCTGACTCTGGCGGGCAGGCCTACTCCTGCACCCTAATTAGAACTTGGACGATCCGAGTTGATCGAAAAGATCCAAGTCTTGATTAACGCGACCGCTTGTTCGTCAATACGATGCGATGCGAGCGGGGGCATATTACCTTCGGTTCGGGTAGAAATGCGGCGAAGGAGGATGGAGTTTTCTGGTGAACCTGGATCGATTATTTTGGGAGATGGTAGTCCAAATTTTGCGTGAAGTGGTTCTGCGTCGATCAGGTTCATTTTCTCTCGCGGAGTGAAGTAGTCGAGGACGATCTTTGAATTCCCACCACCCGCATCGATGTGGCAGATCGAGCAATTGGAGTGCAGATAAGAACGCGCTCGCAACTCGATATCCGCGTTTGAGTCACTAGGGGAGACTAATCGCGGCAGAGCGTTACTGGGTTTAGGAGGTTGCGGTTCTTTACCAAGCAACCCAATGTGGAATAAAGTATCGATCTGCGAAGCCATTGTGCCTTGGTAATCGGATTGTCCTTGTGCGTAATCGTGGACGCGATTCATTTGCTCGGTCGACAAACCCAATACGAATTTTGCGGCTCGCGAATGGCAAACCATGCACTCCGAACGACTTGGATAACGCCACTTGAATTCTGTGACTTGGGCGTCATCGGATGCAATCTGAAATAGTTCGTCCTCGCCAGCGGCATCCACGAGCGTCGCGTCTGTCTGCTCGTCATTCCATCGATAGGAGTACCCGTACCACTCGCCCGATTGTTTGGCCATGAGACGTGTTTCGATTCGGCGCGTGATTCCCCGATTATCCGGCGGCAGCGAAAACGATTTGACTAGCACAGTTCCATTCGGAAAGTCCCACGCACCTTTCTCCGCGAAAGTCACAGTTTCATTTCCGGGAACAGCCATCCAACGTTGCTTGACAGTGCCATCCGACCATAGCGGTGAATTGACCGAATAGGAAATCAAACCATCCATCGGTTCATGCTGTGACGTATCAGCAAACAGCCCTGTCTCGCTTAACAGTTTCGGGAAATCCGACGAAGATTTTGCGTCGTTACGGCTCAATTTGTAAATGCCACCTAAATGATCTGCGACCAAAAGTTCCCCATGAGTATCTTCGCCAAAACCGATCACTTGAGCACTCGACCGAGCAATTAATTTTTGCCACTCGACTTGCTCGCCATTGTGTTTGATGGCCCAGATGTTGCCTGTTGAAAAATCGCCGTATACATAAGCGCCCTGAAGTTCGGGCAGCGTTTTTCCTCGATAAACCAAACCACCGGTCAGCGACCGGGATTGGCTGTGATGATGTTCAAACGTGGCAGGCGAAAAATCGACGGGCCCTGTGGGTTGATTCGTATGAAAATCGTGATTCGATTCGCGAATGCTCCAGCCGTAATTGTGGCCTCGCTGGATCAAGTAAACGGACTCCCAAAGATCCTGGCCGTTGTTCCCTGCCCACAGTTGATTGGACTCGCGGTCATACGATAACCGCCAAGGATTCCTTAAACCAAATGCCCATATCTCGCCGCGAGCATCTGGGATCGTGAGAAAAGGATTGTTAGTTGGAATCGAGTAGAGTTTGCCGTCTTGTTCGTGATCGACATCGATCCGCAGGACGCTGCCTTGAAGCGTTTTTAGATTTTGACCATTGCGGTCCGTATCCGAATCCGAAGTTCCGTCGCCAGCAGAAACGTACAGCATGCCGTCATTGCCAAAAGTCAAATCGCCGCCATTATGTCCGTTGGACTTCCATTCGATGATCACCCTGGCCGACTCGGGAACGCACCGATAAGGCCCGTCGCCTTCGACAACGAATCGAATGACCCGAGTGGCTACTTCGTTCAGTTTCTCGGACTGTCCATTACAGCCAACGTATACAAAACGGTTTTCAGAAAACTTAGGATGGAACGCAAGGCCGTAGATAATTTCTGGTCGTTCGAGAAATGGCGTTGTCGAGCTGGCCGATTCGCTATCGAGAAATTGAACGATGTGGCTTGGTCCGCCCCAATCCGTTCGGTGATCGACGGCAATTAACGTTTTGGAATCGGGGACGCGGTCGAGTGCAATCAGTTTTTCGATTTTTAAATTCGGAAAGGCCGAAACCAGTTTCATAGGTGGAGGTGGATCGGGGAAACCAACGACACGAGATGACGTCCATGGAACTCGGCGTGCCAAACCTAACTTCTGTTGAGAACCCTCGTTCAAGACGATTCCCAGAGCGTAGAAAGCGATACAAATGACGGCTGCTACGATAAGAAGGACTTGCCATGCGCGTGGCTCGAATTCGACTCTTCTCATCTGGTGTATAGCCAACGTGATTGTCCTTGTAATGCAATTCGCTCCGCAATGCGATTCACTGCACGATCATTTTTCAGCGCGACTATTTTACTGCGGGTTTGGTCGAAAATGTGACGAAAGGAAAACACTCGGGCACGTGGGAGTCCCAGACTCCATGATAACTCAATGCCCAGCCACCGGAATCTTGAGTCTTGTCAGGTTTGTGATATCGATTGAATCGCGAAAAATCGATGCGCCAGACATCGCCCGACTTGGGAGGCAAGCTCCGTGGTTTCGAAATATTCAACATTTTCAAATTCTTCCAGGGCACTGCAATTTCGACGGTCCAGCCGCGATCTTGATCCGAGTTGTCGTTGAGAGTCCCGTCGATATGAACTGCTGACTGGATTTGTGGAAAATCCCATTCAAGGAAAGCCCATCGTAATCCTCGTGGATGATTGGTTAGTCCCACGCCATTAAAAGATTGACTTCGAACATTTGGCTTACCTCTGTCAAACTCCGGTAGTCGTGCGATACCGGAAGTTTCGTAAACATCTTGCCAAACAAAAAAACCGTCGTAGACCGTTCCGTAAGCGTTGATCTCGAATTCGTAGTAAGCGTCGTCGCCCGCGATGAACAACTCGGCATCATTGTCTTGATAAATCGGATCGTCCTCATTTTTCAATGTGGCGACAACCTGCGGTTCTTCGATTTCGTATCCCACGTACAGGTTCACGTCGTCCCAAAGCACCGAGACGTGTGTCTTATAATGCGTTGGTTTCCCGGAGATTAAATCGACAAAGCTTGGCGATTTTTCGGAGGCCTTCCAACATGGTTCATCGAGACGGCCATCGATAACGATTTTTTCGTTCGTGCTGAAAGCAATAATGCGACGAATCGCGGATTCTTGAACGGGCGGAAACGGCGTCGGGGCTTGTGCATTCACCGCGCGACAAAAGCAAAACGACGCTGCGAAAACGAAAACAGTAAAGCGTTGCATCAATGATCTTCCCGGTTTGCGAAACATGGCTTCAAGGCGACCTGTCCGATTACTTTGCAGTCGACGTGTGCGACTTAATCCAATCGGTCATTGCTTTGAGCGCGGTCGGTGCGACGGTCTCCTCGATCGATTGATACTCGCTGATTCCGCCCGTCTTGCTTGTTTGGAACAAGTGGTTGAGGCCTGCAAGTGAGACAACGGTAACATCCTTATTACCACCGGCTTTAAGGGCTGACTCGATCTTGGGAAGATTAAGTTTTGGGTCGACTTGTACGTCCTTTTCGCCGTTGATCGCAAGGACGGGGCATTTGATTTTTTGCAAATCGGGACCGGGTTCATAAGTAGCAAAAAACCGGAACCACGGATCGTTCATCGCTTTCAAATTGGCGCGAACCAATTCTGCTAAGATCTTCCTGCTCGCTTCTTCATTAGCTTTTGCTTTCTCGGGGTCGGTCTCCGCTTCTGGTTTAGTCTCAAGTTCTTTTGCACTAGCGATGATTTCGTCGACGATGCTTGTCACGAAAGGATCAATATTGTCAGTCGTTTCGATTGACTTAGCTTTGGCAAAGACGCGTTCCTGAAGCAATCTTTGCCGTTTCATCGCGTCTTCGTTGCCGCCTTCTGCTGCGATTATCAACTGCCCTTGCGAATACAAAATTTCTTCACCATTCACACCCGGACTGGCCATCAAAACGATCCATGCAACTTGCGGATTTCCACCCGAGACGATTGTCGCTACCAGACCGCCTTCGCTGTGTCCTATAAGGCCAATTTGTTTGGGATCGACGGATTTGGCGGTCTTCAAAAAATTGATTGCACTTGTCACATCGCCAGCGAAATCCTGGGTCGTTGATTTTTCAAACTTACCCGTCGATTTGCCTACGCCTCGGTCGTCAAAGCGAAGGACCGCAATTCCGTTTCGGGTCAAATGATCTGCGATGACCCAAAAAGGCTTATGGTCTAATATCGTTTCGTCACGGTCTTGAGGTCCGGAACCCGAGATAAGGATAGCGACGGGAAAGGGACCGCCGGTTTTGGGTTGCGTTAAAGTTCCGGCCAAAACTGTTCCATCGGACTCATTACGAAAAGTCACTTCTTCGATGTCGTAGGGAAAAGGGGCTTTGGGAGTCTGCGGGCGTTTTGGTGCGGGACGCGATGGTTCGGCAACTTTGTCGACCCGTTTCAAATTCAGTGCTAACGGAACTCCTTGCGACCACTTACCTGTTATCAACGAGCCATCCTCATTTTTCTCGCCTGTGTATTTGGCTCGCAAGGCTGGTGAGTCGATCGTTACTTTATTGCCTTCGGTAGCAATGTCTGCTTTGAAACCACCCGCGTTTTGCGAAAGGCTGTCGACAAAAGCTTTCACTTTCCCGTCTTTGCCGGGATAGACACGAACTTGCATTTCAAGTTTCTGGAATCCAGCGTTCAGCGTGCCCTGCCAGATATCCTGTGGCTTGTCATCGGGAGGAGCTTTTCTTTTGTCAAAGTTCAAATCGATATTTGCTCCGCCTTGAGACCATTTCCCGGTCGCCTTGCTCCCATCTTCGCTGACTTGCGAATCGTATTTGGCCCCAGTTGCCTTGAGTCCGAAATCGAGGTTGGACTTGTCGATCACGACGTTGTCTAAAACAAAGACTGCACCACCTTCATCTAGACTCATCAGCTTGGCTTCGACCGAGCCGGTCTCGGACACCTTTGTACGAATCACAAAGCGAAAAACGCGTGGTCCAGCATCCATCTCGCCGTACCAAATTTCAGGCGTCGGTTCCGTCGAGGATTTGGCAGCAGCATCTTGACCGAAAATGCCTTGGCAAAAAATCGCGCCGAGAAAGCAATTCGCAATCAGAACAAGTCCCGTAATCAGTTTGAACATATGTCTCATCTTCGTAGTTACTCGTTAAGTGATTTATGGTTTTTCTGGTGGCGGCAGTAACAGAGTTTTGTCGCTCTCGGAATTCGAAAACGCTTTATTCCATTCTCCGTAGGCTGGATTTGGAATAATGATCCAGTCCCCGCCGAACTTTGCCGCTGTGTTGTCGACGGTTTGTTTACGGCCAGCGATCCCGGTGGATTTATCGTAACGGAAGGCATCGTCAAAGTCGCGAAGGTTATCGCCGATAATCAGCAAAACATCGAATTTAGCCATAGCTTGCTGGCGTCGCGTTGTCTTGTTCGAACCCGTTTTGTCATCAGCACACAGCAGTTGGTCTTCGGGAACGTCAATACCATGTCGTCGGAGAGCCGACATCGTTTGTTCGCGAGCCTTATCATTTCGGTTGGTGATATAGAATCGCTCGACGCCCATTTCTTTGAGCTTGTTGATGAATTCGACTGCACCGGGTATCACACCAATTTTGTCTTGGCCTGTTTGTTCCCATGATTCCCAACGCTTGAGATCGAATGCGAGACCTTTCCGAATCTGATCCGTTTGAAAATTGTAATTGTCGAGAACGGTTTCGTCTAAATCGAAAATTACACACGGCGGTTTGCTTGTGTCGACTCTGTCTTTTAGCTTTTGTTCGACCCGAACTGCGGCCCAATTGTAAGCTTGATAACATGCGGCTCGGTATTCTGCCGAAGTCTGCATGTAGAGGTTAGCGTCAAGGCCACGATTCGGTGGCTCTTCAAGTTTGTATTCCGAAGCTTCCAGAACTTCCGAGGCGACCGCCGTCGATTTTTCTTGAGCGAGTGTTGCGAACGACGGCAAAAAGACAGATGCAAAAACAGCCGACAATAGCCTGCAGAAGGTAGTCATTTCGCGATGCATTTGAGATTCCAGGTAGATAGAAACAATGTGTTTAATTGCCAAGCGAACGCGAGCAGAAATAGCCAGAAACACAAGACTACTCGCTGATCGCCGGTTCTGCAAACGACCATATGCTGGGATTGACCGCATTTTCGTACTCGTACTCAGCCACAGGTGGTACTCGTACTCGAATTTCGCTCCCGATCGAGCACGAGCACGAGCACGAGCACGAGCACGAGCACGAGCACGAGTACCGCTTCACCAAGCACGAGTTCGATTTTGAAACGATCGATTCGGGCGATCAGCGAGGAGTGTCAGAAACACAACCTATCGAGTATAGACGCGGGAATGCGATTTGAACAAGCATCCCGATTTGTCGTTTAGGAATCAGCGTTTCGGCTAGCCGCTTTCGCGACCGCATTCAGAAGGAAACGACCGGTATTGAAAGCTTGCCGACCTAGCTGTTTCCAATATTCGGAATCGTGGAACTCGCGCAGCAATCTCAGCAGCTTGGCTTGCTCAGCCTCAGGCAGTTTTTGAAGCATGACGGGAATGAGGGTTTCGGTGACGTTGTACGTTGCATTGCTTTGAAGGCAAACCGGAACAATCGCATCCGCAGCGATGTTCAAATCGACATGAAGGGCAGCAACCGCATCGGCGATATTTCGCGCCTTGATCGAAGTCGTGTCCCGCAAATCGTACGGCGGTTTCCATTCTTGAAAAGGTCGCAGTTTGTCGACATGGGTAAATGCCACGACGATAGGAGGTACCGATCGCTGACGATTAACGGCTAATCGTTTTCGAAGTTCATTCAATAACTTGAGGTCAACTTCGCGGGCTGCCGACGTTGCGGAGCAAACCATAACGACGAGATCGCATTTCGTTAGTTCGGCATCGAGGCTAGCCATCGCGCGTTGATCGTCGCTGCCACCGAACCCTTCGGTATCGAACAAGATCGCTTTCGGTACACCTTCGCGGTTCAGCACGTAAGGCATGATGCTCGTCGTGCAAGGTAACGTGTCGGTTGCCGCGCGGTACTCGCCGAACAAAGCATTGATAAGACTCGACTTACCCGCTTTTGTTTGCCCTAAAACAACGATGCGTAGAGGCTCTTCCGAACGTCGAGTATCGGCCTGAGTAGCTTTTGCATATTCCAATCGAGACTCCTTGGACTGGAATCCACGAAAGGACGGATCGTTCAATGCCAACTGCCCGCTATAAAGCTGAATTGCGTACTCGCCAGCACGCCTGACACTGAAACCAACCGCCCAACGATGTGCATCCGCAATGGCTTGGCCGCTTATACGACCAAGCAATTTGTCTTGAACTTCTTTAAAAACTCCCGCAGTCGGATTAACTACTAGTCGCAGCAACCGATAACCCAATCGCCAAGGGCTATCGTCGGCCGTTACCGCTTGGGTTGTATTCCAAAAGCGAATGAGTTTTTCATACTGCCTTATAGTCAGCAAATGAGAGCCAGGGATATTGTCCTTGGCCGCTATTCGTAAGTCGTGAAGCACGCGTTCGGCGATGAGCATGGCATCGGGCAATGTCATTTCAAGCGAAGGCTTTTCCGACTTTTGATGAAAGCAAACTGCGACGGAGTCAAAAAGCTCGATCGCTAATGGCTTCCATTTGTCGACAGTATCCAAAGTTGCCGCGTTCGCTTCGGCGTATTCGGCAATACGTTCGATCGACGCGCGTGCGCAGTCTTCGCCTTGCGCTCCAAGCGATTGGATAGGAGCCCGCAATTGGCTTTTTAGTCGAGCTTGCAAATATCGTGACGCATACCAACCGATCAACAGCACGAAAGCCGTCACGACAGCAAACCAAGTCGCCAGCCGGCGTTCCCACAACCACCAGCACCCCGCCCCCATCAGCAGGACAAACGGCAGTGCATAGAGCGCGCCGACGAAACCCAGATGAATTTTCCAACGCGACATATTTTGGCTGAGTCCTTCGTTGGCTACGACGGTGTATTCGTGGAGGGTTTTCTTTTTTGTAAGTATTCGTTAAATCGACGTCGACCTTCATCAAGCTCTTTAGAATAGAATTTGCGCAGTTCTGCACTCGTTGGAGTCGCGCCTCGTCTCATTTGAGCAAAATACCAGCACAGTGAAAATCCAAGTGCGTACGTTGTGGCAGCACTATAGGCCGCACCAACCACGCTGCCAAACCCAGGCACGAACTTGGCCAGCAGGCTGCGCCCCAATCGAGCCACCATTCCCCCACCCAGGGCTCCGCTAAATTCCGCCATCAGTTGTTTGTTCAGCGTTTGACCGTAAATCGACGCGATCGCATGAAACATCTTCGCTTGAATTGCAAGCACCACAGGAATGTCAACTAGCGGAATAGGGACGGCCCCTGCAGCCCCTGCAGCCACACTGTACGAAACGATATGCGGCCAAGCGGACCGAAAATAAATATCACCCAGTTCCGATCGCAATTCCGGCTGTGACTCAAGGATCGCGCGCAGGCCATGTGGGAACTCGGTTTCAATTGAATTCCAAAGTGCTTGCAAACCGTAATCTACAGGCTCGTATCCATCCTCAGGCAACGTCAAATCAACGACGACAAACTGATTAGACAAACCAGCGAACGCATCTCGTTGATAGCGAATCGACCGAACCAATTCATGAGGCAAGTCGCTTGGCCAAGTTGCTTGGTCAAATGGGTAAGGCACGACGTGTTGGTCGGTGACTTTCGAATAACCTTCGTGAATAGCTGTCTGGACAACGATGACTGGCCAATTTGGTTTTTCTTCATGAATCGCTCGAAGGGCATCGAGTACGGGTTTTTGAGAATGATCCATCGCTTTGACGACAACCATGACCAAGTGAGCTTGACGCTGGCCATAGGCGATGTCGTCGCGAGGGTCGTAGCCCGCTTCACCTAAGCCACGTGTGTCGAGAAATCGTAGCAAGCAATTTTCTTCGTCAGGAAAAGCGTACGTGCTGGCGGTCCTCGTGCAGGGTCGAAACCCGTTGCCAATTTCTGCTTTGCTGCTGCCCGTCAAGGCGCGAATGATCGAAGTCTTACCAGACTGCGTTTTGCCAAGTAGCCAGATTACCGGAACTGGTATCTTGGCCTGCGATCGGCGGATTTGTTCTTCAAGCTTGTTGGTATTAACTTGAGGCGAGAGTACCGCATCACGCAACGTTTTCCAGTAATTTCTGAGAAAAACCATAACAAGGGCGCTCGATCCAACAAACACGAATTCTCAAAACGATGGAACTAAAGTACTTTAACGGTCATGGACGTCGCTTCATCGCCAACGCCGCAGGTCCTCCTGAAAGATCAGAAGTTTTTTTGGGAACAATTCATTGTGATGAACTTCGGACCGTAGCAACTGCAAACGGACTGACTTGGGCGGACAATTTTGATAATAGAGAAGTTCTCCTTCAACAAATTTTAGCGATCACTCCAACGTCGAATTCAGGATGTCGATTTCAGGATATTGCCTGCGACTATGGAACCCAAACAGAATTCTAACACAAAAAAGTTACTAGAGTTGCAAAGCGTCGATCCAACGCAAGACCTATACGCGGATGTCGCATGGATCGTCGAGGCTTTGTCGCACAGTACTGGGCTGAGTAATTCTGAATGCCATGATCGACTTGATATTGAACATCGCCAAGTCGGACACTTAGTCACGCAAGAACTACGGCAACTTGGAATTGATCCTTACCGATGGTCCTCGGACTTGGCCAATTTCTACCAAACGAGCAAATCGTTTTTATTCGAGTCGCTTGTTTGGAATAGCAGTCAAGTCAAGATGGAGGCGCGACGATGGATAGGTGCTCGCATCGCCCAATGCCAAAAGGAATCGCCACGCGTGCTTGTGTATGGTGACGGCCCTGGTATCGATAGTCTGTATTTCGCTTGGCGAGATTTTCAAGTTGACTATTTTGACGTCGCCCAACCGAGTCGGCTTTTTGCGAAAGAATTATTTGCCAAATACGCTGTGCAAGTCGGTATGCCTTCGCACGACGAGCTCAAGGACAACCATTACGACGCCATCATTTGTTTGGATGTTCTGGAGCATTTGCCCGACCCCGTCGCCGCAGTCGCCGAGATAAAAGGATTATTGACTCGTGACGGCATGCTCGTCATTCACGCTCCGTTTTGGTATTTGGCACCGAATGTATCAACCCATTTACGATCCAATCTCAAGTACAGTGGCGATATTCGAAAACTGTACTCTTCAAATGGATTGCAAGTGATCGACAGCGCTGCTTTCTGGAATCCGTTAGTTTTGCAAAAGCGGGAATCGACGAATTCCTTTGTCCGAACATGGTCGACTTGGAGACGCTTAGTATTGCACGGATTGCTTTTCAAAACCGCGAGAATCCATCCGAAACCATTAGCATGGGCCGTTCGGAGATTCTTTAGCAGTAAACCGGCGTCGCGCTGGACAGAATTGGAATCCTATCAAACGGATCAGCTACGGCGCAAGTGAACTTTGGGGCTCAAATCGCGCGTTACGCCTTAACTGCCAATGACGCCTGGACTGCCAGTTACGATTCGTTGTTGAGCCGTTCAATAAGTTCGGGCGGCAATCCAAGTGCCTTGGCAAGATCAACAAGGTACTGACTTTCTACCGGACTTGCCTCGTCGATCATCAACGACGAGATCAAATAGACTTCGGAAGCCGCAGCCATCGAGTCCACTTGCATGGCGAGGTTGCTTGCACTCAATGGGGAATTCACATCCTGCGCGAGTGTAGCTGCTGCGTCCGTGGGTAACCCCAACTTATTGATTTCTTGAACCATCGTATCTCGTTCGGCAGCGTCGACGTTCCCGTCTGCGTTGGCCGCCGAAAACGAGCCAATTGACTAGTCCATTAGCGAATCTTAGCTTCTTTCTTATCCATGACAGGTCTCCGAGATTTGAGTCACCCAGCGACCACATCAGCCGCCTACCCAAGCCAAGGCGACTGGCTAGGCCTCGTACGACTCTTTCATTTACTGCCTTTCTCCAGCTAAAGACGGCGCACCCTGACCCTTTTTCTTCCTTTTTTCATCGTCCGATGTGCAGAGTAGCATAGGTCAACACATCCCAGTCCAGCCCGATTGAAAAATTGAGTTGAGTTACTGCAAGACAAGCGATGCCATAGATGAAGAGCAATGCCATTTTGAGCCGACACTGATATGCAAATCCAAACGCCAAATAACTTGTCATTGTCCCTCCCAATGCGATCATCAGTCCTACACGACTCAAAACCCGCGCTACGAATTCGTTCTTCCAGGAATAAAGGCGAGCCGACCTGTCCCAATGATGTTGGCGCAACCACATAGATTCCAATTGCATAGCAGACGGTTCCGATAATAGAGCTGGCCATTAACATCGCTTGAAACAGTTGTTTCAAAGAAATTTCGTTGTCCTCCCATCATGCGTACGGTTTTGTGACAGATAGGGATTAGGTAAAGTTCGAGATTCTCCGAGTTGTTTCGATAATTTGTCATCAGTCATTATCCTGCCCTTGTCCTGACCATTTCGTGAAGTTCACGTTGGGGAACGTGGGCTAGCGTTCGCGCAATGATCTAGTCATCCCAGTTTACTTGCGACTTGCCTTCGATTGCGATTCACGCAACTCAAGTTACATCGATTGTTTTGGCTAGAGTATTGCTGGTTCCTCCGTCGCCGTCTGTCAGGGTAAAGGACAAGATGCGTTGTGCGGTGCTGGCGGTACTCGTCGTTCGGAATTTGATACAGCGGAGAAGTTGCTGCACGATTGGAGCGGTGGCCTGTGCATTGAAGGTCACTTCGAATTTTGCCAAGCCAATTCCACCGTTCGCATTGAGCGATCCGATGATCACGCCGCTTCGCAATATATTGTTGCTCGCGTCGAGAGTGTAAGCCGTGCCGCTCAGTTCAATCCGGTTACTTGTGGAGGCTCCTTGAGTCGCGCGAATGGTCAATTTGCCTTGATCGAAGTTGGGACTATCGACGTCGGATACCAAAGCGGTTGGCGAATTGGAGCCCGCCGACGTGGCGACAAAAATCCCGGCCGTGTTGTTCGTGTAGGTTGCGGCACCATCTATTCCTGAAATGACAGAAGCGTCGTTGACCGGAACAATATTAATGGGCTTAGTAACTTCGGAACTCGTGCCGCCATCGCCGTCTTTCAATCGCACCGACAGTGTTCGGGCATTTGCATTCGGATTGTCCGAAACGTTGCTATAGACAATATTGCGAAGCAGCGATTGGACTTTCGCTGGGGTAGCCGTGTCATTGAGGGTGACGATCAGCGACGCCAGACCAACGCCACCTGCCCATGTTCCAAACGTAACGCCAGCAAACTGAACTTCGTTGTTGACGGTCGAGATATTTCCAGCATTCAAGATTGTCAGCCTGTCTTCAGCTTTGCCATTGACCGAGAATCGAACGGTAAGCGTTCCCGTGTCGAAATTGGAACTGTCAACATCGGTCACGCTTACAGTGTTTGTTATCCGGATGGGAGCAGCGTTCTCGGTGTAATTGATTGCATTTCCAAAAGAGGCTAGGACAGGCGCATCGTTGACCGTGACCACATCAACGAGCTTGGTAGTCAAATCGCTAGTCGCGTTATCACCGTCACTAAGCGAAATGGAAATGGAACGTTGTGTTGCGCTAGGTATATCACCCGTGGTTTCGAAAGTGGTATTTCGCAAAAGTGCTCGGGTTGCAAGAAGCGTTGCGCTAGCATTTAGGGTGACTTGAAGTGGCGTGAGTCCATCGCCGCCGGATTTCGTACCGATCAAGGCACCGCCAAAGGTAACGTCGTTTCCGGAAACGCCAATTTGCCCAGCACCAGTGCCTTGATTGCGTATGCCAAGTCGATCGAGTAAATTCCCGCCAGATGCAATCGTAAGCGTCAAAACACCGGTGTCGAAATCGGCACTGTCAGGGTCATTGATAGTGGCGATTGGAGCGAGGACGACAGGTGCAGCATTCTCCGAATAGGAAACAACACCACCCACACTGAGCGTGGGTTTGTCATTGACAGGTTGGATGTTGATATCCAAAGTCATCGGCGAGCTAGTGCCGCCGTCGCCGTCGGTAAGTTCGATGGTTACGGTCTTGGTAAGTGCTGGATTCTCCGAAGTCGACCGATAGGTAACGTTGCGTAGAAGCGTTTGCACCTTGGCGGCGTTCGAATTTACATCGAACAGAACGGTCAGTGGCGTGGAGCCAACACCACCACTAAAAGTCCCAAAAACTTGACCTCCGATTAGGACTTGATTTCCTGAAATGGTTAATCCGTTCGCTTGGCGGATACCTAATCGATCCGTGGCATCCGACGCGCTTGTAATACTAATCCTCAATTCTCCAAGGGCGAAATTCGAAGAATCGACATCGGCGACCGTCGCGGCGGGTGAGATGTTGATTGCCGGCGCGTTTTCGGTGTAACTAACGTTTGCGAGTCCATCGACGACAGGTGGTTCAGAAATCCGTAATCCTGCATCCATGTGATAATTGAAGTAGTTCGATTGGAAGCTGAACAGAGGCGTGCGACCAGTCAATCCTGCGATGCCTGTTACGTCACTATCGACGTAATCATTTTCTTTGTTCGCGAGAGTAAAAATTTGCCGATTCGCATCGGTGAGCGTGTACTCAACATAAAAGTTTCCGTTCGGAACATTTTGGAAAGCGTACGCACCACTAGCAGCGGTCGTCGTTGTTGCGAAGAGCGTATTGTTTCCCCGGAATAGCTTGACACCAATCCCCGCAACCCCCGGTTCGTTCGAGTCTTGGATTCCGTCTTGATCAACATCCTTCCAAACAACCCGACCAATGGTCCCGGGAGCGATGATCGGGGCAAAGTCACCGGTTGGTCGCAACGCACTTTCGTTGTCGTCAACGACCATTGAATCGATTGTTGCAAGGTCGGTAGTGCCCCAAAAGTTTCGAGAAAGATCAAAGTGCGTTGCTGACCCACCAGTCGAATTACCTAGACGAATTTTGCCCGCGCCGAGACTACTAAAGTCATTGAATCGTAATAATACGGAAGAGTCGATATTGCCATCAATATTTAAATCCTTCCCGACGAGTCGACTATGTTCGATGCGTGCAATAGCATTCGCTCCCAATGTAATGCTCGACTGAAAGTTTACTCCAATCGCTTCAAGATTTCCGACGCTGCCACTTGCACCGACGCTAATTCCAGTACCGTCGTTTCCGTTCACCTGCATTGTGGGCGCTATGGTGAGTTTAGCTCCGCTGTTCACGTAGACCCGCTCCAACAGGTAATACTGAATCAAACCAGGCAGTGCTGGCCAACTCATGTTCGAATTCACTGCACCTGCGAGAACCAAGATTGCTCCATTTGGCGACGCAATGGAACCATATGTATTGGTGGCACCGAGGTTGTCAATAAATTCGGGAACGACGTACAAAGTATTGGTGCCAAAGGTGTCGTTCTGAAAGACGGGATTCGCACCCGATGCGACGGTTACATAGCGAGTGAGCGTACTGTTTGAAATCGCTCCACCTCCAAAACTTCCAAATTCAAGGTTCAAGGCAAAGTTGACATTGTTCGCCGACAACTGTCCAGGACTGCCACTTGCACCGACGCTAATTCCAGTACCGTCGTTTCCGTTCACCTGCATTGTGGGCGCTATGGTGAGCTTAGCTCCGCTGTTCACGAAGACCCGCTCCAACAGGTAATACTCAATCAAACCAGGCAGTGCTGGCCAACTCATGTTCGAATTCACTGCACCTGCGAGAACGAAAATAGTTCCGTCCGGCACGGCCGTGGAACCATAAGTGTTCGTATTGCCAAGATTGTCTATCAATTCGGGTGCAACGTATAAAGCACCATCGGCAAACGTATTGTTCTGAAATACGGGAGTTGCGCCCGATGCAAGTTGAACCCATTGGTCAAATGTGCTGCCCGAAACCTTGAGAATGCCTTGCTGCCCTACGTCGAGGGGAAGATTGAAGTCAGAGTCCGATCCAAGCACTTTCCCAACAGAACCATCCGTCCCTAATTTAAGAACTTGCGACCCGTTATTGATAACCGTCACGTTGGGTCCGATTGTCAGCGTCGCGTTGTTGCGAACAGTTACATCGTTCATCAAACGATACGTATCGCCTGCTGAGTTCCATTGTGTGTTAGTGGTGATTTCAGTGACGGTGATGTCGATGATGGCGAGGAGGCGTCGATCTTCGAGGCTTTCAAAGGGAGAAAATTGACCGAGCCGATAAACGTTGCGGCGGCGATTCGATTTGTTCGCAGTCGACTTACGAAACGTGCGTTTTACAGAACTGAGAATGCTTGATAGTCGCATCGAAGTTTCCTCTATACTAGTTGGTGTGTTTTCTCAAAGGTCACTGACGGGTTTTAACTAAGGTTTTTGGTGTTCAAAAAAGATTGGTGAAAATGGCGGAGCCCTGGATTCTTATGTTTCAATACGAGTTGCGATTGTGGGCACCCATTCCTTTCGTAAACTGCGACCACTCTAGCCGATTAAAGTGGGCGTGGCAACAATGCAGGGGTAGTAGTATGTGGTGCATCATCGAGTAATTTATGGATACTATTATCCATAATCGGTAGTACGAAATTTCACCCAATATTTCGGGTTGAAGGTTATTGGCTGAAAACGCATTTTTCTAATTACAACGTCCGCATTCGCGTAACGTTCTCTCCAGTCACCGGAAAAAGGGAAACCGATTTGTGCCGCAACCGTCGTTCCGCTGGATTCCCACCTTCGCGGGAATGACGAAATAAGGACGCTGGATTCCCGCCTACCGGAATTGACGGGAAAAGACTGCTGGATTCCTGCTGTAGACTACTTTCTCCATTCAAAAACCACGTCCCCCGTTCAATGCCATTCAGACCAACGAATGCCCACATCATTCAGGACGCAAAACATTAATGCCTGCCACGCGGATTTTTTGCTTTTTGCTAATTTAATCGCCTGCCTTCACAGGTTATTAACAATAAGTTCGACTAATGAGTTAGCGTTGAATTCTTTTGAATCCCATGATCCAACGAAAATAATGCGTGGTTTAGGAAGGGCGATTCCGTATTAAATCCGTAGGAGTGCACAATCCGGACCTCGATCCGAAGGTCACTCGTCGAAATGCAAAATGTAATGGTGAAACATGGGCACAACGGAAATAAAGGGGAGAACTCCATGCGCGTGCGAGATGAAATCGAGAGCTTTCGTACGACGCTCATGGGACGCGCACGATCGCTTCGGTATCTGTGGGATTGGCCGGCTGAACTCGAAGTCGAGGATATGGTCTCCGCTGCGATGGTTCGAGCTATCGAAAACGCCCAAAGCTTCACTGGAACAACGCGAGGGGAGCTAGGAGCGTGGTTGTTGCAAATCTTGAATTCGGAAGTCATCGATAGCTTGCGGCGCGTATTCGCCGCAAAACGCGGATCGGGGAAAGTCAAATCTTTTGAGGATTTTCTTGCCGACTCGCAAACGCGCATCGAGCAATTCTTGGAAGCAGATCTTTCGGCGGTGAGTAATGAATTGCGACGGCAAGAAGCTTTGCAAATTGTTTACGCTGCCATCGAAAGGTTGCCAGAACGACAACGAACAGCTTTACTATTAAGATTCATTCGAGGTAAACGCATCGACGAGATTGCCGAACAATTGTCTGCGACGAACAAGGCAGTAACGGAGCTCATTCGACGCGCAATCGAATCGCTGCAGCGTAATCTACCCAAGGAGAACTGAGGATGACGGGATCGACAGACCAATTCGACGAGCCGATCGATCCATTGGAACGAATGTTTCGGGATGTTATCCATCGCTATGAAATGTCGCTGGACTCGAATCCACTCGACGCCAACGAACTGATTCGTCAATATCCCGAGATTGCGGACAAGCTTAATCGTTATTTCCAAGGGAGGCATGGCCTCGAAGCAGCGGTGAAACGCAAGGAGTCATTTCAATTGGCTCACACGGATCGATACCGGATAGTAGAAACTATTGGCCAAGGCGGCATGGGCTCAATCGTCAAAGTTATGGATCGTCACTTCGATCGAGAGGCCGCCTTAAAAGTACCACTGAAAGACATTGCTGCCGACCCGAAAATGCTCGCTCGACTCGATCGTGAAGCAAGGCTAAGTGGGCGATTGCAGCACCCCAATATCGTTCCGATTTTTGAGAGAGGTAATATTCACTCGATCGATGGCAAACAGCTGCCCTTCTTTGCAATGCGGTTTCTGGAAGGGCAGACACTCCAGGATAAGCTGACCGCGCGTTCCAATCTGAAGGACGAACAATTCGAGTTCGTGCTGCTGTTCAGACAGGTTTGCCAAGCAGTAGCCTATGCCCATTCGTGCAATATCATTCATCGCGATCTCAAGCCGCACAATGTCATGATCGGTAACTTTGGCGATGCATACGTATTGGACTGGGGCGTTGCAAAAGACATTTCATCCAACCCCCTTCAGCCGAAAGAAAGCAAGAATTCCAACACCGAATCGATCGCAACGGATGACCAAGACCCACTCGACGAGACCATAACGATGATGTTGTCGAAGACCGATCCAACAACATCCGAGTCAAAGGATCAAACACAGATCCAAAATGATGACGGTACAAAGGAAGTTGGGACCCCTGATTTTCTTCCGCCGGAAATGTTGAACGAACGAGTCAAGAATGACAAGCGTTTGGATGTGTTTTGCCTGGGCGGAATCCTATGCTCGATATTGACGGGCAAGCCGACGTTTCTGGGAACCATCATCCAAAAGATCGTTCAAATTCGCGCTTGCGATGTAAGTGATGCCATGCGACGTCTCGATGCGTGCGCCGCGTCACCGGAACTCATATCGATCGCCAAGCAATGTCTTGCCCCCAACATGGACGATCGACCTGGCGATGCTGCAGCGGTTGTCCAGCTGGTATCGCAATATATCGAGAATCAAGAGCAAGCGAAGCTTAGGGCGGAGCAGGATGCTGTTGCGCAAGCACAAGGCCGAGCCATCGCCGAAAAAAGACTTCGCAATCTTTCGATCGGCGTCTCTGCCATAATCCTCGCGTCCGTGATCTTTTTTATGTATCAGCGTCAAAAGGGAATATTGGATCAAAGCCGACGAGAAACCTATCAAGCAGGAATTCGGTCACTGCACGCCGGCGATTTGGATGCCGCGCAGACGCAATTTGAAGCTGCGATTGCAATGGGAAATGCTTCCCTACAATTCAGAATCAAGCGACTGCGAGCGTTGCTGCCAAAACAAGATCGTGACGCGTCCATTGCGGAAGCCGAGAAGTTGTTTGAAATTGCCCAAGATCCCGCCGACCAAGCGGAATTGCAATGGCTGTTGGGAGATCTGGAGTCGTGCGATCGCGATACGATGCCCCAGGGTAAGTTGCATCTTGAGCAATCGATTGCAAGCGGGCTTCTATCACTTGCTGACCAGCAATATGCCATGGCCATCTTGGCAAAAACAAACATGGAATGCGAAAAGCATCTGACGTTAGCGATCGAGTCGGAGCGATTCCACTATCGGGCTTGTATGCTCCGCCCGTCGATTCTATTATCGCTTGGACGAATGCGAGAGGCTGAACGTACGGCCGAGCTCCTCCAATCTATTTACCCTCGGGAACGACCTCTTTCTGTTGTTTTGGAAACGTGCCGACGACTGCGAACTGACGACCCTGCGAATTTGGAATTGCCCAAAAGCTATACATCCCGACTCGACGACTTGCAGTCCGCCTTTGCGAGCAAGGTAAACGACAATCCTGAACCTGGGGCTGAACAACTGACGTTCGCTCGGCAAGCAGTCGTGGCGACAAGAGCAGCGAGACTCGTTCGGGAGTTACCGGCTGTTTCTGATACTCCGGGTTTACCGCGACAACCGTTCGACGAACGAGCGCGACATTGGACGCGTCTGGCTGGAATTGCAGGTAAGCTCGGTCCGCCGCAGGATGTCGTGAGCGCAGCGTTTCAACTTGGGATTAATCGAACAGAATTGATCAAGGAACTTGAGAGCATTGCAGAACACGATACCGATGGTTTGGCTTTGCAAATCTTGGCAGTCGCCAAATTCGTTGATATGGCTGGCAAATATAACTCGATTGGCTTAGAAGAAAAAAACATCGGAATGGCGTCGATCGAATTGTTACAAACAAGGAGCATCGAACGCGAGACGCTAGCTCCGCGCAGCCAGTTTGAAATTGCCTCGCGCGTTGTTCGCGTTCTTTGCGATTACCATTTTAGTCGCATTGCAAAACAGGATTCAGAATTTCGTGAAAAACGGATGCGAAGCGACCTTGATTGGATCGTCATTCATGTCCACAAGTATCCGGCGTTCCTCAATAATGTGTGTGAAGTGCTACTGGGTACTTTCGTTTTGGAAAAGGAACAAGAAATGGAAGCATATCGCGTGGACGATTTGGCCATAGCGCTACAAATTGCAAACTTGTGGACTAAGCATTCACCAACCAACGTGAAAGCCAAGCTTCGACGCGCATCGCTGTTACACGAGATAGGACAAATCAACGAATCATTGAGCGACATCCACGCTGTGTTGGCGATCGAGCCAACGAACGAATCTGCTTTGCAGCTAAAAGAAAAACTAGGACAGGAAGTTTCTGAGGCCAATTTGCAGCCCAGTGAATAGGTTAACATTTCTCATGGCATGCGACCTGACGAGAAATGCCTTTGTGTACGTCGCATTTACTGTGAATACTACGCGCACAGCTTGTGAGGATAATCTGCATTCAGGAAATTTACCTGGTTGCGTCTCTAACTATACGCCGCGCGGTCAGAAGTGAGGGACGTGTTGTTGAGTGAGCCGCAAGGCGCTAACCGCAGGTTGTGCATTCGGTCACCACCAGCGGCTAGCGCCTTGCCGCTCACAAAACCTCAAATCTGACCGCGCAGAGTATAGTTTCTTTCTGTCTCAAGTCTTGGCGATTGCAACCGCGAAAATCCTCGGAGCGGACTTTTTGCACAGGGCGGTGCAAGTACTTACAGGATCGGTGAACATAATGTTTGCCTCAATTAAGTCTGTGTTTGAAATCGAAGCTTGGTGTCCCCAAACGGCAGGTCTTTCAAGCGAGCAATTTGTGTTTTTGGCGTCGGTTTAGCGAAGCTGGGGTGGGGTGGCAATGCATTTTGCCGGGATGTGTTGCAATTGGATGATTGGAACTGAGGCAGGATGCTCGTCAAATTCGACGCCCGCTTTGCAAGCATTAGAAATCGCTGAAAAGAATAATGCGTTAGCGATAGGCCCGATGCGCTGGACGGAATTGGAATCCTATCAAACAAATCAGTTACGGCGCAAGTGAGCTCTGCGGCTCAAATCGCGCGTCACACATCGCGCGTTACGCCTTAACTGCCAATGACGCCTGAACTGCCAATTACGATTCGTTGTTAAGACGTGCAATAAGATCGGGCGGCAATCCAAGTGCCTTGGCAAGATCGACAAGGTACTGACTCTCCACCGGACTAGCTTCGTCGATCATCAACGAAGAAATCAAATAGACTTCGGAAGCCGCAGCCATCGAGTCCACTTGCATGGCGAGGTTGCCTGCACTCAAGGGGGAATTCACATCCTGCGCGAGGGTAGCTGCTGCGTCTGCGGGTAACCCCAACTTATTGATTTCTTGAACCATCGTATCTCGTTCGGCAGCGTCGACGTTCCCGTCTGCGTTAGCCGCCGAAATCATCGCCCTAACAAGCAAATGAGCGCGATCCTCTGCTTGCTCAGGTGACATGTCCAGGATGGCTTGACCGGCCTTCGTCGCGGGCTCGGCGGACGTTGTTTGCCAACCCTGTAGTGCTTTAAATGCGACGGACGCGACAGCCGCCAAACTGCCGTACTTGAGCGCCTTGCTTGTTGCGATGCGGGCCGCGCGATTGCCCAGAAGCAGGGTCAATAGTCCGCCTGCAACGGCACCTTTGCCAAGTCCCGCGAGCATGCTTTCGCGAGCTTGACCTTCAGGCGGTACGCCTAAGCTCTTCTCGGCAATCTCCCGAGTTTTCTCTGCCAATGCTTTTCCGGTCTGCAACACTTGATCCAAGATTTGGCCGGTGTTCATAGACAAATTCCTTAATCCGTCAGCTTTACATTCGTGCAATTCACAGCCACATTCTAGCAGTCGAAGTTGATTGAAGCGTCAAAACGTCCGAATATTTGCCTTATTCACTCGTGAATTTTGGGCAGCGGCCGGGGGAATCTCGTTACCGATCAAACATTGATCGACTTCTTGCAGAGTGGACGCGAGCCCTCCCGTCCGTGTTCTGTTTCCTGACGAAATAACCAAGCAACTCGGGCCGCATTGGTACAGACTGAACGGTATTCAGTTTAGGAAAGAATTGCGCCGGCTTGGGCGGCTTGTGCTCGCTGCAATGGCGTTAGTTTCGCATTTCGCAAATCAACCAAATAAAAGTCGACCCCTCTGATATCTGCCCCGCGAAGATCACAACCGACCAAGCTCGCTTTACGACTCACTTCGGGTTGTTGGAAGTATAAATCGGCAAGTTCGTCCGTGTAGAACCCCGTTCTCGTTCCATGCAACGGATAACATCCAAACGCTCACAGACACGTCATTGACTCACCGTCGACTCGGTTATCCCTCATAAGGTTGTGTCCGCACAGAGCCTAACTCCGTTTCACCGAGCCCATACAGTATACACCACCATAATCCAAATCAGAAACCACGCTCACAACAGCCATTGAACATCGTCACCATGCCTAAAAAAATCCGACATCCCTGTCTTCTCGGAAAGGAATTTCAAAATGATTTTGAAATCTGATATTGACTAAACTTAAGACCCTCGCTGACCCCGTTTATTTTCTGTCCCCGTTTATTTCCCGAGTTTACGGCTTGCGGGAAACCAATCTAACTTTGACGCCGTGCTTCGGGGTCATAGTAAGGTGTGCAGACATTTCATGCCGATCGGATTCGTCGACAACAACTCGATAACGTTGACAGATCATTGCGATGGCAACAATCAGCTCCATCATCGCAAAATTGATACCGATACATATTCTGGGGCCACCGCCGAATGGAACGTGCGCATAGACGGATCGCTTATTCTCTTCACAATCTGGTTCGAATCGGTTTGGATTAAAGGCATCTGGAGCCGTCCAAAAATCCCGATGTCGGTGCAACGAATATCGGCTGAAGACGACCAAGGCACCTTTAGGAATTCGTATGCCCCCCAGTTCAACATCCGTAATTGCGTTTCTGTTCTCGAACCAGAACGGCGGATGTAAGCGGAGTGTTTCATCGATAACCATCTTCGTGAATTTTAAAAGTGGAAGATCTTCCAGCTTCAGTGTGCGATTTCCGACAACCGTGTCGATTTCGTTTAGCAATCGTTGCTCAACCGACGGATTGCGTTGAAGTTCGTACCAAATCCATGTCAATGCGCTAGATGATGTCTCATGCCCTCCGATAATCATACCCAGAGCCTCTTCGGCGATTTCAACGTTCGACATCGGCATGCCCGTTTCTTCGTGTTTTGCATTCGACAAAATGCCAATCAAATCATCGCGATCGTCCACCTTTCTTCGGTTTTCAATCATCTCATACAAAAATGCGTTGAATTCGCGAAGCACTTGTTTGAGTTCCAAGTTGATTCGTGATGGGAACCAAAGGCTCCGTATGATCGGCAACGGAGGCTTGGCACTGTAATGATTGATCACGTGTGTCCATCGTCCAATATCTACCGCTATATCATCGAATGAATCATGGAATAATGCCCGTCCCGCGATCTGAAGCGTCAACTGATTCATGTCTTCCGCAATATTGAAAACTTCTTGGCAGCTCGCGATCGCGCTCCATCGCGCAACCAACTCTTCCGTCGAGGTGACCATCAATTCGAAGAAACGACGGACCGCTATCGGACCGAACATCGGTTGCATCAATTTGCGCTGGCGTTTCCATTGCTCTCCTTCCGCGACGACTAATCCATTTCCAAAGGCATTTCGAAATCGATTGTAGATGACGCTATTCTTGTCGAAAGAGCGATGCGTCTCCTGAAGCACGTGCTTCACCAACGAAGGATGATTCACGAGATAGAAGCTGAAGAGCCCTCGATAATGAACAAAGTCGCCGAAGTCATTAACAAGTCGGTCAAAGAAGATTGCCGGATTTCCGGCAAGCATCCATTGCTTGTAAAAAAACGGTGGACGAATGAGGCTTCCTTGAAAAGATCGCTCGTTCATACCCTGCTGAATCGGCCGCATGGGAACATCACGCCTTCTGTTGTCCAAGTCGCATTGTCACATATCGTTGCAGTGCTTTGACAATACGGTAGGTCGCATCGATTGGCTTAAGCATCAATAGGAGCAGCACCAATCGCGTCGGCATATAGATGGGTGCATCTTCAAAGAAGCCTCGCGTTTCTGGATTGCGAAAAGCATAATGCATCGTGGTCGCTGGCGACAACTGCATGCGAAACCAAGTGCGGAATGAACGAATTTGAGGTAGCGACGGGTAGGAATTCATCAATCGAGCTAGCGCATCGCAATATGGAAACATTTCAACTGGATAGATTGCCTCGCGATTCAGCTTTGCGAACCGCTGCGCATTCTCCGCTTGGTTCGCCGAATTCAGTTCGACGATTCGACCCGGTCTCGTAAAACGTCCGGTAATCAGCCCACACACAAACTGAGACTGCATTTCACTGATGGTTGGTATATTTCCGATAATCGGTCGTGCGAAACCAACTAGAAACAAATCGGGATAGGATTGATGGCAACAGCCTAAGTAAAAATCGCTTAGCCTTATCGAATCTCCCACGACCATTTGCAAGGTCGATCGATAGCCGATCGCAGGCAAGATGCGATCCGGACAAACCTCAACCACATCGGTTGAATCGAAGCAACGAAATTTTTCTAAACTAGCATCGACAGGTGGTCCTACAATTTCAATTCTCTTTCTGGCTACCGAGTCCAAAAAGTCATCGCTCTTGTTGTGAAACATGTTAAATAGGTCATCTTTGGCTGCTTTTGTCAGTTTGTATGCCCATTCTTTTCGCGCCTGATGAATCGATCGTTCATTCAAACCTTGGTCGGAATCGAGTGACCTACTGACTTGTTCGGAGTTCGAATGCTGGGGTGGGAACCAACGTTCAAAACGCTCCTGCTGCATGATTCTCGCTTCGACGAAGCGTTGACCGATCCAGTTTCGAAGGTCGGGGTGAATCGAGAGCATCAATCGATTGCGCAAAAAATCGGATGGAACGCCCCGAATAGGATGGTAACGAGGGCTCACGCGGACCCCCGATTGCAACGAGAGATATACTTTGTTTTCAAGAACAGGTTGCGATAGCCGCTGTGCATAATCGACTGCTGATTCCCCGCCGCCAAAAATGACAATCCGATGATTTCGGATTTGGGATAGCCCATCCGTCGAAATCAATTGAGCGAGCGAGATTTGCGGGACAAGCGAGTCAATCGCTTTCGCTTGAGCCGCGAGCCCAGTACAAATTACGATTACATCGAATACTTCTGTCGTGGGCTCGGAAATTGCGTCTTTGTTCCGAGTGCGATACGTTAAATGCCAACTCGAATTCTGCGGACTCCGGCTGACACGATCCACTTGATGCCCGAGCCGAATAGAGGAATGCAATTGAAACTTCGCAGCGAACTCTTCGAGATACTTTCCGTACTCGGCATTGCAAAAAAATTCGGAGCGACTCGAACCGCCGTCCGAGCTTACGTTTCCATCTTGCACGGGGAAACTAGCGAATTGTGTCGTGTACTTGGTCGACGTTGAGACAAATCCCGGATAAGGATTTCCCCAACAACCGGTAATGCAGTCGGATTTCTCGAAACAAACGATCTCCCAATCCGCGAGCGCATCGATGGCATTCTTGAGGCAAATCAAGCCGCTGCTTCCGCCGCCAATGATCGCCAATCTGCGTTGCTTCTTATTGGAAATAGATGACGGATTTATCGTGACCGTCATGTGATCACCGCAGTTAAACTTGCCATCACAAAATTAAATTGCCCAGACTCAGGAACGAATAACAATATCCTATCGCCATGTGTTGGAGGGTACTGTTGGAGATAATGATCCAACATTATGTAGATGCTTGCCGCTCCGGTATTGCCGGCGGTAGCAAGATTGGTCCAATAGGGAACAGGCTGATCGGGATTGCGAGAAAATTCGCAAATCATACGTTCCAGTTTGCGTTGGAAAAAGTATGAAGACATGTGTGGAAGAATTATCCGATACGAATCAAGCTCTTCGCAATGTTGTTGCATTGTCGCAGCAACAAACTTCGCAGCGGATGGAAACAGAAATTTCGAGAGGATACCTACATCTTGTGACAAGAGATGCGTTCCATTGTCCAGCTTCATGCATAGCGGCGTCTCATGAGCGAAAGACATCGAATGAGTCCAATCGACGTGTAAAGAGAGACCTGACGCCCGTGGCTGGCTCTCCATAAGAAAAGCTCCTGCTCCGTCGGAAAGCATGAATCTTAGAAAGACGGACATGAACCATTGGCTGTGTCGAACATCGCGATGCAACGATCGATCGTCGACAGGTTGAATCACGCTTGATTTCAGTACTTCCGAAGCGTGTTCCGCTCCGACGCAAAGCGCCGTACGATGATCGCCGTGCTGGATACTTCGCACAGCGGTCACGAATGCGGCGGCAGCCGATGAGCAAATCCCTGTATGCGAACTGATTTCCAGCGGGTTGTCGAGCAGCCCAGCCTGCTTCAACCGATGATGAAGTATCGATCCAATTCCCGGCCCCGAAAGCGGCGCGTAGGTTGTACCAGCCGAAAGGAATGTTATCGGGCTTTGCGATGCATTTGCAACAACGCAAGCGCGAACAGCCTCAGTCGCCAAATCGTACACATCGTGTGTGGATCGCTGTTGGCAATCTTGAGCATAATGACGACAAACAATACCATTCATGGCCAGAACACGTTGCTCGATCTCGGTTTCACCTTCCAGTAATCCTAGGTACTCGTGGATTCGATCGTTCTCGACCGGCAATCCTGGGAGAAACGATCCGCTTTGGGTAATGTAGCAGGGCATACCCAAGTCCTAACTCGAAAGCTTCGTTGGAGGCCGATGCACGAGCATATCGTAGATTACTTCATCGAAAACGATGTGGTAGTACAAATACTGACTTGGATTGGAGAAAAAAGCGCTGCTATTGTAATGCCCTCGATTGCTAACTTCTTGCATAAAAAAGTCTAAATCAATCTGAGCTTGGTCGTCACCTACATAGATATTTTTCATGCACCAAAGCAAGATAGAATCCGAGCCGAATGAATTCAGCGCATTGATGGTGGTTTTTAGATCGCCGAATAGCGTTATTGTCGCGACGATGAGCAAAACGATGTTCGTGGCGCCGAGAAGCTGCCAAGAATGTTTACGATTCTCATCGAGGGCCGCTTTGCTGAGATTCTCGTGCGGTTGGGGTTTTTGCGACCGAATATGGTCGAGATTTTGGAGAAAGGCATCTTGATCGAATCGATCGACCAGTTCATACGACAACAGGTCATGTCCGATCGTCAAGTTGTTCTGTAATACAATTTTGAGATTCGGCACATTGAAATCGCCGTCAATCCCATTGAGTTTCCTTGGTATACCGGCAGGATATGCGTCTCTGCTTCCAAGAATATGTCGATAAAGAAGCGGTTCGATTTGTACATGACGGAGCATCAATTCAGCCGCGTCGTAGCGCGCCAAATACTTCATCCCGAACGTCATCCACCAATCGATCGCATACGCTTCAAAACCGTAGGGAACACGATGAAAGATAAATTTTATCGGAAAGCTAATGGTCCGAAGAAAAAAGTAAATCACAAGCAGGATTGGACGTAACAAGATGTAGTCCCAATGCTGCTTCTCATTAGCGAAAACGTCGTTGACGTAACGATTAATATAAGGGAAACGATACATGAAATGCCCTTAGGAGATCGAGTCGGATACGACATGATATACCGAACGCGGTGGACATCTACTCTCCTTTTCTACTTTTCCTTTTATACTCGCGAAAATCCACAAAGCTTCTCTCAAACTGCGCGAACCGGCCCCGCGCAAGACTATCGCCATGGACTCGGCGCGTTCTTCGGGCCGCTGCAGCCCAGGTCTTTCGAGCTAGCAATTTGTGTTTTTGGCGTCGGTGTAGCCAAGCTGGGGTGGGGTGGCAATGCATTTTAGCAGGATGTGTTGCAATCGGAGGATTGGATCTGAGGTAGGATGCTCGTCAAAATCGAATTCCGCTTTGCAAGCATTAGAAATCGCTGAAAAGAACGATGCGTTTGCATTACGCTCGATCCGGGATGCCCTGGTTTCCTAAACATTCGCCGTTGCCGAAGGCCGCAATGATTTACGCGGGCTTTGCCGTTGGCGGTGCATGGCGAAATTGCTACTATCCGCCGAAATTCATTGGCAAATTTCATCGCAAGCAATCACGTAACGAACTGCTTTCGGTCGGTCGAAAACGCTACAGCTTGAGAGTCAAGCTAAGCCGAGCGACCTACCAGACGCAGCATCGTGTCACGTGGATTCGTCGGAAGCGATTGCTTTGCCTTTTTTGCGTTCCTAGAGTCTGCGTTCTGACAAGGAAGTCACGAGCGAATGTTGGATGGTGCGGAGCATCTACTGAGACAACCACGAGGCAACGGGCATTCCCAGGGAATGCACCGATGGTCGCTCGTGCTCGTTTGCTGTCTCGTGTTGATGCCCGGTTGCGCTTCGCAAAAATTTCTCAAGATGCGAGCCTTCCCCAAAAATCCGCTGGCTGACAAACTCAATTTGTTTGCTAAGGGTGGACCACAAGTCTCCGATCGTACTATGATGCTACTGCGCCGCTACGATCTCCTTGGTCTTTACAAACAGGATCCCGTCGGATGCTTGGAGCGACTCGAAGTCTTAGCGGAAAATGAACCTGGCGGCGAAAAGATTTTTGCCATCGCCGAACTTGCATACATTCTTGGGCAACGATCGGAGCGATCAGGCAAGACAGCCGAAGCGCTCGACATGTACAGCGTCGCAGTGAGCAACGCTTACATTTATCTGTTCTCTTCCAACATGGACACCAGCCGAAATCCCTACGATCCGCAGTTCCGCGGCGCTTGCGATATGTACAACACGTCCCTCGAAGCCACTCTGAGAATCGTCAATCGTAAGGGGCAATTGCGACCGGGTGAGCGATATGAAGTGACCACAGCCAAACACACGCACCGAATCGCAGTCGTCACTCGCGGTAATTGGAAAGACGAAGATTTCGATCGATTCGAATTCTGCAACGATTTCAATCTTTCCGGACTAGACTCCACCAACGTAACTTATGGCATCGGCGTCCCACTCATTGCAGTTCGTCGCAAACACGGTCCCGAAGACTCGGCAGAGAAATACTATCCAGAAGGCCTTTCCTTTCCAGTAACCGCGCTGCTGCGAGTTACCGCGCCGGTCGATCGAGCGGGACAGAAAGGCGAACGCCGGCACGCCTGCGTCCTCGAACTTCACGATCCCATGTTCAGCAGCGACATTCAGTTAGCGAACCGATTGGTTCCTTTGCAAACCGACCTCAGTACTCCGCTTGGCTATTTCTTGGATAACCCGAAATTCCGCGACAAGACGGACAGCACGCTTGGCTTGGTAAATCCAAACAAGTCCTCGAAGAATCGCGGCGTCTACATGCTCGAGCCATTCGATCCCGACCGAATTCCCGTCGTCATGATCCACGGTCTTTGGTCTAGTCCGCTGACTTGGATGCCGATGTTCAACGACCTGCGAAGCTTTACTGAGTTGAGAAACAATTACCAATTCTGGTTCTATCAATATCCTACAGGGCAACCGTTTTGGGTCAGTGCAACTCAGATGCGAAATGACTTGGCCGCGATGCGCGACGAGCTTGATCCACAGCGCCAATACCCAATGCTCGATCAGATGGCCTTGGTAGGCCATAGCATGGGAGGATTGGTGGCTCGAATGCAAACCATCGAAAGCCGCGACGATTTCTGGCGAATTCTCAGCGACAAACCGTTCGACGAGGTGAAGGGCGAAAAGGAACAGATTGACCGATTGTCTTCTGCGCTGTTCTTTGAGCCCAATCGCTCTATCCGCCGCGTTGTGACGATTGGCACGCCGCATCGGGGCAGCGATTACGCGAACGACTACACTCGTTGGCTTAGTCGAAAGATCATCAAATTGCCGACAACGCTGACCGACACCGGTCATAGCTTGGCAAGACAAAATCCGGATTTGTTCCGCGATTCCAAACTTTTGACTACCAACACCAGTATCGATTCACTCAGCCCCAGTTCGCCGATATTTCCCGTGATGCTGCGTGCTCCGCGGGCACCGTGGGTCCGATACAACAACATCATTGGCGTCGCACCCGACAAAGGAATTATCGGACGCTTTGCAAAGGACAGCGACGGTGTCGTCGATTTTGCAAGTGCTCACATGGACGATGTGGAAAGCGAAATCATGGTCGAGTCCAAGCATCAAGAAATCCACCGCACGCCGCGAGCAACTCTCGAAGTCCGCCGCATCTTGATCGAGCACCTTGAAGAAGTCCGTTCGGAGATCAACATGGCGAGTGCTTACCGACAAAATGTGGCTGAAAGTTCACCGAATATACCAATCTTGTCCCGTAATTTTACCTCAGGTCAATTTACCTCAGGTCAATCGTCGTCTTGGCCGTATTCCAAAAACCCACAGCAACCTGTCAAACTGGATTGGCATTCCTTATCAAGCAGTCCTGAGAGCAAATATCTCGGCGGAATCAAACAATCGCCGATCTCGTTCCCCAGTGCGAATTTTGGCTCGCAATCACTACAGCCAAGCCCCCCGACAAATCTACCAGTTAAGACAGTTCCCCAATGATCGCCCGAGACATGATTTGGATTTCAATCCTCCTTTGGAACGCGATCGCAGTGCTCTTCGCACTTTGTAGCACACCTGTTCAAGCCGAAGATAGCTTCGTTGCCTATCACGCAATTGAAGATGTCGTCTACGGCCATAAAGACGGGCTTGCATTAACGCTGGATGTTATCGACCCGATTGCAGGCCGCAACGGAAAAGGGCTAATCGTCGTTTCGAGCGGAAGCTGGATTTCAAGAAAGTCAGATAATCTCGACGAGGAAGAAGATCGCCGCAAGCACGATCACTGGATTCAAGGTTTGCTCAAAGGTGGGTTTACTCTTTTTGTCGTTCGCCATTGCAGTAGTCCCCGATACACGGTGCCGGAAATGATGCCGGATATCTTGCGTTCGATTCGATTTGTTCGGGCTCATGCCGAAAAGTATCAAGTCGATCCAGTGAATCTTGGAATCACTAGCGGCTCTTCCGGCGGGCACCTCGCTTTAATGGCTGCGACCCACGGCGACCAAGGTCATGCAGAGGCGACCGATCCCATCGAACGAATTAGCAGCCGCACACAAGCTGTTGTCGCGTGGTTTGCACCGACCGACATGGTCAACTGGAATGGTCCTAACGGATATACGCTGTTAGCGATTGCTCGCCCAGATTTGTTCGCGCGTATGTTCGGCGAGGTAAATGACCTGTCGCGGCAACTTCAGGAGATTTCGCCGATCTATTTTGTTGATAAGGAATCGCCTCCGCTCTTACTCATTCACGGTGACGCAGACAAAACCGTTCCCTTGCAACAGTCCACCGCGATGAAAGCAAAGTACGAAGAATTGGGCCTTGAAGTTAAGCTGATCGTACAACCTGGCGGCGGCCACAGTTCGTGGCCCGGCATCATCGACCAGTATCCAGAGGTTTGGGCCTGGTTCCAATCGCACCTCAAGTAAGCTCGATTTGACAAGGCTCTCTCAAATGTTCGGAATCAAAGTACCGAATGTCTGCTCATTGTAAAACGAAGATTGGGAGCATAAATTTTGTGTCGCCTTCGGATGTCGCAAGAACGATTTGAACGAAGCCGTTCGAACCACAACCATGCTATGCAAGTGCTTTGTCTTGGCTTCTTCTTTGGGATCGAAAGTAGAGCAATTGTCCCCAATTGTTGGGGAAACGATTGAGACAATCGTTCGACACTCAGTCGCCAACTCCAGGATTTAACTTGGACGCTGTAGGAGACTAGAAATCTTCTTTGCAAATTGTTGTTAAATCGAAAATTTCATGTAACCTCTTTTGATTTGCCCGATCAATCCTCGGTGAACGGTTTCTTCTTTAATTGTACTATGGAGATAGAATATGGCTTGCGATATCAATTGCTCGTGCTGCAAAGTTTGTCCCGGCATGTGGATTGCAGGCATCATGTTGCTGGTAATGCTTTTCCAAAACTGGTTTAGCCGACCAACCGCAACACAGAAGCCATCAGTCGACAACACCACAGCTACACAAGTTTCCGAGCCGCAAGCTCGCAACTGAAACGTAGATTGTGTTTTAAATTGGCAATCGATAGCAGAAAAGAACAAGGCGATCTGAAAATGGCTGAGCAACAAGATACTGGACAAGTCCTTCCAAATGCACCGTCACCGCCCGCGACACAGCGTAAGCCGTTGCATTTTGGATGGACCGTGGCATTTGTTGTTGCGGCAATTCTGTTCATGCAGTGGTCGACGGTCGAGGAACTTTATTACCCTGTATCGGGTACGCCTATACCAGAATCCAAAATCCCATGGCGGCATGATTACGTCGAAGCACTTGCGGAAGCCAAACAAAGTGGCAAGCCGGTGCTGCTCGTCTTCGGCGCTACTTGGTGCCCGCCATGCAAACGTATGAAACGCCAAGTGTGGCCGGACGATCAAGTGACCCAATCCGTAGAGTCGAGTTATATCCCCATGTACATCGACATCGACGATCCGGAGCAATCGCAAGTCGTCGCACGATACCAAGTCCGCAGCATCCCAACAGTCATCGTTGCCGACTCAACAGGAAGCGTCATCCAAAAGAGCAGCACCATGTCCCGCTCCGAAACACTCGATTTCCTAGCGATAGCGGCAGGGCCCCAATAGAGATCAAAAATGATCGGTTCGAAAACCAACTAGTGCACCGCCACTACTAAATTTTGGGGGTGTAGGACGGGTCTCCAGGCCCGTCTGGATCCACAAAAGACGGGCATGGAGACCCGTCC
>JANMGV010000039.1:0-13048 GCA_031374825.1 Pirellulaceae bacterium
AATGTAGTTTGGCCCCACTGGACCTACAGAACGCCGGAAATAGCTACACTAACTTTTCCACCTACGATAGCAACGGGAGGTGTAATACAAATTCGAACGGGCCAATGGGCCCATTCTACGGGGAGTATCGCGTTATCAGTCTGGCTTCGCGTCTTTGAACCGGCGAATGTAGTTTGGGCCCATTGGCCCGAACGTACGCTGGAAATCGCTAATCGAAGTTGTCTACCTAAGTATGCAACGGGAGCTGAAAAACAAATTCGAACGGGCCAATGGGCCCATTCTACGGAAGACCGTTGGGCGCACTTTACAGACGATCGTTGGGCCTATTTTACGGAAGAATAATTAGTCGCGTTTAAAGACTACGGTTGCTAGTGGCGGCAAATTGATTTCCATCGATGCCGGTCTTGCATGCATACCAAAATGGGCATCCGCATTGACTCCGGGGAAATTCCCGACGTTTGTTCCACCGTAGTAGGACGAATCGCTATTAAATATCTCGCGATAAAAGCCGCCAGTTGGCAAGCCGAAGCGATATTTACGAACCACAGGTGTGAAGTTCGAGCACACGACGACAAAGTCATTCGGATCACGCGCTTTGCGAATAAAGCTGATCGTACTGTCCGCGCGATTCAAGCAATCGATCCATTCGAAACCTTCTCCCCCAAAGTCGACTTCGTGTAGCGCTGGTTCACGACGAATGAGCGAGTTGAGATCCGCGACCAATTTCTGCACGCCGCTGTGCGAATCCCACTTGAGCAAGTCCCACTGCAATTGCTCGTCGTAATTCCACTCGTGCCACTGCGCAAGCTCGCTGCCCATGAACAGAAGTTTTTTGCCGGGATGCGTCCACATGTACGAGTAAAGCAATCGCAAATTCGCGAACTTTTGCCAAAGGTCGCCGGCCATTTGGCTGATAAGCGAACCTTTGCCATGGACCACTTCGTCATGCGACAGAGGCAGGGAAAAATTTTCGGTGAACGCGTAAATCAAGCTGAACGTAAGTTCGTCGTGATGGTACTGGCGATGGATCGAATCATGACGCATGTAGCGCAAGGTATCGTTCATCCAACCCATGTTCCACTTCAGCGAAAAACCTAACCCACCGTGCGAAGTAGGGCGGCTGACGCCCGGCCAAGCGGTTGATTCTTCGGCAATTGTCAACACGCCGGGGAACTGCGCGTGAGCTTGTTCGTTGAACTCACGGAGCAAATGTATCGACTCCAGGTTTTCGCGACCGCCATGGATGTTGGGAACCCATTCGCCTTGTTTGCGCGAATAGTCCAAATACAACATCGAGGCGACGGCGTCGACTCGCAATCCGTCGATGTGATATTTGTCGAGCCAAAAAAGTGCGTTTGCAATGAGGAAATTGCGAACTTCATCTCGGCCAAAGTTGAACACCATCGTACCCCAGTCCGGATGTTCACCTTGACGCGGGTCCTCATGTTCATAAAGTGCGCTGCCGTCGAACCGACGCAAACCGTGCGCGTCCTTAGGGAAGTGAGCTGGCACCCAGTCGATGATCACGCCAATTCCGTTTTGGTGGCAGTGGTCGATAAAGTACATCAATTCTTCCGGCGTCCCATAGCGACTGGTAGCAGAAAAATAGCCAACGGTCTGATATCCCCACGATCCGGAAAAAGGATGTTCGCTGATGGGTAGCAATTCAATGTGCGTAAAATTCATCTCGCGGCAATATGCAACTAGCTCGTGGGCCAAATCGCGATAGTTTTTCCAACCATGCAATCCGTCTTTGCATTTGCGCCAACTGCCCAAGTGAACTTCGTAGACAGAAATGGGTTTTGACAATTGATTTTCTTCGGCGCGGCGTTGCATCCATTCTTGGTCATTCCAAGTGTATTTGTCGAGCTCTTGAACGACCGACGCGGTACGGGGAGGGATCTCAGCAAAAAAACCCATGGGGTCCGTCTTGTCGATAATCGCACCATCGCAAGCACGAACGCGGAATTTGTATTTGTTGCCCGCTTTGGCTTCCGGCACAAAGAGTTCCCAAATGCCCGATGGCGACTGTTTGTGCATTGCATGTTGACGGCCATCCCAGCTATTGAAATCGCCGATGACGTGTATGCTCTGCGCATTGGGAGCCCAAACGGCGAAATTCACGCCAACCGTTTGCTCGACCTCGCGGATGTGTGCGCCAAGTTTATTATAAATCTGCCAATGGCGGCCAGAACCGAATAGGTATTTATCAAAGTCGGTAAAGATGCTGGGCACTGCGTAAGGGTCGTGCATTTCGTAAATTTTTCCGTTCGACTGTGCTACACGAAAACGATAGTTTGTTTTTTCGCCCGCTGGTAAAGTACCTTCGTAAATTCCAGCAGGATGAATTTTGCGCATAGGAGATTGGACACCATGCTGCTGATCGAGCAACCACACTTGCGAACTACCCGGCAAGTAAGCTCGTACGGCAATCGCTTTGCGACCGTCCGATTCTACTTCATGAGGCCCGAGAACTTGTCCAGGTTTCTCTGTGGTTCCGTCCAGTATGCTTCCTATTGTCTGCAATGAGACCTGAGTTCGCACAAAAATTCTCCATCTTGGAAAAAGATTATAAGTTCTGCAATTCTATTATTCAGCGATTATTGAGCTGGCAGCCATCCAAATCAATATCACGAGACAATATGGCCATGCGATAACATACCGTTTCGACCGAATAGTATTTGGATAGCGAAGCGTAATCTTGGCCACATAAACCCCAACCTTGGGCTTGTTTTCGAGCTACGATTTGTCCGCAAAAATGGCACGGGAGTTGAATTCAACTTTCGGTCCGGTCTAGAGGTGGAATGGACAGTATCAATTCGACGCCACCGGTTCCCCCCGACACTTTCCAGTTCGATTCCCTTGGCGGATTCCACGCGTGGTTCGCAATTTACTGGACAAAGCTGAGTATGTGGAGTTTGTTGCAAAGTATCTTGTGACTTATCGTCGTCGGCGACTTGGGTCGCGCCACTTAAGCTGGAAACCAGCTCGCCCGCTCCCGCTGAGTTGATGGTTTGCTCGACGTGCATCGACGTGCCTTGTTCACTGGCCATCAACCGACAAGTCACGTCATGGAACTGCAGGGCGTGATCGACTCTTTGCCACAGATCTTGGTTGCGAATCGGCTGCAGTGTTCCAAAATGTTCCCAACAGTATTCGTTTTCTCGCCATTCATTGAGCCCGTATTGAAGACCGCGCGAAACGTATCGACTTGAAGTGACCAACGTTACGTGACTGGGTTGTTCGAGTGCTTCGAGTCCGCGGACGACTGCAAACAGCGCGATGCGATCCGGCGTGTCGGCAGTCTCTGCGTCGGCAGCTTCGAGCCGTCGTGAACTATCGAGACTTTCCAGAACAAATCGCCATCTACCGCGATGCTGCGAAATGGTTGTTGACAGTGTTTGCGAAGAAGGCAGTGAGCCATCGCAAAAAAGCAGGAAGTGCGGGCGAGGTATGGACATCATAAGTTCCAGATGAATCTACTGAGCAAACCGAACTCGACTCGCAGGTGATATCGATCAACCTTGTCGAGCTTGGCGCATCCATTCCCATCCCTGGAACGATCTCCACTTGAACGTCTCTTATTGCGTCAGGATGAGTTGTTTCCAAAGTCATCTAATGGCGGCCCGAGACTATCAAGCTAGACAGTTATCGAGCGAGCTTCGTCAATTGTTGATTCCGAAAGATGGAACTTGTGGGAAAGGTATGACTGCGACGTCGGATTTGTGGAATTTGCCGAGTGCGACACGCACGCGTGCGAGCCTGCAGATGGGACAGTTCATTTTCAAGCGGAAATTCGACTGCATGCCGCGTTAAATCAGGGCTTTTTCGTATGTTCAATTCGGGTAAGCCTACCCACTGCACCAAGAGGCCCTGAGGTAAGTATACTGTTACTGGTAACACAATATGGCGCAAGCTCGGCGGATAGCGACGGGTCAAACTCCGCGAACAGTCACCGTTCATGAATCGTCTCCGTTCGATCTCCGACCGGAACGATCTTGGTTCTCTTGTAGAGCGAATGACGACACTGGAACGCGAACGAAGACATTCGGGCGCAGTGTTCCGCGCTGGCAAGACTTAGCGATTACGACGACTTAGCGATTATGACGATTTTGAAACTCAACTTTTAGGAGAGCAATGTGTCTACGATTCATCGAAGAACTTTTTTGAGCCAAGTGGGTACGGCGGCGGGATGTGTCGCCCTGGGTTCCTTGGTTGGCCAACCACAATGGGCTTTCGGGGAGGATAAAGTGCCGTTCCAGATTTCGTTGGCCGAATGGTCGCTGCACAAGACTTTGTTTGCGAACAAGATCACCAATATGGACTTTGCCAAAACAGCAAAGAAGGAATTTGGCATCAGTGCCATCGAATACGTGAATCAGTTTTTCAAAGACAAAGCGAAAGACGCAAAGTATCTCGCTGAATTAAAGCAGCAAGCAGATGATCATGGCGTAAAAAGCTTGTTGATTATGATTGACGGCGAAGGTGCGTTGGGCGACAAAGACGACGCCAAGCGGAAGACTGCCGTGGAGAATCACTACAAATGGGTCGAAGCAGCTAAGGCCCTCGGTTGCCATTCCATCCGAGTCAACGCACAATCGACTGACAAATTCGACGAAGCCAAGAAGCTTGCGGCCGATGGTCTTCGTCGCCTCAGCGAATTTGCCAAGCCAATGGGTATCAACGTGATTGTCGAAAATCACGGCGGTTTGAGTTCCGACGGCAAATGGTTGAGCGAAACGATCAAGGCCGCTGCGATGGATAACTGCGGAACGCTCCCGGATTTCGGTAACTTCTATGAATACGACCGCTACCAAGGTGTAACGGACTTGATGCCGTTTGCCAAAGCCGTTAGTGCCAAGAGCTACGATTTTAACGAAGCGGGTGACGAGACCAAGATCGATTTCGTCAAGATGATGAAGATCGTCTTAGCCGCCGGCTATCATGGCTACGTGGGAATTGAATACGAAGGCGGCAAACTCGAAGAGCCCGCAGGAATCATGGCGACCAAGAAACTTCTCGAACGCTGCCAAAAAGAATTGGCGTAGTCCGATTATACGCCGTGCGGTCAGAAGTGAGGTACATATTGTTGAGTGAGCCGCATGTCGTGGGTTGTGCATTCGGTCAGCACCGGCGGCTAGCGCCTTGCCGCTCACAAAACGTCAAATCTGACCGCGCGGAGCATAGTTGGTCGAGCGTCAGTTCACCGACAGCTCCTGCTCCAATAACAAAACCGAAAAGCCCACTTTGTGAGATCGTCTGATAACAATCTTTTCAAAGTGGGCTTTACAATTCTTGCAAATATATTCTGTCTGCAATCAGGGTTTATCGGTATTTGGTTGAGGAAGGTCCGAGGGTTGCAGGTGATTGGCCTTGCGATTTTCTCGCTTTATGGCTTCATAAACTTCCTGTCGATGGACAGGAATATCGCTCGGCGCTTCGATACCAAGCCGAACTTTGTCCCCGCGTATATCCACGATCGTAACGATAACGTCATCGCCGATCATGATGCTTTCATCTCGATGTCGCGACAGCACCAGCATGGGTAGCTCCTTCGGTCTTAGTCTAATTGCTAGGCTTGGTTGTCAGTAAATGGGAATTGTTGTCTGGAGGGATGAGAAACAAAAAATGAATGCTTCTCGATTCTGACAACGACCCCTAACATGAATTGATGCCCCATAGCTGATTGAATTGGTTTTCACACCATTCAGCAAGGAACGAACTCCGTAAGCCAGCTTATCGACCGAAATCGAGCGACAATATGAAACAGTTAAAACTGTTTCCGCTCGCATGCAAATTTCCGACTATGACGCTGTGCTAGCAAAGACTTGCGATAGTCTTGCTAAGCTGCCTTGACACGCACGATATCGACGTCATTGGTAGACGAAAATTCGAGGACGGTCTTTGCGGATGGCGTAAGACCTATCGGCCATGACAGCGGCGAGTCGTTGGTACAGACGACTTGAGCAGCGATTTTGCGTGTCGCGTTGAGCAGAATCGGGCTCTTGAGATTAGTCGTCAACGTCATCCCACTTTTACTAATGACAGTTAAAACGAACAGTTTATCTTCGCTGTGAAGTCGCAAAACTGCTAAATCGCGCTGAGAGATATGTACGCGATAGTCAGGCGCATACCGCCGAGGACTTATTACAGGGATCGCGACGTTGGGTACCCCGACCGATTGCAACCATGCGATATCTTCGTTGGTTGGATTTGCAATTAGAATCCAATGTCGACACGTTTCAAAACCGATCAGCCCTTGCGGCATCATGAGAAGCTCGTTCTCGTCGATTGTGATTTTCCCGAATCGTGACGTTTGGATTTGCATTAGTTCGACTTCCTATTTCGTGCTTAACAACGTCAACGATCAGTTCCCAAGCGCCAAAACCAAATAGCTGGACTGACTTGGACTGTCAAAAGGGCCGCGTTTGCTGCATCTTCGAATTTATCGGTTTCTTCGCGACAAAATTCTCAATAGAAACAAATGCCAGCAAAGTTTTTTTCAAGATACTTAACTGATCTCGCAGGAAAACTTAAAAAACGCAGCCACCAAATGCTCGGCACCCGAGCAAGGACTTCGTTCGCGCATTCCTGGGCGAGTATTTATACTCCGCGCGGTCAGATTTGAGGTTTTGTGAGCGGCAAGGCGCTAGCCGCCGATGCTGACCGAATACACAACCCGCGGCAAGCGCCTTGCGGCTCACTCAACAACACGTCCCTCACTTCTAACCGCACGGAGTATAGAAATGAATACCTATTGCTCATGACTTGGCGGCTTTTACCAGTTGCACGTAGTAGTCGATGGTTTGTCGAAGGCCTTGCTCTAGACTGAATAGCGGTTCGTAACCGAGCAGTCTGCGAGCAACGGAAATATCTGCCAAGCTTTCTCGGACGTCGCCTACTCGGGGCGGCTGGAAATCAGCGTCTACTGTCTTGCCAAGCATCTCGGAAAGCAGCTCGAGCAATCGGAGCAAAGTCGTCTGTCGGCCATCGGCCACGTTGATTACGCGACCAGCAACATTGGGAACTGTGGCCGCAAGCATGTTTCCTTCGACAACGTTCTTGACAAATGTGAAATCGCGCGACTGCAATCCGTTTCCGTAAATGATCGGTTTGTTCCCCGACAAAATTCGTGTAACGAACAAGGGAATCACGGCTGAGTATGGGCTGTTGGGATCTTGCCGGGGTCCGAACACGTTGAAGTAGCGAATGGCGACCGTTTCAAGTCCAAAGCTATGGTAGAAAGCTTGGCAATAAAACTCGCCGCTTAGTTTGGCCGTGGCATACGGCGACAATGGCAATGGCAAATCCGTTTCACGTTTCGCCGATGTGGGTTGATCGCCGTACGCGCTGCTGCTAGCGGCGTACATCAGGCGTTTGACACCTGCAGCCACCGCAGCGCGAAGTACATTCACGGTTCCAGTAACGCAGACCCGATGCGTTTCGTGTGGCTTTTCAAGACTCAGTGGCACCGAAGCCAACGCAGCTTGATGGAAAACCCAGTCAACGCCCTTAAACGCTGAGAACGACGATTCATCGCAAATATCGCCACGAATCAGCTCAACATCGGACTTGAACGAAGCGATATTTTGCTCTTTGCCCGTCGACAAGTTGTCAAGAATCCGAACACGATGTCCTTGTTCAATCAAACGCTCAGCAATGTGCGAACCAATAAATCCTGCACCGCCTGTTACTAAGCAGACTGCCATCTTGCGCATCCAAAAAAAGAGAAATGATTAAGCAGCTTTGTTAATGCCGAAGCAACCTTGGATTCGCACACCCGCCCGCTGCAATCGCACGACAGATCGGATTGCTTGATTCGGTGAAATCAGCATCTCGCTTGGTGCAACAACGTAAACCGCGTCGCATAACCTACCGAGCGATTCCGCGATCTTATCTTCAACGGATCCAACATCCAAAATGATCAACGGGAAATTGTGTTTCATAAGCGGTAAACGCGATAAGTCGTTCTGCTCCATGAAATTACCGATCTTTCCATCGCGCTGCACGATCACAGACCGGATAATGGTCGACGCGCTTTCTTCGCTGCGAACGCGTCCATTGATAAGTTTCACGAGTTTGCGACCTTGAGGCAATTTCGTGCCGTCCTGCAATGCTTGAATGCAAAATGCCGAACGATCCAGTCGCATGGCAAGCTGTCGAGAAAATTCTAAAAACACTTGCTCGTCAATTGGAACACGATCCAAATTGGAAATGCCCAACGTAAAGTTTAGTGCAGCTCCAATCTCTCTTGCGATCGCATCGACGAAGGGAATATCCCATTGCTCGGCCATGGTAACGATTAGCCTCGAAGACGACTAAACAACTGGATGTACGACTGAGGATTGACTGTGTTGCGTGTTGTTTCGGATGTTTCTGTGCGGTGTCGAGCAGGAATGTCTTCCTCGACGATCAACAAATCGCGATCATCGCCGGCGGCTTGGATACTCTCTTCCGCCAATGAAGCAAAACTTAAAACGTGCGAGCGGTTTGGCCCCAGCCCTTGGCGAACCAAATAAGCGGGCGGATTCTCTCCCGGACGCGTTCTTAGTCTCGGCGAGTTGGAGGGCGGGATCGTTTTAGTGACAGGTTCTTCGTAGTCAAAGGAATCAACCGTGAAACCCGCAATGGAATCTTGAATGTCGTCTTCGATACTCGGCTGCTTGTCGCTTGGAAATGGGTGATTCAGTTTATCGCTGTCATGCGAGCCATCCGGAGCGATTAACGGATTGGAAAACCCACCGCTGTTTTCCACTTCGATTCCGAATTGTTGCTCGGTGACTCCTCTGTTGATTGCGGAGAGTCCGGCCAAGCTGGAAGCGGGTGAAAACGAAGATTGCAGCCCGACAATGTATTCTTCTTCAAAGCCGCCGCCGAAAAGCTCGTCTTTGGATTTCGCTTTGTCAGCGTTTTTGCCAGCCTTGTTGGTCGTTTCCGATTTCGCTGTTGTGCCGGAGTTGGACTGTGTAATCGGAGTCAACGGCACGAGCTTGGGATTTGAGCCCGTATTGAGTTTGATCTGAACGGCTTGCAACGCCGCTGTCAGCCGCGTTGAGACGTCAGGCTTCTCGGCAAGTACGCCCTTCTGCAATTTGTCGCTTGATTTCGGAATCCCGGTCCCGGAAGCGTTTTGAATCGTTGCGTGGGTTGATTTGGGAACGATTTGTTGGCGAGAAACGACGGGATATTCGTCACCGAAAGCGGCGGCGTGATTTGCAGGAACTGAATCAGCGTCGGAGTTGTCGTCCAAGTCGAATTCAGAGCCAGAGAACGTTGTTCCAGTAGCATGGGTCGTTGCGAATTCTTCCGACTCGAAATCGCTATCATCGTCTTCTAAAGAGCCGAACTCAATGACGGACGTGGATACGGCTGAGTTGGTAGTCTCCGTCCAAGGTGCTGGCAGTTGTTGGATTTCCGCCCATGCTTGCTCGATAATCGACGCACTCACAGGCCGTTGCTTTTGCTGTTCGGCCATGAGCAGCGAATGATCGGCAATTTGGTCGATCAATCTTGGGATGCCATCCGATGCCCGATAGATCGCCCGAATCGCATCTTCGGTGAAGACGGAACCAATCTTCGCGCCGCACAATTCGACTTTGTGCCGAATATAGCGAGACACTTCTTGCGCCAACAATGGCTTCAAGTAACAACGTGCCGCCAATCGTTGTTGCAGCGATTCAAGCCTTGGGTGAGCGAGCAATTCATCCAGTCGCAAAGTCCCCGCAAGAATCAATCGAACGCGAGGAACGCCCGCAGTTGCAAGGTTGGTCAGCAAACGTAACTCTTCGAGCAACTTGACGGTCAAAGTCTGCGCTTCGTCAATGATGAGAATCAAACCGTCGCTGGCACCTTCGTCCGATTGCTGAAGTCGCTCCATCAGAGACAGTCGCAATTCGCCTTCGGACAAGTCGCGATAAGGCATCCGCAATTCGAACAAGAGATTTTGTAACAAAGCACGGCGAGAGCAAAGTTTCGAACTGGATAACAAGATAACGTCAAAATTGGATTGCCAAGCTTCTGCGACTCGAAGACACAACAACGACTTGCCCAAGCCAGTTCCACCGATAATCGCGGCTGGACCCTCGGCGCGTTCGATGACGCGTGACAGCGTCTGGTAAGCTTGCTCGATTCCTTCGGCTGGGAAATAACGATCCAAGGTTGGCGTCGAGAGAAATGGTCTTTTCTTCAAATCAAAGAACGAATCGCTCATACCTGCATTCCCTTGCACAATGTCGATCAGCCGTAAGCGGTCGATTGCCCCATCCCTGGCGACAATATCCCTATTCGATTCAACAATCGGCATTCAGAGCCTCGGTACTTCAGCCCACTACCAGCAAACCGCGCTCGCTTCTTTGCTGGCTATCTCAACATGATGGAAACGTACCTTTCCTGGATACTGCATCCTTCTGCGAAGTGTCCGGATTGCCTTACCGAACGTAGGACGGGTCTCCAGGACCGTCCGAATTGAATGGGACGGGCCTGGAGACCCGTCCTACAGGTAGAATATCTCCGTCCGATCGCCCTAGAGCCCGCGCAACAGGTGCGCAAGGGCTGGCAAAGGATTACTAGCCAAGAATACTCGCCATTGAGGATCTTGGACGGCGCGAGTGGCAATTGCGATGACGCACAGCAGAAATAGTGCGTCGGTCGAACGTGCAAGCCACACAGCATAGTTCCATCGAGTTGCAATTATCTTGGCACGACGCACAGGCGCGGAAAGGGTTGACATCGTACCCAGAAACGCAATGCCAAGAATTTCAAGTTGCTGCGGCAAAGATTGTACAACCATAGTCGAGGGAATAGCGCCTCGAAAGTAAGTTCGTGCGATCAGCAATCCCGCAAAGGAGGAAACTGCGATCAGGATAAATGCTATGCCCATTCCAACAGGACGCGTTTCCGGTCGCATCGTCGGCTCGCTCGAAAGCGTCAAGAAGCCTTTCGACTGTGCTTGAAGCTTCGCAACTGCTTGTTGTAAGCTATCGATGTTTTTCTGTTCGGCATCGATGTCTGTTTGAAGCTCAGTCTCGATCTTTCGAAGCTGCTCGATCTTGGCCTCGATGGACGACGCATCGTCTTTTTGGTTCGAACCGGAATTGGTGGACGCTAACTGAAATGGGGACGAAGGGAATTCGGAATTCGCATCAGCAATCGTTGTTGTGTCGTTGGTCGTCGCGCCCGTCGAAATATCCGCTAATTCGTCGGTAATCTGTTTCAACGAATGTTGAGTCGTTTCAAGACGCCAGCGCGCCCATCTGAGTTTTGCCGCTTCGCCACTGTCGCCGCGAACGAACCGTTCTGGCTCCGACACAACTTGCAACAAATTTTGTAATTGGAGCGGTGACTTGCGACTGGCGGAAAAGCAAACGACTCGGACGCCTTCCATGCGTGACCCGCTGTCAGCATTGGTCACTTGAAGCTTAGGAGCCGGGCCATCGCCTTTTATCGACTCAACCTGTGTGACCACCAACACGCGACTATGCTTTACTGCCGGTTTTCCAACCGACTTGTCGTTCGACTGTGTTTCCGCAGCGAGGTGTCGCAGCTTTTCGACGCGAATCGGCGAAGCAAAAATGCGAGCTTCGTATTTGTAGAGAACCGGGTTGCTCGGCAGCGCGTTCAACAATCCAACGATTGTCAGAATCGCGGCCGTCATTCCCAACCAGATTGCTCGGTTGCGTTCGGCGCGGATTTGGCTCGGCCGTAAATCAATTCCTGGCTGCACGCTGGTTGCCTCAAGCTGTATTAAAATTCAATATCCATCCCAATGACTTCATCGGCGATTTGAACAATTGCATTTATCGGCAAAGTCGGGCATCATGATGTACTTTACCGAAAAATCCCCGTACTTCTCCTGCGTTTTGCTAGCAGTAGTCTTGAATTCCCAACCATCTGTTATGCTAGCCTGAGCTATAGGAGTGCCAAGAATTACCGTTGCTGAACAATATCGTCGCCGCGAGGTTGCTGTGAGTTTGTCCTAAGAACGTTGGGAAATCAGAATAGCGTTGGGCGAGGTCGGAACGATTCAACCAATCACGCCCGGCTCGCATGTAATTTGATAGCTTCACAAGCCAGAAACCAAACATCGCTTAGCGATATTTTCCAAGATCGAAACGCGTTAGAACAATGGCCGACATCAATCCGCTTCCTTTTAAAATCAAGTTCTGCGGTGTGACAAATATCGTTGATGTCCGTTCGGTCATCGAATCCGGGGCGGACGCCATAGGCTTCAATTTCTTCACAGGAAGTCGGCGTTGGTTGTCGCCGGAACTCGCACGGCAACTTTCCAAAGAGGTACCGAGTACTTGTTCACGCGTCGGGATCTTTGTGGATGAGAACCCGGGCAACGTGAAAAAGTTCGTAGAAGACATCGGACTGGATTTCGTCCAATTGCATGGCAATGAAAGCCCTGCAGATTTTGTCGGGTTCTCGGCGGCCCCGATTATCAAAGCTATCTATTGGCGAGGGTTGGACTCGGATGTTCATGTCGCTGAGGATTGGACAAGCACCAAGGGAGTTTCGCTCTGTGCGTTCCTGGTGGATGCTTTCGATCCGGTTGCTCGCGGAGGAACCGGAAAAACGGCACGATGGGATCTCTTGAATCCCAGGCCCGAGGTTTTGGCCCGAGTCCCGCTGATATTGGCTGGCGGACTGACCAGCGAAAATGTCGGCGACGCGATCCGGTCTGCACGTCCACAAGCGGTTGATGCGGCAAGTGGAATCGAAATTAGCAATGGTATCAAGTCGCTTCCGAAAATGAAAAAATTTGTGGAGCAAGCACGGGCGGCTTGGTGATGCCTGCGCGGTAACCTAAAACCGATTGTGGCTTTAGTACTAGTGCCCTGTGACAGCTAAAAATTAGGATTCTAAGCTTAAGGGCGCGAGCCCTACGGTTCCGCGAATTACCGGGCGGCTCGCGCCCAATGCCACTTACTTTCATTCTATGGGGGGGGGCGTTGGGCTGTCCGGGGTTGTTTTTTTTCGCAGTGATTTCTGAAACTTGGTAGTTTTAGGTCGTCTCGGGTGAGCTTGTCGAGGGTATTCACGCGGC
>JANMGV010000063.1:0-2063 GCA_031374825.1 Pirellulaceae bacterium
GATACGGAACATTGGTCGAAGCAAGGTCGATTGATCCACTGGGATATGCTGTCAAACAACGGACCGATGCCGCAGGCCGAACGCTTCGCAGCTTGGATCAGTTGGACAATGTGACGGTTTATAGTTATGATGCGGGAGGAAATCAGCTTTCGGTGCGAGACCCGAACAACGTGGGTGCGGACAAGGTTTACCTCTAAATAGGTCAAGTGGTTTTGAGATTGAATTGCGGGGAAAAGCAGGTGTCAGAAGTCATTTGCCGATTCAATGATTCCTGACACCTTTGTTTAACTAAACCTTGAGTCAAATTTTGAGTAGTGCTCTGCCAGTCCCGCCAAGTTGGAACCGATCTCATCCGAAATAATTTTTCGGACACGACGTACTTCGTCAATTACAGGGTCATTCGTCATTGTCATCATCCCCGATCAATTCAAGCGGCGTAACGAGTTTAGGCACCGACAGATTAAGTATACCATTGACGCGGGCGATATTGTCAAATTTGTTTGCGTTTGCCAAGTGTTTGCAGTTCCAGGTTACGAGGAAATCGCATCCGTAATACGATGCGAGCGCAAGATGAAGGGCATCACCGAAGGGATCTGCTGGCATGAGCAGGCGTTTGATGTACTCTTGTACGATATCGCGAATTTCGTCAGTGATAGGTAGCGGCGAAAGTCCTGCGATCATCTCGATTGCAGCTTCACGATTTGGGAAATCGCCGCGTTCCAACTCTTCGAGTACGGCTGAGGATGTCACCAGTTGATCGATCCCTTTCGACGCGTCAAACCACTCGCGAGTCCAGAGTCGCCGCGAAACCATAGTCGGTTGGCTACGGACTTCGAAGTAGAAGCTTGGTATTGTCGTCTCAACGTCTATTCGACGCATCGCGTTCCTTCTCGATTCAACGAACGCAACCATTCATCGAGTGTCGGCAAGTAAAGTTTCTAAAAGTCACAGCAGCCGATCCGCCACTTCGATGCAATGGATTGTTATTGGCACATCGATAGTAGCGATCAAGGGGTTCAGCGGCAATCATTCTTCGTTCCGCTATTTCGTCTTGAATTTATCGTACTGTATTGCTTTCGTCAAAAACTGACTGAGGGACGCCCGCTCTGGACTATTCGGATTCGAAATCTCAGGCAGGTATTTGGTTGAGTTATTCTCTGATTCCTTGACAGCAAACTGGATGAATTCTTCGGCACGACTATTTTGTGCCTTCTTGAATCCAAGTAACCACAGCGATTCATTCGCAAGAATAATCGCAGCGTCCGAATCTTTCGTGATTCTATCTCGTTGGAAGTCGCCCTTCATAGAGGAGACGATAGCGTCTTGGTGTCGCCAGGCATTCAATACACACGCGATGAGTTCGCGACGTTGAAACTTCTCTTGCTGCTCAGGCGAATGGTGTTTCCACGAAAAAATGCATGAAATTGTCGCATCAATTCTCTCGAAATAGGATCGACCATCGATCTCGGTTCGTTGTACTCTCGGCTTCTGAGCGTTTGCTACGGCCCAGCCGAGAGCGACCAAGAAAAATGCGAGAACGATGTAGCGACTAGTAACGAAAAGTCTCTTCATGAGTATGTAGTTTCAATGAGTTTCGACAAAAGGCGGCTCACGCGCGCCAATAAAAAGTTTGCGTTCACCGGTTTCGCAAAAGAGTACTTGACGGTACTTTCGGCCTTACGGCGAAATCCGGTGCAACGGTTTGTTGAACTTGTTAGCGTAACCTACCGCTTAGGCAAATACCACTCCGCTCGGTAGCCCAGACGATTGTTTATGGCGGTATTGGGAGAGGCACGCAATGAAAGCATGGAACAGCGATGGGGAAAAACAAAGGTGTCAGGTAAAAACAAAGGTGTCAGGAGTCATTGATTCGGGAAATGGCTCATGTTACACTGTTCCGATGCCCAGATCTAAACGCGCCTATGAATCTAAGTGCCATCCATCTTTTGCGATGTGGGGTTAATCTGCAGGGTAATCTTCAATGCCGAAGATGAAGTCTCGTTCTCGATCACGGATTCGGCGGGACGAAGCGTCATGTCGGGGAAACTCGTCAATTACAAGGG
>JANMGV010000123.1:0-3514 GCA_031374825.1 Pirellulaceae bacterium
GTCGTGCCGCAGCGCGATCGAGTCCATGATCGCCGATTCCCGTTGGTGGGACGATGCACGAAAGTCGCTGGTCGCTTCGGCAACGCGTTCTCCTTTTCAAGTGGAAGTAACTCACGACACAGAGCCAGCGACCACTTCCAAACTTCTCGACCTGCTCGGCCCGACTGATGATCCCAACATGCTTGGTCGTATCGGACCGTATGAGATCATCGGGCTCTTGGGGCAAGGCGGAATGGGAGCAGTCTTCAAAGGTTTTGATCGTTCGCTCAATCGATTTGTGGCGATCAAAATGTTGCTGCCGCACTTGGCTGCTTCGGGAGCGGCTCGCAAACGGTTCGCTCGCGAAGGGCAGGCGGTTGCGGCGGTGGTCGATGATCATGTGATGGCAATTCACTGTGTCGACGAGTGGCAAGGCGTACCGTATCTGGTGATGACCTATTCACGTGGCGTTTCATTGCAAAAGCGGCTCAGCGACAACGGTCCTTTGGAAGTTCGCGAGATCCTGCGCATCGGCATGCAAGCCGCCAAGGGACTCGCTGCCGCACATGCGCAAGGTATCGTGCATCGCGACATCAAACCGGCCAACATCTTTCTCGATCAAAACGTCGAACGCGTGCAGTTGATGGACTTCGGCTTAGCCCGCGCAGTCGACGACGCCAGTCTCACTCGCAGTGGCACACTCGCTGGTACACCGCAATACATGTCACCCGAACAGGCTCGCGCGGAAACCGTCGATTATCGCAGCGACTTGTTCAGTCTTGGTAGTGTGATGTACGCCATGTGTACCGGCCACGCACCCTTCCGAGCCGAATCCAGTTACAGCGTCCTGCGTTTGATTACCGACAAAGAACCTCGGCCGATTCGGGAAATCAACCCTGAGATTCCAGTATGGCTGTGTGCGATCATCAGCAAGCTGATGGCAAAGCACGCCGGTGAACGGTTTGACACTGCCCAAGAGGTCGCTGGTTTACTCGAAGATTGCTTGGCGCACGTGCAGCAGCCAACCTCGGCGTCGCTGCCCGCGTCTCTCGTACGTCAAACCACAAAACGCAAGTCAATTTTCAACGCAACAGGAAAGCGAGTGTTAACGATGCTTGGATTTCTTGGAATGACATTCCTAGGATTGGTCATTTGGAGTGGGCAGGACCAAGAGACAGCGCGCGCGACGCCGGCGGTTGTCACAGCGGCAGAGCTTGAGAAGCAAATTCAATTGGCCGGACACGAGTTGTTCTATGGCCGTATGGAACTGGGTCAGGAGTTCAAAACGGTCGTGCTTACGAAAGATAAAAAACGCGAGAATGTAACGGCGACTGGGACGGCGCGGTGGCTGAAGAAAGGCGGGATGACTCGCATCGAAAGTGATCGGATGGTTCCAGAAATAATCAAGGCGACGGAACTGCAAGCAGAGAAGTGGACGACAGGTCAGGACGAAGGACGCGCGTACGCATGGAACCGCACAACCGGAAGAATTAGCTACGGAGCATTGAGGCCTGGTTCACTCGCTTACGCTCCGAATCTGCTTTTCTGGGGACGGAGCGGAATTACTTTTCCTCAACCGATGTTTGGCCCCAACCCCACGATCACATCGATCACACGTGACGGTCGCAATGAAATCGATGTGGATGTTGTTGCGACTCCCCAGTCCAACGTTTCGCTACGCTATGTAGGGATCAGCCCCAGTCGTGGCTACTTGCCAACTCGCGTTGAAACTCGAATTGGAGATCGCCTCAAATCGCAAGTGGAGTTTCACAATTTTTTCGAGCCACGGCCCGGCGTGTGGGCCGCCAAAACAATCCTGTGGACCGACTGGTCTGATGAAAATGATGGGGAGGGGAATCCGATACTCGCCAGCCGCACGAGGTTTGTTGTAACGCGACTGGAACTTGGCGACGATGCCAAGATTCAGGACGAAGAGTTCAAGCTCAACTTGCCGGACAACATTAAGGTCGTCGATGGCACGGAAATCGAGGCCCCAGGAGTTCCCCAAACAGAATCCCAGTATTCCAAGCCACTTCATGCCGGTGAAGCGACTATCGCAGAGCGCGATGCAGGCATTGCAAATTTAACTTCGTTACTCGAACGACAACGCGCTCGGGAAAAAGCCGTGCGTCAATTGAGTATGGTTGGCAACATTTACCAATCCCAACAGATCGCTACGGAACATCACGAAGGCGAATCGAACGAAGAATATATCAAGCGATACACCTCGCAGGAAGTAAACTACGACGGGCTTGGACCGTTTCCAATGACGATCCTGCGAGACTATACAGCCGATCTCGGTCAAATCAAATTTGGTGACCTCAATGGCAAGATGCCGATTTTGTTTCGGGAGTGGTTTTTCAAGGGAGATGTCTTCACGCAGTTGATGGGTGTCGAGCAAGGTCACTGCCAGGCAACGATTACGAGAAAGCCCGCAGAAGAACTTCGCCAACCGTGGTCGGGCTGGATTCGAGCGGATGTCTACGCCTTCCGACCCATTCGGGATCACGAATTGTCTACCGTTCTCGATAAAGCTGCACACACGCCTGGCATCCCTGATCCAGGTGGACGACCACTGTTTCACTTAAAGAAAAAGGAATCGGCCGATCACAAGACCCAATGGATCGCCACTTTTCTTCATCAGGAGCCAAGTGAAGTAAATGGACGTGCGGCGGTTGAGCAACTTTGGTATCGAGTCTTTTGGGAACAAGTCGACAAAGAACTACTTATTACTCGCGTTGATGAATTGAGCGTCGTAGGTGGAGCCGATTCAATGCCAGCCCGAGTCGCTCTGGTCGACGATTACCGAAAGGTTAACGGCGTTAGCATGCCTCATCGCGTTCGCACGTTCATGTTTTTCAATCCAGCGGGTATGCTCGGTGCGGAGTTTGTCGCTTCGGAAGTGAAAGTCAACGACGCGGTTGTTTTGCCCACGCAATTGCAGATTCCGGCTGGAACGTCAGTTCGCGATGAATTGACTGGCAAAAAGTATCGCCAACCCAGCGATGAACCAAAGAGCAATCAAGGCTCACCCAAAGCACCGATCGGTAATTCGGAAAGCACGACCATCAATCCCGATATTCCAGCGGAAGGAAAACCGATCGACAAGGACAAGCTGCTTAATGAACTCCGCGAGCGCGATGCCAAATTCAGCCAACACTCGGTCGAGTTGGAACGAACATGGGATACGCTCACGTCAGCGCGCAGTGAGGCTGCACAATATCGACATAACAGCATACGTTTCGGCCAAGCTGACCCTGGCTTACCGGAAGGATTGCCGGAAGATTATCAACAACCGCACCGCATTCGCTACATTTGGACAGGGCAAAACTTTGACAGCACGCTGGAGATTCTTGCCGATCTTGAAACCGCGATTCATCCCGAACACGGTAAGCTCGCGGCGCGAACGATCGAAAGCGATTGCTTCAATTATCAACGTATCTGGAATCTCGATCAGGAAATATTTTCGCATAGCTCGGACATTGCGAAGCTAAGTGGCGGTAAAAAAGCATGGGAGTATCTTCTACCAACCGGC
>JANMGV010000146.1:0-4530 GCA_031374825.1 Pirellulaceae bacterium
GTCACCTCACTGCGTGGAATTCAACAAGCTAGTGAACTCGCGAAGGTTCAGAAGAAGCTTGGTTGTTCGCAGGCCTCGCTGGGTTCGCTATCCGAATCGGCTACGGTCTTTGACGCCGAACGACTCAAGGAAGTTATCTCGGAGTTAGGCCAGGAGCTTGAACCACTTGCGCGCAACCCGAGGTTGAATGATATCAAGCAGACGATGACGTTGGTGGATGGCACTCTCATCGCGACTTGTTAGGCTTTGCGATTCTGTCGAACCATTTTCAGTTGGTCTTGAGATCGCGTCCGGATGTGGTGGGCGTCAGACAATGGGGCACACACAATATTATTGACGCACGCGCCCGACCTCCGTTAGCACGCCAAACCTAAGAGTGACGGAGGCAAGCTCCGAGCAGTCTGGCTTTCATCTGTTTGGTTCGTATCGTCCGTTCGGGGCTTGCCCCCGACGGACGCCGTTTTTGGTGTCCTAAAAGCGATTCGCGCGCGACCTCCCATGGTGGGGCCCAGTGGAGGGCACTTAACGCTGTTTCCACAGTTAGCGCACCAAACCTGTTGCGAAACATGGGCCCAAGGCCCAGTTTCGCGTCTGATGCTCTGAGCCGCATGCGCACCCACTCCGCGACGATCGGGCTTGCCCCGAACCGTCGCAAGGTTTGGTGCGCTAAAATGACAGACACCACCCGCTCGCCAGCGACGCTCGGGCTCGTCCCGATCCGTCGCAAGGTTTGGTGCGCTAAAACGACTGACACTACCCGCCCCCCAGCGACGCTCGGGCTCGTCCCGATCCGTCGCAATAGATTCGGTGTGCTAAAATGATCGACAACACCCCCTCGCCAGCGACGCTCGGGCTTGCCACCGACGGACGCTGTTTTGTTGTCCTAAAAGCGAAGCACGCGTGTGACCTCTCTTAGCACGCCAAACCTGACAGTGAGTGAGGCAAGCTCCGAGCAGTGGAACAATGGGGACACACCGCATCATTGACAGCCCCAATGTAATGGGCATTTGCAAAGCTGCTTTGAGTGCGACGGTTCGCTATCTTGCGTACGACCTGGGGCCCGCATGAGTTCGAGTCAACGCAGTCAGTGCCGGTCCACTGCGAACTTTGGCTGGACGCGCGGCTGGTGTCGATGGGATGCTTGACCTATACGAACACATTGCACCGCTGGGACGAAACATGACGCAAGAAGAAGTCGGACGCGTCGGCGCATTCTTGCTTAGCTCATACAGTAACGGAATCACAGCCGAGATTATGCATATCGACGGCGGCTACAACGCCATGGGCAGCCCAGGACGCTTGCTCGACAAGATGAAAGCCAAAGCGAGAACATTTTATGAGCGTCACAGTTTTTTTCGATTGAATTCCTTGTCCGATGCTGCCAGCCCACATTACTTGTATGCCCTATTGTTTTGTTACTGTTCTTGCCTTTGATGTTCAATAAATCACACGTCGAAATGCGCCAGTCAAAACGATTTTGCCGACGACACGGAAGGCTAAAATTCACATTGGTCTGGGAATTTCGCTCCTGAACTGCGGAAAAAAAGCTAGTTTTGAATTCGCGGTGAACCCCAGGCTTACCGGTAGTGCTATTGCAGGTCATTGAGCACATTTTCATGGATGCGATGCTCACTGAGTTCGTTTCGATGGATCGAATTGATGGATCCGAAAACGGCACGAGAATCAATTGATGCTTAACACATGCCGAAAAAAATTGCCGTTGCGTAAGCAGTGGATGTCGAAACGGCGACATGGCACTGCAACTGTTGAATTTGCCATTGTTGCCCCTTTGTTTCTTTTGTTGCTTGCTGGAATGATCGAAATTGGGCAAGCGATGCGAGTTAGGCACATGATCGCTACTTCGGCGTTTCGTGGGGCTCGATCTGCAATCGTCGATGGTGCAACGTCGAGCCAAACTTCTCAAAAAATCAAAACAATGTGTGCGAGCACATTGGGTGTCAAGGAAGGTGACGTCAGCGTTGAGATTTCGGTAAATGCTGAATCAAACAAAGACGTCAACGGTGCCGTGCAAGGCGATGTCATTAACGTGACCGTTAGTATCCCATACAACAAAAGCGCTGTTGGCTTTTATGCCAAATTATTTTCAACGGCAACCTTGAGCGCGAATTGCTCGATGGAACACGAATGAATACTCGATTGATTTGCCGCGAAATAAAAGAGAAGCGCTGTCATCGTCGTGGAGCAATTACCTTTTTGGCTGTCGTGTTTCTCATTGTATCGATCGCATTTTTGGCTTTATCGATTGATCTCGGATACATGGCGGTAACCGAAGTCGAACTTCAGAATGCCGCAGATTCGGGCGCGCTGGCAGGTGCTCGGGCGTTATGCAATGGCCGGGAAGAGGCGATCGCTGCTACGCAGCTTTGGGCAAGTAAAAACTCGGCTGCCAAACGAAATGTTGAAATCGTCGCAGCACAAGACATCGAGATCGGTGTTTGGGATGAGAGTGCCGCAACCTTTACGGTTTTACCTTCGGGGTCATCGCAGTCCCCTAATGCCATTAAACTGACATGCCGTCGAGTCGCATCTCGAGGCAATCCGTTGAATCTTTTTATTGCTCCCGCGATAGGAACACGATCCGCAGACCTTAGCGCCACTTCGATCGCTCGAATTCAAACCTCTCGTTGCGGGCTGATCACTGGACTTCAAAGTGTTACTATGAGCGGGAGCAGCTATACAAACAGTTATAGTTCGTCAAACGGTTTCTATTCTAGTGCAACGGCCACAAACCAAGGCAACGTTTGTAGTAATGGCGTCATCACGATGAGCGGCTCCGCAGCTATTCGAGGCGACGCACATCCAGGAATTGGCAAGACCGTAAAAAGTAGTAGCAGTATCGGTGTGCTTGGGGACACGTCTCCGTTGACGAAAGCGCTCTCCTATCCTGCAGTTGACCCAGGTGACGCCGCGACGATCAATAACAACTCAAAAATTCCCAATTCAGTTCAGAATAAGGTGCCGCTGAATAGCAAAGGCGAATTCACGCTTTCCGGCGGCGATAGCGTAAATCTACCTCCTGGAACGTATTACTTCAGCAAACTGAGCTTGTCAGGCGGCTCAACAATCAATATCAGCGGCGATACGGAGATTTATGTTACCGGCGACGTTGCCATCAGTGGAGGAAGCCTTGCCAATACCACATTTCTTCCGCAAAATTTGCAACTCTTTTTGCTCGGTACGAAATGTGCGATTTCAGGAGGATCGGATTTTTATGGAGTTATCTACGGTCCATCCGCACTTGTCGACCGATCCAGCGATGCCGATTTCTACGGCGCTATCATTGCGGGTCAATTAGTAATGAGTGGAAGCGGCGGAATTCACGCTGACCAGTCGCTTGATTCACAAATGCTTGGAGGCGGCGTACCTCGGAGCAAACTTGTACAGTGACCCAAAATGCGAATCAATACAATTGTCTCTAAGCCGTAGGATACTCTGCAAGCCGTGCTTAACAGGAACTGCAAACGATTCGTGATTTTCCTGTTGGCAGTGGGTACGTCAGTTTGCGGTACCTACATCGCTTCGCGGAACTGGCATTCCAATAATTCTTTTCCGAGTGCGGCCTCGATTGTCGTGGACGTGAATGTTCGCGACCTGGGACGAACCTCCGTGCGAAGCGAATCGGTTGTTCCCTTTGTCGTCCATAACGCCGGCAAAAAGCGACTTGTACTGAACGAAGTAAACCAAGCTTGCGACTGCGGTGATTCGAAGGCAAAAACGATTGTTGTTGTATCTGGAGAGACGGCTCAAGTTCCCGTCCTTCTGGACACCCGTTTCTCAACGGGAAGCATTGAAAATCATGCGGTATATACGACCAATGATCCCAATTTGCCTCGCTTGAAATTAACTGCAAGAGTTTTCGTGGTTGACACAATAACTGATCCGTTGGATTCGTTATTTCCCTGAGAGCCACTAATTCTGGAAAGTCCGCCCCAATGAACTAAAGGGATAGAAAAAACAAAGGGAAAAAACAAAGGTGTCAGGGGAAAAAACAAAGGTGTCAGGAGTCATTGATTCGGGGAATGACTCATGTTACACTGTTCTGATGCGCAAACGTAAACGCGCAGATGAAGCAAATTGCATTTACCACGCACTGAACCGAGGCAATGCGAAAAGTCCGATCTTTAAAAAAGAGGCGGATTTCAATGCTTTCGAACGAATCCTTGCGGAAGGATTGGCACGTCATCCGGGGAAAACAGTGACTTCTGCCACCTTTGTTTTGACCAGGGAATTGTTGTCTTGTGCTCTGCCATCTACTCCAAAATGCTGACTGGGAATTCACATCCGCAGTCACACTGCACAATCGGTAACTAATGCCGTGGACTCGGCTTCTGGAATATTTTTGCCCCGAATTTTTCTGCCTACTGAGAGATCACGGCAAAAAAATTATGGGCAGAAAAATAGGGAGTATTGGGTAGCCGTTTTTTCGTGCTGACGTTTACTTTTGAGTCGGGGTTTCTGGTTTCTTTCGCAGTAGCCAAGGCCATCTCGATTCGACTGAAAGATTCTCAT
>JANMGV010000150.1:0-66467 GCA_031374825.1 Pirellulaceae bacterium
CCAATTATGCCGACTTTCAGGCAGTCATCGACACCTGCCTCCAGGAACTCTCCACAACCCACCAAAAGGCAATCGCATCACTGATCACGCTGAACTTTCAAACCTTCGAAAATGTGACTCTGCTTCCCGCGTGAGGTATAACTCCAGCTTTCACAGCAAGACCGGGCTCCATTAACCAATTCAACTCGTTCGCAAATCTCTTATTGTCATTGCTCCTTTGCGTTCTATCTTCGAGGGAACAAGACTGAATTGTGTTTACCCCACATATCAATTCGAAAGCTTTATCTGGCTTATTAACCACAAATTTAGCGGCATCAAACTGAAACTGGCAGAATCGCTTTCGATCCCCTTTTCTTCTGTGTTGACGTTGCGAGTGGATTGGCCTTGCGGACCGCCACCGATTGGACAACTTTGCGAGTGGTCTTTTTTGCGGGTTTAGCAATGACTTTCAGTTTCCTCTTGGTCGCCCCTTTCTCGGGTAATGCTACTCTTGCTCTCTTCGAAGTTGTCGATGTTCTGGTCTGAACCCTCGAAGCAGTTTTGACTTTTTGGCTCGATTTCTTGGCGGTTGGGATTTTCCTTGACGGTTTAGAAGTTGCGACCGTCAAAGTCTTTTGCACCGCAGCTGTCGTACGTTTTCGGACACGAGTTGCTGACTTGGTTTTCTTTGAAACCGTCGATGGGGCATCTTCTGGGACCGCCAAGTCAATTCCAAATATCGTACCGAGATCCTCGCCTGCCAGGTCCGACTGCTGATCAAGCCCAATTGTATCGGAAGTTGTCTGAGTGGTGATTGCATCGTTTACGAGTTCTGACTGATCGACTCCTCGCATCTTGAAAAATAAATCTGGATCCGAATCAAGCAGATGCCCGACGCCGTACAGCGTCGCTGCCACGTGCTTGCACACCGTAGCGTAGTCGGGACAACTGCAACTTACTTTCAATTCTTTGGGGCCAGGAAACATGCCAGTTTTGGGATCCGTTAAACGCTTCAGGACGGCCTCGGGCAACTTGCCACGCATCAAATCCAACAGCGATCCGACTTGCTGAGCGCAATCCGTGCGAATGGCTTTCCATTTCTTCATTTCTAGCTTGTCGATCGAGATCTTGATTTTGTAAAGCGATGAACCGCTTACGATTGAGGAAATCTCACCTGATCTAATTTGTAAGTCAACAATCGAACCGTTACGAGCATACGTTCGCCCTCGTGGCATCCGATTCGCCCAATCGGCATAAATCTCTAGATTATTGCACCAGGCAATACCCCAAAAACTATTTGCAATGGCACGCGAACTGATACGGATCGGTCGCAGTTCCTGCCCTTTCTTAGCGAGCTTATTGGCCTCGCGAGCTGCATTGGCTCGACGCTTAGCGACCGAAACGTAAGGTGCCCATCTTCCATAGAAACCCATTTATCGCCCTCCTTAAGTTCTTACGTTGAAACTGCCTTGTTGAGATCAAGTGAAATGAAGCGCAACAAGTGCTCGTCCGACATCTCGGTCAGATTGACTTCACCCGTGTCGTCAAACATCTCGCGGCTAACTTGCTTCTTTGAATGAATTAATTCGTCGATCCGTTCTTCAAGGGTCCCGGTGGTAACAAACTTGTGCACCAGCACATTGCGTTTTTGACCGATGCGAAACGCACGATCCGTGGCTTGGTCTTCGACAGCAGGATTCCACCAGCGATCAAAATGGACTACATGGCAGGCTTCTGTCAAGTTCAATCCGGTGCCACCTGCTTTAACGGAGATCACAAAAAACGGCGGGCCAAAGGGTTTCTGAAATTCATCCACCAGTTTTCCGCGTGATTTTGGGGACGTTTGACCGGTAAGGACCAAACCGGGACGGCCAAACACTTCGGCCAAGAACTGACTTAGTGGTTCACACATCGATTGAAACTGGCTAAAGATCAACACCTTCTCTTGCTTCTCGCCAATTCCTTCGCACAAACGCTGCAGCTCGCCGAACTTACCAGATTCCTTTGCTACGAACTGAGATCGCTTCAAATACAGCGATGGGTGATTGCATATCTGCTTCAATTGCATCAATGTAGCCAGCACTAGGCCGCGACGTTGAATCCCTGAGGCAATCTCCAGCGATTTCTCAAGATCCTCAATCACCTGCCGATACAAAGCAGCCTGAGCGGCCGACAGTCCACAGTCGACGCGCATCTCTGTTTTGGCCGGTAAGTCTGGCACAATGAGCGGATCAGTCTTCATGCGACGCAGAACGTAGGGCTGAATCAGTTTGCGTAGTGATGCTAGACGCTGCGCACGCTGGCGGTCGTCTTTGCTCGACACAAAGCGTTTGAATTCACTGGCGCTGCCGAGCAAGCCAGGCGAGCTAAAGTCGAACAATGACCATAGATCCCCCAAGTGATTTTCAATCGGCGTACCGGTCATGATGATTCTACATCGCGCCGGAATACTCTTGATCGCTTTAGTTTGAGAAGAACTCGGATTCTTGATCGCCTGTGCTTCGTCCAGAATCATCAATTGCCATTTCAGCTTGCGGAGCCAATTCGCGTTGCGGATCATTCCATAAGTAACGATGATCGCATCAACATCAGCAAGCTGCTTTGCCGACGCCACTTCGACAGACTTTATTTCTTCGACGCTGCTCACGGAGCGATGCGCAACGAACAATCGCAATTGAGGAGCAAATTTTGCGAACTCGCGCTGCCAGTTTCCTAATAAGGAAGTAGGTACCACGATCAGACAAGGCGAATCGTCATTGCGTTTAGATGTTCGATTTTGTTTCAATAGTGCGATCAAGGAGATGACTTGCAGCGTTTTTCCCAAGCCCATATCGTCGGCCAAACAGACACCCAATCCAAGCTGCGTCGCGAACCAGAGCCAGCGCACGCCGTCAGTTTGATAATGGCGCAACGTCGCATCGACCACGGATTCTGGATCAACATCCTTGCCGCTGCCCGGTTCTCGCAATGATCTGAGCGTTTGCTGTAGCCACTCACCAGGTTCGACGCGGGCCCATCGATTCAACTCCTCATCATTTCCAGCGTTACCAATCGATGCACCGGAGAGCAATCGCATCGCTTGGAGAAAATCGACTCCATCAACATGCTGCTTTCGCAAAGTCTGCCAATGCTGCATAGCCGACTTCAACTGCTCTTGATCGACTTGAACCCATTTGCCTCGCAACAGAACCAGCCCTTCGCGAGCGGCCAACAATTGCTTTAGCTCAGCAGCATCGAGTGGATCGCCGTCAACGGTCACACCGACTTGCAGATCCAATCCATCCAATCCAAATCGGCTGGGTTCCTTTGATCCAATGTTCACAGAGACTTGTGGGCGGGGTGGACGCGATGCATTCCACCAATTGGGAACGCGGACAACGATACCGGCTTGCTCCATCACTGGTATCGCGGAAAGGAACTCGTATGCCTGTCCAATTCCCCAGGCCTGCGGGGTAAAAAGTTTCCGCGACTCGAGCAAGCGATCAACGAGTTTGCAGGACCGCGCTGCGCGACTTACTGGTTCAAGCAGACGATCCAACTGGTCGGTGTCTTTGGCAGTGATCGACTGCCGCAATGCTTCGGACAATGGGAGATGTTGTGGTGTGCCATCTTTGGCTTGGCCTTGTGTATACGTTGCCATGAAAGCGAACGGAGCGTCGGGGTTCTTTTTATTCTCTGCCAAATGAAAGGTCACGCGCCCAATCAAATTCCATTCGGTATCCAGCGACTTGAGGTAGCCTGCCAGACCTTCGTCATGCTGACGAGCAGCCAACTGAGTGTTCGAATCCAGTTCTAGCCACAACTCCTGTAGTCGGAGCGGGCTCAAATTCTCCAGCCCCGGCATTGGTGGCGCAGACTGCAACCATTCCTCAACCAGTGTCACATTCGGTGGAGTTATGGCGGACCACTGTTTGGAACTGGGCGAATATTGGCGACAAAGCGCTCCGAAGTATTTGCGGGCATAATCCCGCCAAAAGGTGAACTCAGCCGGCCAGCCAACAACCAATGGCTGCCATCGTCTGGAAGCAAGTGTTACCAAACCCGAAATGAATGATGCCCTGAACGCGGTAACAATCTCAGGCGGAACATCACTTATTCGGATCGGCGAAGCATCATCGCTCGCCATAGCAACCAGTCCCAAACTTCCTTGTGGCGAAACAGTGATTCGATGCAAAACTGATATATCCTGGACTGAGGTTTGCTGCTCTTACGGTTTGCGGCGCGACTTCTTACTTGCGTTGTGCAGTCGCAATGAACGGTATCGTCTTTTTCTTTCTGCGAGGCTTTCGCTGCTGGCTTTATCTACTCGCACGTCATTCAGATACGTTTTGCGTGGTCCAGCGGCTTGTTTTCTCACCTCGGCATAATGCCGCTCTATTCGTTTTGCATACTCTTCATCCCACTGGTACATCTCATACCACAAGTCCATCATTTCGTTGGCATAGCCGCATTGACGGTGAAATGGATCGAGGAATGGATTTTCTACATCCTTCAAGACGGTCTTCCAAGTCTGATCAGGTTCTTCGTTCCACGCAAAGCTGATGGTAGCGACTTCATCAGGCCTATCAGATGGACTTTGGACTCGAAGAACTTTGATCAGCACGCGCTGACAATCGCAGCTCAAGTTATCACAGAAATACTCGGCGAAGACATAAGTCCCAGCGGGAATGCCCTCGTTGTCGTCGTCCATGAACTGAATGGTTCTAAGTTCCGATTTGCATTTTTCGGGAAACAGATCGAAATACCCAATCACTTACCAACTCCTTTTTCTCGATGGGGCCATTAACGCATACGATCGCAATAATGATACCATCGGCGATAATTTTGAGGGAGACGCTGCTAAGACCTGTTTAGGCTCGCTTCTTACGTGGACAAACATATAAGAAGCGAACAGTAGCGGCAAGCGATTCTCGCTCAAATGCAATTCCGCATTTCTCGCCATGGATAATAAAGAATCGAAGCAAGTCTCTAGCCCAACAAATGAAGCTTAAGTCGGCCAATCATTGGGCTCGCGAGTTCCCAAATCCCAATCGTGGCAAGAATTGTAGCGGCAGCAGATGTGTACGATGCGCTGCGATCGCGACGCCCGTACAAAGAACCCATGTCGCACGATGCCGCTTGCGAAATTATCCGCTGGGGGTCGGCAAGCATTTTGATCCCGATGTTGTCGAGGCGTTCTTTCAGTGCCACACAGCGTTTGGAAAAATTTCCTCGGACTACCTCGTTTCAAACCAAGTTACACAACCTATTCCTTTACGCAATTCGATGGTGATTCCAATCAACACGAATCTGACCAGCATGCAATCCGCGCAACCTCAGACGTTTTAGGATTAGCTTGCTTGCCATTAGGTGGAACAACAAGCATTTGAACAAGACGAATAAATGAAATGCTCGTACGAATTCTCTCTTGGACTCACGCGGAAAATCCGTCTCGCAAATTCAACCGCTGCTGAAGCTCTTCGCCAAAGGAGACGAGGTCTTCTTGAACAAGCATGCCACAGCGAAGCATCAGCCGCATATGCAATTCCATTCTCGATCGGGAGTGGTCATCAAGACATTCAGCGAGTTCCTTGCTCACCGCTTTCATTCGCTTGAATGCATCCCAAAATCGCTCCGTCTCAGAACGATCTGGATCGGCGATGATCTTCAGCAGTGAAGCATTCTGCTTTGCCAAATACCTCTCTCGCAGGGTGATGATCATGCTTTGAAACTTCTTCCAGTCCGACTCTTTGACCACGACGAATTACCTTCTTAGAAAACAAACGGACCCCGACTGTCAATCTACATTGCAAAACGTCAATTTATCTCGCGTCATTTTTTCAAAAAATGAATTGGTAACAAGTCCAGATAGTTTGCAAAAAGCATAACAGGAAGTTTTCCGGCAATGAATTTCCTTTTTTTTTATCGGTATCGGAAGCAGGCTGCTCCCGAATCCTGTGGGAGCTGCAATTTTCGATTACCGTACGAGTCATGTCCGAAAGTGCTTGGCCGAAAGTGCCTGGCCGAAAGTCCCTGTCCGAAAATAGCAAATTCAATTCAATTTGTCTCATCGCAGACAAAGGTACGTCGCTCTTTCGTTTTCGGTGAGTCGTTCTCACCAGTGAGAATCATGCAACTTGCCCTTGAGTGGCTTTTACCTTGACTCGCCAGCTAGGGCGCGGGCCATGGAGGTGCCGCCGGGGATTAGGGCTAGAAGCTGACGTTGGCTGAGTGTGCGAATGGGTTGGCCATCGGCTTTTCGTTTTTCTACTTCGGATTCGAGTTTCGAATTCACGTCCGAGGTCAAGTTCGCATTTGCATTGGCGTCGAGCGCGTCCTGGGAATGTCCAACGATGAGAAAATCGGTTTGCAGGTTGATGTGTTTTTGAACCGTTGCGCCCAGACGAACCAAGAAATTGATCGCGTCGTCGCGTTCTAATCCTAATAAGCTACCTTGAAGTACTACATTTTTGCAGTCGAGCGGTTGTGCCGTTTCACATCCTTTGGCAAGTGTCTCGACCGCCGATCGTCTTTGTCGGATTTTTGTCGCGCGCTCTGGAAAGCCTGTGCGACCATACACATTGCGACTGGTACCTTCGCCTGACTCGACATTTGTCGATCTTTTCAAGCTTCGCGGTCCTTGCAGATTTCCGTAGCGCACGCGACCTCGCACCAAGGCGAGCGTGTCTTCGAGTGCGTCTAACGTCGCCGCTTCGATCTTACGGGCTGCGTGAAGGAGAATTTTTGCGCAAGTGCGCGAATCCTCAAGTGCGTCGTGATGCTGGAATGTAATGCCAAGCGAATTGGCGATGGCCATCAATCCGTAGCCGCTCATGCCCGGCCAAGTTCGTCGCCCAATCAATCGCGTGCAAGTGTAGTCCAAATCCATGCATGGCAAATCATACAACAGCAGAGTGGACGTCAGGACTCGCAAGTCAAACGAAGCGTTGTGCGCGACGACCGTCTTGCCTTCCAATAGCGGGCTCAGTTGACGCCAAATCTCGGGCCACTCGGGTTGATCTTTCACGTCCTCAGGCTGGATACCATGAATGGCGATGCATTGACTTGAAAAATACATTCGGCGAGGGCGAATAAGCCAGCTTTGTTCCGCGACGATCTGGCCTGACTCGACGACCACCACGGCAACTTGGCACGGGCTGTCCGATTTATAGTTGGCTGTATCGAAATCAATCGTTGCAAAGTCCATGGTCTTACCGAACTGGGTCGAAACCCATAAGTCGTCGAATGAGTCCGATTTGGCCGATATGAATGGACTCGTGAATCGGACAAAACAGGAGTGCGCCGAGCTTTGTCGGAAAGACAGCGTAGGGCATTTCGGTCGCTTCGCTGAACTGAGCCAGAGGCATTTCGGCGACTTCTTGGCGAGCTTGAGCATCGATGCGATCGAGGATTTCGAGCAGTTGATCTCGGTGCGGGACTTCGGCGGTGTCGGTTAAGGGGCTCGTGCCTTTTCCGAAACGCTTACGAAGCCAGCTTGGCATCAATTCGAGATCGCCTTCAGCGCGGCCTCGCTGGCGGAATAGCATCAAACCGTATTGAGCAACTGCGAGGTGCCCAACTTGCCATGCTAGGTGAGATGGCGCTCCTGGAGGTATCACCAACCATTGCTCTGCGGGAATCGTATCGAGCATTTGCTTGAGATAGGATCGTGTGAATACTAACTGTCCGAGGGCCGTGTCGCGGTAAGTTTTAATTTCTTGTTCGGTCATTGGGGAAACTGTTACAGCGTTCATGAGTCGTCCCATCGAGCGGGAAAATTAGTAGTCTTGCCGATGATTATAGCGAGGCGAGTTGACCTCAGTAGGTAGTGACATCAAACTCTCATTGTTCGTTGTAGAGTAATTTTTCAAGCAAGCCGCTTGGGAAAATTCAAAAAAATATCGGTGCTCCGTTGAGAATCAAAACGCTATGGCCAAAAAATCGGCCGGAAAAAACTTAGTCGCACAGGCTAGCATTTACGACTTCCCCAAGTATTACGAATTGGCCTTTGGCTCCGACTGGGCCGCAGAAGTCCGGTTTTTGCGAAACATTTTCACGCAACATGCCTCGGGCAAAGTCAAACGGGTGATCGAGCCCGCCTGTGGCACGGGACGCATCTTATATCGGCTTTGCAAAGCGGGAATTCGGGTCGATGGGTTCGATCTGAACGAAGTGTCGCTTGATTATTGCCGAACGCGAACAGAGAAACGTGGCTTCGCATCCAAAGTTTGGCATGCCGACATGACCGACTTTGAATTGCCGGTGCGTTACGATTCGGCTTTTATCATGATTAATTCGTTTCGCCATTTGATGGACGAGCAAAGTGCCTTGAGCCATCTTCGTTGCATGGCTCGCGATGTGCGACCGGGAGGAGTGTACGTTCTGGGTTTATATTTGTGTCCGACACGAGCCCAGTTCAGCCAAAACGAACATTGGTCGGCTCGTCGAGGCAACTTGGTGGTGAACTCGGATGTGCGGTATTTGCGTTCAAGTCCCAAGAATCGCACCGTCACTTATTCGATGCATTTTGACGTCTATACGCCGACGATGCACCGCGCTTTTGAACATATTTTAACGCTGCGAAGCTATACACTGGCTCAGTTCCGGTCATTGATCGATTCATGTCCCGAGTGGGAAATCGATGCGGTTTACGATTTCCAATACGAAATCGACAAACCGATCCAAGTAGATGAAAAGACCGAGGATGCCGTGTTTGTGTTGAAACGCAAGGCTTGATGAAGAAAAGTTGGGGTGGCTAATGCAAAACCTCATGGAAGTTCGCCTAAACTGCCATCGCGTTAAGTTAGCGCTCGATCGAAGCTGATCTGCCCATTCGCCGACTTAACCAGAAAAAAAACACCGTGCCGGCGAGCAATGCCAAGCCGGCAGAGCCCGTGTAAATGGCCCACGATTCGTACCAATCGGCCCACAGTTTTTCGATATGCCAAGCGGGTGGATTATCGCGAACCCCCATGCCGTACGCGACAATTTCTTGGTAACCCAATATGACTTCGGCAGCGGTCAACGAATCATAATACTTGTTCCCGGCCCGCAATTCGTCGTCGATGGTGACGCTTGTGTCGATCTGGGCACGACAGAAAATGTAGTATCCGCAAAACGACAGGCTTATCAGCGAGAATCCAAGTAATACCGCGCCAATCGCACCGAAACCCGCATGCCAACTGTCCGACGTTGCTGCTCGGGTTGTTTTTTTGGAAATTGGTGCGGATGCGACTTCGAGTTGCGATATTTCCCTAAATTTGGGCACGGCAAGACTCGCGCCACACTCGCAGGTCACGTTTTGGCCCGCTTGACTGGGGACAACGGTAGTTTTTTTGCCGCAGGTGCAAGGAAGTAAATACTCGGTTGGCATGAGTCCGATTTCGTAAAAATGATCTGAAAAGAGCGGAAGTCCCATATTCTAGTCAAATAATGACTGGACCGAGAATTCGTAGTAGTTAAAATTTGTTCAGGGGCGATCACCAATTCCCGGTTATACGGAATGTACCGTGTTTTGGTTTGATGAGCGAGGTTGTCTAGCGATTAACTCAATCATCTTGATTGTTGCAAAGTTGCACTATGCTTGATTTTCGTTCGCGTTCGGATTTCGTTCGGCGGCGAATTTCGTTCATTGTGAAATTAGGGAAACGAGTACGCCAAAGAGAGTTCGACTTTAAAGACGCCGATCCAATGTGCATTCGGTGGGGTTATCCATCAACAGCGACTCCTGGCCGACTAGTTTCCTGTACGTTTCCAAAGGACCTAATGGTTTGCGTTTGCCAACTGCGGAATTATTTTCGCAACGGCTAGATAGGAAACGAACTTTCCGCAATGTCGCCCGTAAAAAGGATTTGCTCCCACGCGTCTGACCACGGTTGGTTTGGACAAGTTGAACGGATTTGAATTTTGACGAGATACGAACCCCACCAACCCAAGTGCCTTCCATTTGGGGCTGATCGGTTTTGATTAGGAACGCCCACAAGGTCATCGATCGTTGAACTCTATTGGATCAATCGGTCTCTTGCCTGTTGTGGTTTATTCAACTCGATTGCAAAACGCTGTCGCGGTTAAGTTGGATTATGCTGTTTAGTGGAATGAATGGTTTCCTGTTGTTCATTAGAACCGTCACCAAGCCTTTATTGGCGACGGGTCATTTTTGATAATCGTAAAAGTTTACTATTTGAGTGCCGACATCCGACCATACTTAGTCAGGTGGTAAGATTACTTGTCTGCGACGCGAGCGCAATTCTGCGTTCGAACGGCAGATGGGGTTGGTTTCCGGCCTCGGTTAATTTGTGGTCTTAGGAGCTTAACCTTGTTCGATTCATTGCTGGATGATTTCGAAGACGACTCCCCGCGCGTTGCAGATGATCTCGACGGCTTTGGCAAGCTTGCGCTTGACGAAGATAGTGATGATCTCGGTGACGGCGTTGCGAGTGACGTTGTTGCAGTCGATGATCAGGTCCAGTTGGACAGTGACGATGAATTGCTGGTCGAAATTGACGATTCCGAAACGTGGTCTGACGATCCGGTTCGGATGTACTTGACGCAGATGGGCGAAATCCCCCTTCTGACCCGTCAAGAAGAAATTCGTTTGGCGAAAGCCATCGAAGTCACCCGCCGTCGTTTTCGAACCAAATTGCTTGAGTGCGATTACGTAATTCAATTTGCGTACAAGATTCTCAAGCGCGTTCATGCGGGCGAATTGCCGTTTGACCGTACCGTTCAGGTCTCGGTCACCGATCGCTTGGAAAAAGATCAAATCACCGGTCGCTTGCCGCACAACTTGAAGACATTGGATGTTTTGCTCAAGCGAAATCGGCGCGATTATCGCATTTCGCTAAGCCAAACCCAACACAAGAACAAGCGCCTCGAAGCTTGGCGTTCCTTGGCCCATCGTCGCCGCAAGGCAGTTCGTTTGGTCGAAGAACTCGGATTGCGCACGCAACGCATCGAACAAATGATTGGCTACCTCGAACGATTTAGTCGACGAGTCGACGAGATTCGACAAGAACTAAAGAAAGCCAGTCGCGAGCAAGTTGCTCCTTCGCAAATCGCCGAACTGCGTCGAGAGTATCGTCATATCCTGATGGCGACGCAGGAAACTCCTCGCAGTCTTCGCAATCGCGTCGAAATGGTCAAACGAGTTTATACCGAGTACCAACGCGCCAAGAAACAACTCAGCGAAGGCAACTTGCGTCTCGTTGTTTCGATCGCCAAAAAGTACCGAAACCGTGGCTTGAGCTTTTTGGATCTCATCCAAGAAGGCAACGCCGGCCTGATGCGAGCGGTGGATAAGTTTGAATACCGTCGAGGTTTCAAGTTTTGCACCTACGCAACTTGGTGGATTCGTCAAGCAATCACGCGTGCCGTGGCCGACCAAAGCCGAACGATTCGAATCCCCGTGCACATGGTCGAAACCATGTCCCGCGTTCGAAACGTTTCCCGCCAACTCTTGCAGGAACTCGGTCGCGAGCCGACGCTCGAAGAAACGGCCAGACGCGCCGAAACGACGATCGAGGAAGCAAGACGCGTCTTGGCCATGAGCCGCTACCCAATTTCGCTCGACCGACCCGTCGGAAACAGCGAAGATAGTCAGTTTGGCGATTTGCTGCCGGATGGGACAGCCGAAAGCCCTGCGGTTGGTGCCGGACAAGAAATGCTTCGCGAACGAATCAATCGCGTCCTGAAAACACTCAGCTATCGCGAACGCGAAATTATCAAGCTGCGTTATGGCCTGGGCGACGGATACAGCTACACCCTTGAGGAAGTCGGCCACATCTTCAAAGTGACTCGTGAACGTATCCGACAAATCGAGGCCAAGGCTGTTCGCAAGTTACAGCAACCTAGCCGAAGCCAAGACTTAGTTGGCTTCCTGGATTAGGCGTCTTCCTGGTCTACACTGGAACATCATAGAATGCCCCGGTAGTTTTTGCGAACTATCGGGGTTTTTCTTTTACAGTCACCATTTCCCTCGACCAAAAGGATTGTCTATGCCTTCGGTGGAAGAAGCCCTTCAGTACGCTTGGAAGATTCACCAACAAGGTCAATCGCAATCGGCCGAATCCATTTATCGCCAAGTCATTGCAGTCGTACCTCATCATCCGTCCGCGTGGTGTTTTCTTGGTATCGCTCTGCATGATCAGAAACGATATCCAGAAGCGATCGCAGCCTATCGCGAATCCATTCGGCTCCAACCGTCATTTCCAATCGCATTCAACAACCTCGGGAATACGCTACGGTACGTCTACCAAGCCGAAGAGTCCGACCGATGTTTTCTCGAAGCCATCCGATTGAAGCCGGATTATGTCAACGCATACAAAAACCGTGGCACGCTGCACGTTTGGAACGGAAATCTCCAAACCGCTCTTGAGAGTTATTCGAAAGCGATGGAGCTATGCCCGGCTGATGCGGAACTCCATCGCAACTTGGGCGTACTGAACCTTTTGCAAGGCAACTTCGAACGAGGTTGGGAGGAATATCGCTGGCGATGGAAATGCCCCGACGCAATCCAACACAACTATTCGCAACCACGGTGGTCCGGCGAACCGTTACAGAACAAAACTATCTTGCTGTACGCCGAACAGGGATTAGGCGATACGTTGCACTTTATTCGGTTTGCAAAAGTGCTGCAGCAGCAAGGTGCGAAAGTCCTAGTTCATGGCCCCGCTGCTTTGACCGCGCTACTCAGCAAACAAGACGGTTTCGACCAGTGGATTCCGCAAACTTTACCAATCGAATCATCGTTCGATTATCACTGCTCGTTAGTTGATGTAGCAGATATACTGCAAGTCAATTTGAATTCGATTCCGGCTCAAGTTCCGTACGTGTTCCCAGCAGTTTACTTAGTAAGTTATTGGCGCGATTATTTCAATTCCCTGCCACCGGCAAAAATGCGCATCGGACTGGCTTGGCAAGGTAATCGCGATCATCAAGCCGATCAATTTCGCTCGTTTCCGCTGTCCGTTTTGGAACCTCTAGGAAATTTACCCGACGTGCAACTCGTGAGTTTACAGCACGGGTACGGTCGCGAGCAAAGCAAGAATTGGCATGGTGCGTGTCCGATCATCGAAATGCCCGATTCCGTCGATCAATCCAGTGGTGCCTTTATGGATACGGCCGCTATCATGTGCCAATTGGATCTCATCATCACTACGGACACGTCGACCGCCCATTTGGCGGGGAGCCTCGGCCGGCCAGCTTTTGTTTTACTCAACCTTGTTCCAGATTGGCGATGGCTTTTGAAGCGGGACGACTCACCCTGGTATCCATCTCTAAGATTATTTCGACAAACTGAGCAAGGCAACTGGGTTGGAGTTGTCAAACAAGTCTATGATGTACTGCAAGATCGCTCATAACCCACACACTCATGAAGCGAAAATAGAAAAGGCAAAAAGCCGTGGATGAAGAATTCGACGAGTTGTATAAACAGCTTCGCGGCTCCCGCTGCGCCAGCATGGTTCTGGACGCGAGAGTCAAATTTCTAGATGGCGATTTAACAGACGCCGCCAAAATACTGGAGTCTGTCCAAGAGACTTTCAAAGAACTGCGATGGTCGACCCTTAATCAAGCGGCCGACATACCCGATCCAAAGCAGCGTGCTGCTCTGGACAAAGATGCCCGTCTGCAGATTCGCCGTAAGGAAAAGACTTTTGAGACGCTTGAGCAACTCAATGCTCTGCAAACGTCGCTTCAAAAACAGATCGCTCGACAACAACGGAAATCGCCAAGTGCGGCGGCGACGACCGAAAACGCAGCAACAGCAACCGCACCCCCGGCAGCGCCCCCCCCCGCGATCGTTCCGCCATCCATCGAAAAAGAGTCCCTGTCCGCGCCGGTTCCTAAGACCGTACCTGTTTCATCAACAACCATGCCACCACCGACGCCGACTGAAACGGCACCACCCATCGCTGGAAAGATGCCTCCTTCGCCACCGCGACCGGCTCCCGTTGAAGAATTGCCCCAAGCATTGATCTCGAAACTTGGCCGCGAGACTGGCACTCCTGAGCGGTTACTAATTCTCGGTGACTTTTTCGATTTCGGATTTATCGACGACAATCATTCCGTCTCCGTCGGCGCATACTACTTTGTCGCCGTATCGAGTGAACATAACTTTTTTGTGGTGGCCGGCGATCCACCGATCATCGACGAATCCGTTAATTTGTACTTGGCCGTCGAGGGCCAAAAAATTAAACCGTTTGCACTAACAAAATTTCGCAATTACGGTCGTGATGGCAAAATCACTTGGTTGAAACCCAAAAAAACGAACTTAAAGTCAACACTATCCTCAATAGCCGAAGGGGAAATTACAAAGCAAGTTAACACAGAACCAATTCCTAACTCGGAACAGCCCATCGAAGAGTCCGCATCGAAATTCGTAGACTCGAATTCGCAGCAGGCCGAAGCAACCGAAGAAATAGCAGGTGGTCTCGACGCTGCCGAACGCGACACGATTTTAGATATGGGAGCTTTCAGCCAATTAGCCGAAGCGGCTCAACGGACGGGGATTGTGCCTGGAGTATCCACAATCATCCAACTGCGCGATTGCGAATTTCGCCTGGGCCGCTATCAACAAGCTCTACAAACGATGGAAGGTATATTCGGAGCATTTACCGGAGCCGCCCAAAACCGGACGCAGCGACTCGCTCGCGAAGATGCGGAAATCGCAAGCGGAAAACTAAAAATATCGCCCAAAGACCTCCAAGCGAAACGAATTCGTGATAATACGACCAACGACGCTATTGACCGCGCTCGAGGCCGATTCATGCGCGTCTTGGATGGACTGCGGTTGGTCATTCATCGGGCTAACGAATTGCAGAGTCAACATTCCGGAAAAGAATAGCGGCATTCGGAATAACGAACGCAATTCGATTTGTCACAATACTAGTTCGCCGTTTTCGCACACGACAATTAAATCCTTTACACGGATATCCATCATGAAGACTCATCGTCGGAACATTCTCGCTGCCATCGTATCCTGCTTCTCTGCGTTTTGCGTTCTACCTATTCAAGCCAGAGAGCGTTGGACGGAAGAGCAAGCCAACGCTTGGTATTCAAAACAGCCTTGGCTAGTTGGAAGCAATTTCATCCCGAGCTCCGCAATCAACCAATTGGAAATGTGGCAAGCGGATACTTTTGATCCTAAAACCATCGATCGCGAGTTAGGCTGGGCTCACGACTTAGGCTTCACCAGTATCCGCGTGTTCCTTCACAACTTGCTGTGGGACCAGGATCAAGAAGGATTTCTCAATCGCGTCGACCAATTTCTCTCAATCGCAGATAAGCACGGAATTGGCGTGATGATCGTTCCGCTCGATGCCGTTTGGGACCCGCAACCAAAGCTTGGAAAGCAACCCGCACCCAAACCACACGTCCACAATTCTGGCTGGATTCAAGCTCCCGGCGCAGACATCCTCAAGGACCCAAAAAGACACGACGAGTTGAAACCATACATTCAAGGACTGATCAAACGATTCGGCCAAGATCGACGCGTCCAGGTCTGGGATCTGTTTAACGAACCCGACAATCCCAATCGCAACTCCTATGGAGTCGAAGGTACAAAAACCGAATTGGACGAAAAAGTGAAAGAAAATATGGCTACGCTCTTGCTTGCAAAACTGTTCGCTTGGGCTCGTGAAATGAATCCAAGCCAACCACTAACGGCAGGAATATGGCGAGGAGATTGGGCCACGCATGAAAAGATGGCTCCCTACAACAAGATCATGGTCGACGAGTCCGACGTTATCAGTTACCACTGTTATGATCGGCCAAATGATATGAAAACTCGGATCGATCAGTTGCGACGCTACAATAGGCCGATTCTATGCACCGAGTACATGGCTCGCGGAAACGGTAGCTACTTTGATCCTATCTTGGGGTTGCTCAAGACGGAAAAAGTTGCTGCATACAATTGGGGTTTCGTCGACGGTAAATCGCAGACAATTTATCCGTGGGATACTTGGCAAAAGAAATACACCGATCGGCCAGAACTTTGGTTTCACGATATTTTTACGACCGACGGCAAACTCTATCGCCAACCCGAGGTCGACTACATTAGATCGCAGACAAAGAAATAAATTGGAGCCGAACTCGCCTGGCTCTTGGACTCCTTTAGCAGCCGTTCGTTCCTATCGGAAAAGCGACTTGATTTGAATCCCAGCAGCACCACAAGCAGTACGTATTCGAGCTGCGATATCGGGCGCTGAAGGATTATCCCCGTGGATGCAAACCGTCTCTGGCTGAATTGGGATTTCGTAACCATCGATTGCTGTGACTCGCTGATCGAGAATCATCCTTACCAGCCGAGAGGCGATTTCGTCTTCATCGTACAACAGTGCATCTTGACGCTCTCTGGATACAAGTGTGCCATCGGCGTTATAAGTGCGGTCGGCAAAAATCTCACTGGCAGTCCGAAGTCCCAATTTCTGGCCAGCCTGAATCAGGCAACTTCCAGCTAATCCCATCAAGATGCAGCTTCGATCCCAATCGGCAACCGCCTGCGCGATGGTTCGCGCGACGTCTATATCGATCGCAGCTAAGTTGTAGAGCGCTCCATGTGGTTTGACATGGCATAATCGGACGCCCTCGGATTGGACGATTGCGCCACAGATACCAATTTGGTAGAGCACCATTTCTCGCAGTTCGTCCAGCGGCATCACCATGGGCCGACGCCCAAATCCCGCTCGATCCGCATAGCCTGGATGAGCACCGATCGCCACGTCGTGTGCCTTTGCTAATCCCGCGATTTCGCGAATTCGTTGCGGGCTGCCCGCATGGAATCCACAAGCGACGTTGACTGATGTTACAAGCGGCAAAATACGTGTGTCCACAGCGAGACCTTCAGCACCTTCTAATTCGCCTAAGTCGCAATTCAAGTCAATGGAGTGCATTACGGAATGGTCCCGTCTATCCAAAGTTCGAACGTATTGGTTATCTGCTTGACCAGTTTTCGCTGTGAAAACAATTTCTGATGTGCCGCGGCTACCGATATAGGAGAAAAGTTCAACGTCTGACCAGGTCGGATTTGAGCAGCTAACGGCAGATCCACCGACGCGATATGAGCGATGCGAGGATAACCGCCCGTTGGCGCTCCGTCGGACATGATCATTATTGGGTCGCCATCGGCAGGCAATTGAATCGTCCCAATGGTAATGCCTTCGGATAACAGTTCTTGCGAAGACAATGACTTTAGTTTTGGTCCGTTGAATCGATATCCCATTCGGTCGGAAGACGCGGAGACTTGAAAAGAGTCCGCAAACATCGCATTCTGTGAGGCGTCCTCTAATTCGTGAAAGTGCATTCCTGGAATGACTTGCAATCGAACAGTTCCTTCTGTCGGCGGATCGAACACACGGACAAACCAACTAGGCGCTGCGAGGCTTTTGGACGAGTCATCAAATCGTAGCAGCCGTTGCTTGATATTGTTGGCTTTGGCAGGAGCAGATCCAATCGGCAGCAGATCTCCCGTCTTGAGTATTCGCCCTTGGAATCCTCCGACTCCGGCTCGCAAGTACGTGGATCGACTGTGCATTATTATTGGTACATCGACACCACCAGCCACAGCAACGTAGGCTCGAAATCCCTCGCGAGCGGTTCCGAATCGTAATCGACCTTCCGAACGAATCAGAACCGGACGATTCTGCGGGACACAGTAGCTCGCATTATTCCTGTCGACAAACAGCGGGTTCATGTCCGCTCCGCAGATTGCAATGAGAGTATCGGCGGAAACCTCCAAGGTATCACCCAAGCACGTCATTTCAAGTGCCGCAGCGCCAGCGTCATTACCAACCAAAAGGTTTGCCATTTCATACGACAATAAATCCATCGCACCCGAGACGACGACACCAAGATGGCGCAAATCGAGACGCCCGCCGTCCTGAACGGTTGTTGAAATACCCGCTTTCGCGACTCGAATCGTACTCATGTTCGCGCATGCCAGTCGTTAAATTCTTGACGTGTGATCGGTACGAAACGCACCCTGTCCCCGGCTTGAAGCAAGCAAGGCGGATCTAATTCTGGCAAGAACAAACGCTGTGGCGTTCGACCAATAATCTGCCAACCGCCAGGTGTAGCCAACGAATATATTCCCGTTTGTTTGCCGCCGATTGCGACCGATCCGGCGGGCACTTCGACACGTGGTACACCCCGGCGTGCAACACACAATTCCTTTGGCAATCCCGCAAGGTACGGAAATCCCGGCGCGAATCCAATCATTTGCACCACATACTCCGCCTCGGAATGCAATCGGATAATCTCTCTCGTAGATAGGCCAAGCAACTTGGATACGTCATCCAAATCCAATGCAAATTCGGAATCGTAACAAACGGGAAGTTCGATTGATCGACTCGGCAAGTTTACTTGCAGATCCATCCGACTTATCAATTCTCGAATCGAGCCTTCAAATTCGCTTAAACCGATTTGCCATGGATTGTAGTGAATCGTGAGCGACGCAAAGGCGGGAACGACGTCAACAATACCGGGTATCGTTGATCGCCGCACGGCCAAAGCGAGAGATTGAACATGCTGAAGTGCAACTTGGTCCGACAATCCTTCCCAAGCGACGAGCAGACCCGTATCTCCCATCGGTTCAATTGCAGGCAGATTCATTCAGATTCCTTTGACAAGTGTTTCTATGCCAACGAACAACAACGGCACAGCATAACAAAGAGACTGCTAAAATGCCCCCGACGCGAGTGGGCCCAGATTCGAAGACAATTGCCCCGTTGATTGCGATGAATGCCAAGTACAACAATCCCACTATTCGCACTGAATTCAGGGAAGCTGGAATAGAACCAGGCCAAAGCCACATTGCCACGACATCAGCCCCCCAAACGATAATGAACAGATAGTTGAAGTAAACGCCCGCTCCAAATGGAATTCCCAACAACTCCTGCGTTTGTTTGGCTGTATCCGCATGGGCCTCGCTAGGACTCCAGTCATGATAAAAGTGAAACGCACAAAGCACATGAACGACCGCCAAAAGAAATCCTACGGACCAGGTAACGTTCCATACGGACTTAAATCGCAACGGTCGATCGACTAGCCAACCAAAAACTGTTGCGGCAAACAATACGAGCGACAGGCGAATAGTCCAGATCGTCAACAATTGTGCCATAGTGGATTTCAGCTTGTGTGGCGTGCTTTTGAAACTTGCACGCGATATTCGCGGGAAGTGGCCTTCCTCCAGAGAACCAATTCCAAGCATTTTGCCAAATGCCGCAGGATTTGTTACCATGGGTGTTATCAGAAGAAATGCTTTAAGTGAACGGCCCGCTTAGGATCGAGTATAACGAACGCCAAGTTCACGACAGAGACCTTTGGTCGGCATAAGTTCACTTCAACCCGCAACGAACAACAGTCTATGCACAATTTATTCTGGCTGATAGCTAATCGGGGATCTAATCGGAACCGATTGTCGCTGAATATGTGCTTAGCTGCTTGGTGCATTGCCCTTTGTTCGGGCCACCATGTTCGAGCTACCGACGCAGGCGAACGTAGCGTCGAAGTGAAAAAACTTTCGACTCCGAACTTGCCAAATGCATTTCGCATTACGGAAAAAATTGTATCGGGTGGATTGCCCGAAGGTCCGGCTGCATTCGAAGAGTTGCAGCAACTAGGTGTAAAAACCATTATCAGCGTCGACGGTGCCAAACCCAACGTCCAGTTGGCAGCGAATTTTGGCATGCGATACGTTCATTTACCGCACGGATACGATGGCATCACCGATGAGCGCGTGTTGCAGCTTGCCAAGGCAGTTCAAGAACTTCCGGGAACGATCTACATTCACTGCCACCACGGAAAACACCGAAGTCCGGCGGCCGCTGCCGTGGTCGCAATCAGCCTAAATCGGATACCCCAAGAACAAGCAATGCACATCCTTAAGATCGCGGGAACCAGCCCCGAATATCGAGGTCTGTATGAAAGCGTTCGCAACGCGCGACCTCGGACCACAGAAGAACTCGACACCGTTCCGGCCGATTTCCCCGCCATTGCAAAACTACCAGAAATGGCGGAATCCATGGTCGCAATGGAAGGGACGCTTTACCGATTGCAACGGGCAAGAAAAGCAGGCTGGAACACCGTTGTTAGCGATCCCGATATTGACCCGGCACATGAAGCTTTGCTGTTACGCGAGCATTATACAGAGCTATTGCGAACCGAATCCGTCAAGAAAATGTCTTTGGCATTCGGCGACTTAATGCGCCAGGCTGAATCCGAAACCACAGCACTCGAGAATGCGCTGCGTGATGTGAATGCGACGAAAGATGAAAATCATTCGGCCTTGACCGACCTACTCAACGCAGTTCAAGATAATTGTGTACGTTGCCATCGCCAGTTTCGCGATATACCGCTTAGCGAAAAATCGCTTTTGGTACCATCCAAGCCGAATTCTCGCAGGTAATTTGGCCAAGGGCGATTATCGGCCAATGCAAACGAAAAAGTATTGGTTGGTGGGATAGGCAGATTTTTGTAGTTATGCCACAATTTCCCACTCGGCATTGGAGCCGAAAATCGAAACACTGCCCTTCCATGGGTAGCATTTCGTGGGACCGTAGCTCAACGGTTAGAGCAGGGGACTTAGCAGCAAGAACCTAAACGATTTCGCAAGGATCTCGCTACAGGGTTGCCACAGTTTTTCGATCGAAGGACTGCGGTAGAATCTGTCAAATTCGGGGAAGGCTTTTTCATCATTGAATTGCTAATCCCGAGCCAAGCTGTCTACAAGAGACAGAAGGTGTAGAGACTAGACGGCAGACACGTAAAGTGAAGGTATAGTCCAGACCACAAACTCGAAAGAGGCGGCGAAAGCCGTGGTGGTAAGCATAATCCCTTGGTTGGGGGTTCGAATCCCTCCGGTCCTATTTTTCGGTTGGCACCTTCTTCCGTTTAACCGTGGAGCGTTCTTCTTCGTTTAACCGTGGAGTGTTCTTCTTCGTTTAGCCGTGCAGCGGGCCTTCGGCGGCTAAACATTCGTTTACTTCAAACCCTTTGTTTGCATCTGAATCGAATACAAACTGTCGCTGGCCGTGATAAACAGCGTGTCACGCTCTTGGCCGCCGAAACATACGTTGGCTGACCAATTTTCGGGAACATCGATCTGCTGAATCTTCTCACCCTGCGCATCGTAAACCGAAACGCCTTTGCCAGTCAGGTATACATTGCCATCGGTATCGATCGTCATTCCATCGGAACCTTGGTTACAAAACAGTCTTCGATCCACCAAATCCAATTTGTCATCGATCCGAAAGACGTACGTCTTATTATCGCCAATATCAGCGACGTACAGAATCCGCTTCGAAGCGTCACCGACGATACCGTTCGGTTGCTTGAGTCCCTCGGCAGCAATCTGGACTGTTTTACCTGAACGATCGGCGCGATAGACATTCTGCTTTGCCTGTGGCGCCTCTTTGTGTTTCCACCAAGGACGTTGATAGTACGGATCGGTAAAATACATCACCGAATTATCGACAAGCCACACATCGTTCGGACCATTGAGCTTCTTGCCGTCATAGTTGCCGAAGATGACTCGATGCTTTCCGTCTGTATCGATTTCCCACATTTCATTATTCTCATCGGCACAGGCAATGAGCTTGCCGTCTGATGCAAAGAACATTCCGTTACTACGCCCTGCAGGCTTAAGGAATTCTGTCACTTTGCCATCCAAACCGACTCGCATGATGCGATCGTTGGGTTGGTCGGTAAAGTAGACATTGCCTGCCGCGTCCGCAGCGGGACCTTCGGTGAATTTGCCTTCCGAGAAAACGAGTTTTAGCTGAGCTCCATCGGCGGTAACGCGTTTCTCCAGATTCTCTGCACGCAAATCGCCTGTGGCTACTAAAGGGCCCGCAAACAGAGCGAGTAAGAGGACGATCAGCTTCGAAAATGTCTGATTCTGGGCAATCATCGAAGAATTCTCCATAGGACAGCCTTGGTTTTCCAGTAAATTGTTCAATTGGCGCAACCGCCATGTTAATAAAGGCCATCTTAATGGACATGCTCTCCAGTGCATACATCCATCGCGAAAGCCGTACGGAAGAACGGTGACTTCGGCCCACACTGCCCTGCTCTGGTGTTGGATTGATTTTGACAAATGTTGGCTAGATTGGAATGCAACCGATACAATGATGACGGTCAAGCTTTCGTATTTAACCTCGAAATGAGGAGATGGAACCATGTCCCGCAATCCGACGCACTATGTGATTAGAGTTTTTCTTTTGGTTGTCGCCATTGGCATTCAATCCGCATCACAATTGCCCGCCCAAGATCGCTTTCAGTTGTCAACGCGAGACCAGCAGATTAGCTCAACAGCGACGATGACGAGCGACGAACTCGTCATTCAGGACCAACAAGGTAACGTCTCTCGATACAAACGCGATGCGAAATTCGACAGCCCCGACGGACGTTGGATCGGATTCATTAACGCGAGTGTTCGACAAGTCATTCGCTGGCCAAAAAGCAATCAAGGCAATATGGAGATCGGTCGATCCGATGGCCGGGGCAAGATTCAGTACAGGCCAAGCCAAATGACAATCGACGCACAGTCTGAGACCGACGCCGTTCCACCGCCTCCCGCCCCGAGTCCTATCTTGCCGCCGGGTGAAGCGAGCGACGCTGCAAGTGACAGGAACCGTGACGACGAGTCGGAAGCTTTAGAAACCAGTCGCGAGTTGGTTCCGATCCGACTCACACAAGAACGCGCCGGCCAGCAACAGTTTTTGTCACGAGTCGGTGGCGGCGGTTTTTCTTTGGTACCCCAAGTTGCCGGTGCCGTGGCCGATTGGATGCTCGTTCCGCTTACCAACGGCTTGATACGAATTCAGTTTCGGCAAGGCAATCAATCGATGGCCCTGGGATGCAATCGTCAATCGCGTTTAGGATTTTCGCCTATCGGTTCGGATGCGGGACAACTGTGGCGAGTTTATCCTTTCTTGGCAGGCAGCGGATATGTTTTCGAAAGCGTCATGTTTCCTGGTCAGTGTTTGACTTGGGGAGATACCGGCCTGTTCATGCAACCGATCAGTTTTGCACCGCGACAGATTTGGTCGCCTTTCTATCCACCGATTCCGCGAGTGGAACCTGTGTTGCGCAATCTCTCGACACAGGTTGTTCCTAATCCGCCCCTTGAGCCGGCACACGTCGAGCTTGCTAACCGTCACACGGAAACCGTTTGGGTTTTACTAGCCGATCATCGGGCAGGCGGTGCCGTCACGACATATCGAATTCCTTCAGGAGCAAGCGAGACCGTCAAACTTGATCGAGATGCCGGCGCTGTCGTCGAAGAAACGTACGAAGTCTTGCTCAATACGGGTGAATGGAATCGTCAAGTCTTCAGAACGCCAATCCCACCCGCACTACTATACGATATCAGCATCTACGAAGAATTCCTTCAGTCGATTGCCATTGATCGCACGGGCAAAAGCCCAAACACCATCGAGGACATCAATTATCAACCCAAGAGCATTGGCTGGTTCTTGATACCTCCTGGCGATTCAATTCCCGCGCAGTACGTCATGGATGTTTTTGATCTTGCCAAGACCGCAGGAAATCCAGGTGCGGTTCGGAGAATCGATCCAAAACAGTTAGACAAACCCGTCAAGGCAGAGGATCCCTTGAAGGCAATTCTTCGAGAAATTCAAGCGCAGCGTGGGGCGTTTTAGTAGGCAGCCAAGCGGCGTGGACTGAGGGGCGGTGCCAACGGGCGTGAATCTTCGTAGAATCTCGCGGTCGTCACGATTTCCGTTTTCGTGAATTCCTTGGAATCGTCAGATGGTTGCACAATCGCATGCTCACTCCAGCCTCCCTCATTCATCCGCGTGATGAAATTGTTCAAACCATCGACTTGATTTATCGTTTTCGCATGACGACAACGTCCGGCGGCAATCTGTCTATCCGTGGTGTCGACGACGAAATCTGGATCACACCTGCTCGTGTCGACAAAGGGCAACTTGGCCGCGACGATATTGTCTGTGTTTGGCCAAAAGGTGAATCGCAGGGTCGACATCCCCCGTCGTCGGAACTTCCTTTCCATCAAGCGATCTATGCGGCTAGCAGGGATTTATCAGCCATTGTTCATGCACACCCCGTTTCGCTCGTTGCGTTCAGCATCGCCAAACAAGTCCCCAACACGCGTCTGTTTCATCAGTCTTTCGAGGTTTGCGACGATGTAGGATTTGCACCCTACGCATTACCAGGCAGTACTCAGCTTGGGCAAAACATTGCAACTTGTTTTGCAAACGGTTTTCGCTGCGTTGTTCTGGAAAATCACGGAGTCGTTGTGGCTGGCAATAGTTTACAGCAAGCTTTTCAGCGATTCGAAACTTTAGAGTTCACGGCCAAGACAGAGATCATGGCACGGCATTTGGGCCAGCCTCGTTATCTGAGCGAAGAGCAATTGGCGATGGCAGTCGAAATGGACCGACTGCCGACGGATCCTCACATACTGCCTGCTTCGACCGAAGAGAAAGAGCTACGTCGGCAACTTTGCAATTTCATCCGACGCGGCTACCAACAACGTCTTTTGATCAGTACCGAAGGAACGTTTTCGGCCCGGCTTGGCGACGACGATTTTATCATCACGCCATTCCGAGCTGACCGCGGTCACATTCATGTCGAAGATCTAGTTCGCGTGCGTCACGGTGTTGCGTTGACGCGCTCTCATCCAAGCCGTGCTACTGCCATCCATCGTGCAATGTATCAAGCTCATGCAGAAGTTCATTCGGTAGCCAATGCCTATCCCGTCCATGCTTCTGCATTTGGCGTGACCGACGCCGAGTTGGACGCTCGGACGATTCCGGAAAGTTATTTATTCCTTCGCGAAGTCCAAAAATTCCGATACGGACAACAGTTCACTTCGCCTGAATCGATCGCAGGCCAGATGAGTTTAAAACAACCGGTTGGCATTCTTGAAAACGATGGTGTGATCGTTGTCGGCAAGAGCGTACTCGATACTTTCGATCGCTTGGAAGTTTTAGAAACGACGGCTGAAGCCATTATCAACGGTTACATACTTGGTCCAATCCATCGAATGTCGGATGACGTAATTCACGAATTAAGGTCAGCATTTGATCCTTCGGTGGAATAATTTTTTTACTAACCACCCGAACTGTACTGCGATTGATTCATTTGGTACTCGCGACCAAGCCGTATGGGCTCACAGATACTTATATTCGGAATCGATGGAAAAATGATTCAGTTCGAGCAATGACGTGCGATGAGTTAACGTGCAAAGCGGATCATGTCGCCGATGAAAACTCCAGAAGAAAACATACGCTGCCGGTGTTGTGATGCCGACAATTTGCCACATCGCATAAAATGCTGGCTGCGTCACGAAAATCTTCAAAAAGCTCCAGCCACTATGTTGGTGGAACGGGGACCAAGAAACGGCTCGCCAAATCGCTCTGCTAGTTTCCAGTTCTCTCTGGCGAGCACCCTGCTTACCATGACACTACTGGCGACCATATTCGCCGTAATCGCAACTGCTCCCGGGCTTGGCATATTGTTGGCCATCGTCTCGTTGCCACCGCTCGTTCGAACGATGTTCGTTGTCCAACGTCGTCAGGAACGTGGGCTTGAAGTAAATTCGGAAGAAAAGGTTGCGCTCTTTATTGTCTCATTAACTGTTACAATTGCCGTATCTTCCGTCACGTTATTCCTGGGTCTTTTCACTTTTTGCGGAGCATTTCTATTTACCTCAACCCATTCTGGCTGGCCTGTTGGCTTGTTGACACTTTTCATTTCGGCCGCGTTGACAATTCTTGCCATTTGGTTTTTCTCGAACTGGATTCGTCGTCGATATAATCGCGACATCACTCGTCCTTAGACGAAAACATATCAGAGCGGAATTATTACCTTGTTCTATAGGATGGTTTGAAACCTAAGGTGCTGACGTGAACTCCATTACACACACGCAAAGGGAACTGGAAAGTCAACCACCTCGTAAGCCGCTTGAATTGCATGCGGCTATTCGCTGGCGGCAGTATGAAGCTGAGATGCGAGTCAATACGTTGAGGCTACTGTCAGTTGGGATGTTCTTCATTATTCATCTTGTGCACTACTACTCTGCGAATGATCGATTCCCATGGCTCGCATTTTTGCAAATGTCCGATGGGGTAACCATCGACAAGAACTCCCACTACGGGATTACGGCAATTGTAGTTGCTTGGGTGATGTGGGCAGCCATTGTTCATACGTGCTTGACGGGAAGATTTTTCCCGTTGTGGCTACCGTACTTGTCCGTGGGATTCGATGCGTTGTTTCTTACAGCAATGCTGGTGCTCGGCCGCGGTGCGGTTAGCCCGATTTTGACTGGTTATTTCTTGATCATCATGATGGCCGGATTACGACTGGACTTGCGGCTTGTCTGGTTCGCCACGATTAGTACCGTGTTCGGGTACTTATTTGTACTTGGTTGCACTCGTTGGCCTCTCGGGATACTCATCGAACATCCGCTGCCAACCGTTCCGCGGTATCACCAGATAATGATCGTGTGCGCCATGATATTGTCGGGCGTAATTGTTGGTCAAATCATCCGACATTTTCGCCGCATGATTCACGATGTCGCAGCAGTTCCCGTCGGGAGTGTAGAGCCGTGAATGCTGCTGCTTCCGAAATAGTTTGTAGCGATTGCGGCGCGAAAAATTCCAGCGGTCGTGTGGGTTGTTGGTTATGCCAAAAGCCCCTTACGCTCCGCTCGGCGGGGACATCGATAGCAAAAGATGAAGTGAACGAAACCGTACCGGCTCAATTTTCAATGAGTTCGATTTTCCTTATCACGACCCTGATCGCAATATTGTGCGCCGTTTTTGCTGCCGCACCTGGTCTTGGCATTTTGTGGGCCATTGTTGCGACACCACCGGTCGTTCGTACAGTACTTGTTGTAAATCGCATCAAACGCACTGGCTCGCTGGTATCACCTAAGAACAAAGTGCTCCTGTTTTTGACTTCGTTTGTCACTACAATTGTCGTGTCGACCGTGTCGCTATTTGTGGCTGTGGGTTCGTTTTGTACCGTCTGTTTGAGTGCCGGAACAGAGTCTGCGATCCCTTTTGCCCTTCTCATTTCGTTGATTTTTACTGGTCTTGTGTTTTGGGGATTCGCTCGATGGATCCGTAATCGTTGGACTCGTGATACGAAACGCTTTTAGAGAGTACATGCGAAATGCAAATCTTACCTGTTACGAAGATTGTTCGATGTTGTAGTGATACTCACACTCTAAACCCAGTCGTTTTCGACACACGTCGTAAAATGAAATTCAGCATGGGATGATTTTGATGAGAATCGTTTCCTTACTTCCCAGTGCGACGGAGTTCGTTTGTGCCTTGGGATTAGAAAAGAACTTGGTCGGTGTTACTCACGAATGTGACTATCCGCCGACGGTCAAGCAATTGCCCAAGGTGACGCGCACGTTGATCCCGAGCGATGTTTCGAGTCTGGAAATTGATCGGATCGTGCGCGAACATTTGAAATCGAAACGTGCTCTGTACACGTTGGACTCGTCGATGCTCGAAAGTTTGGGGCCTGATTTGATCGTGACGCAAGCTTTGTGTGACGTCTGTGCCGTTGCAGAAGAAGAAGTTCGCGTTGCCGTATGTCGCTTACCCGGAAATCCTCGGGTCATCAATCTTGAGCCGCAATCACTCCGCGATGTTTTCGCTTCGCTGCAACAGGTTGCAGAAGCCGTAGGACTTGAGCACAAGGCCCGAGAAGTCATTCAATCGCTTACCGATCGAGTCGACGTGGTGGTCGACCGTGCCGCTCAGTTGCAGCGATCGCCGCGCGTCGCTTTCTTGGAATGGCTTGATCCTCCGTTTTCCTCTGGTCATTGGAATCCCAAACTTGTTCAGCTTGCAGGGGGAATCGAAGGTTTGGGTCGAGCGGGCCAACCTTCTCGAACGCTTGACTGGGAGGAAGTTCTCGCTTGGCGACCGGAAGTTGTGTTTATCGCATGCTGTGGTTTTGACGTCGAGCGAACGATGCAAGATATTCCTAAGCTGTGGTCGGTACCCGGATGGTTGCATGTCCCCGCCGTCCAATCGGGTCAAGTTTACGTTACCGACGGTTCGCAATACTTTAATCGTCCCGGCCCCCGCTTAGTCGACAGTCTGGAGATCTTGGCCCACGCAATCTCGCCAACCGCGCACCCAATTCCAAAAGGATTGCGGCCCGCGATTCGAGTGCCCAGTACTGAATACGTTTTACGTTAAGGCGAGCAGCACCGCAAAGGACATTAAGTTTTGGAGTAGCAGCGAATGGTGGCGTCGCAAAATTTGCAATTCATGCCGAGAGACACAGGACGCCATCGGCCGCTATAACTAGTTGCCAGTCATCTCGATCAACTGCAAGCGTCGGCGGGTATCGAACGGGCCGAAATTTTCGGTTTTGCCGCTTGGCCAATTCACGATCACTTGGTCAACACGTGCGGCTTGCCCCAAGCCGACATGAATTATCTTTTCATTGGCACATTCATATCCGTCGCCAGCTGTTACGGCCGCTGTCCATTTTTTGCCGCCCGCGTGAATTTCGACATATGCTCCGACGGCATCACGGTCACTGGTTGTGCCGATCAGTTCTAGCTCGATCCATGCTCCTTCGGTTGTAGTCGTATTTCTGAGTACTGCCAAAGGTTGATCGATATGCGTGGCGACTAAGTCCAATTTACCATCGCGATCATAGTCCCAACTAGCGAGAGCGCGGCCGACGCGCGGTAATTCGAAATAGGGACCGCTTGTCGCTGCTGCCTGCCATTCGAATCGGTTGCCTCGATTTATCAAGACTTGAGCAGGCATTTGGTATGCCATTCCTTCGCTCCGAAAATCGTCCACGTGACCATTGACTACTACGAGATCCAGCCAACCGTCGTGATTGAAATCGCCAAGCTGGGTGCCGAATCCGAGGATGTTCAAACTTGATTCCAGCAGTTTGTAACGACGGCTGGCGACTTCGAAATTGGCATTCGATTTCTGTAGGTAGAGCGTGTTGTATTCATCGTAAAAATTTGTCACGAACAAATCGAGTTGACCATCGTGATTGACGTCCCCGCAAGCAATCCCCATGCTCGCCTGAGGTCGACCTTCGCCGTCGACGGCGCATCCGCGTTGTCCCGCTTCGTCACGCAATACAAACCGTCCTGGATTTTTCGGATCCGGTTGACTGATTAAAAACGTGTTCGCACTCCAGTCGTTAGCAATATAAATGTCATTGCCATTCTTGCGATCAAAATTTGCGACGACTAAACCCAATCCTCGACCATCCTCAAACGGCAAGTCCGCCACACCGGGCAAAAAACTGCCGTCGCCTTGATTGATAAAGATTCGATCTTGCTCCAGTGCGAATTCGGTCGGCCTGCAAACGTGAGGCACGTTATTGGCACCCACGCAAATCCGAGTCAACGCGTCCTTGGCATTGGCATAATTGACATCGATCAAGTCCGGCAAACCATCTCCGCTGATGTCGGCAACAGCACAGCTTGCCGTCCATCGCATGGTACCGTCATCACCCGGGGTATCCACTAAGGAAAACGTGCCGTCACCATTGTTTTGGTAGAGCTTGTTTGTCCCAAAGTTTCCGACATACAGATCCGCGAATCCGTCTTGGTCCCAATCGCCGACGCCAGCACCTTGACCGTAAGCGTGATTCGTCACGCCAGCAATCGATGCGACATCGATGAAATGTTTGCCATCTTGACTGCGCATTAATTGGCATGACGCACACTCGAGTGGCAGCGTAGGGTTTTTTCCTCCTTGAAGAACGTACAGATCTTGCCATCCGTCGCGGTCGAAATCAATGACCGCGACTCCCCCGCCGTTGCTTTGGTAGATGGTCATTCCTGGCTGAGCTAAGTCGTCACCGCTATTGAAATAGATCGGCTTGTCCAACAAGTCAGTCTTCTCTTCAAATCGAATTTCACCGCTCGCGGCAATATCTGTGACGGCAGGTGCAATTGTTTCTGTTGGCGTCATTTTGAGATCAGGAAGCGGGAATTTTTGACGGGTTTTATCGAGTACATTCCGTAATTCCTTCAAGGAAGATGATTCGGCTGATCGATTGTCTTTTCCTGCACGCGACCACCACCGCGCAGCTTCTTCTTTGCGTCCAAGCCAGTCCATTTCGGTTGCAACATCAGAAAGTACATCCACGTTCTTGTTTCCAAAGCTTACTCGCTGCAGATGGCGAGTCAGTTTTTCCATATGTTTGGCTCGTTCCAAAACAACTGCGGCGCTATCAGGTTCGTCTACTTGGGCCAGCAAAGCCCCGAAACGATGAAGCGATTCTGGTCGATTTCCATCTAGTGCAACGGACTCTGCAAAACAACGGCAGGCAACCTGGGGTTGCGATAGATTGTCGTACCAATTCCCCAGAACGATCCAGTACTCGGGAAATTTCTCAGCATCTGCAGGCCGGGTACTTAACCAAGCGGGAATTCTTTCGAACTGGCTTAATTGCGAGTAAGCCAAACCCAGTCCAATCCAGCAAGCAGTCGGTGCCCGTCCATAGCTCCAGACTTCCTCAAACTGTTGCAATGCTTCTTTTGTTTGACCGATATGCAAACTGTAAAAGGCCGTTCCTAATTTCGGTAACGGGTCGGAAGGATTAAGTCGCAGAGTTTTCTCCACTTCGGCTGTTGCTTCGATCGGCTCTGACAAATTGATCAGCATCATCAAGTTGTGATCGGATTCTTGTTTCAACTGCACGAGTCGGCGAAGGTGTTCGGCAGATTCCCAGCGGCGATTTTGCAAGGTCAGTATCTGCGTCATTTTTTGGTCGACCATTTTTTCATCGGGCCAAGTCGCTTTCATGGCCCGGAAACGCCGTTCCGCTTGTCGGATATCGCCAAGCTCCAACGCCCACTCACCAGCTTGCCCGGCAGCCATCAAGCCAGCCGTCGGCAATTGGGGCGGAATCTGATCGAGCAATTTTATTGCTTCGGAGATTTTCCCTCGCTTGCACATGACTTTTGCGGCGACGTAGAGAGCCTTGGCATCTTTCGCGTCTTGCACGAGCACTTGCTGGGCGACTTCCCAGGCTTCGTCCGTTGAACCGGTTTCGAAAAGCTTGAGAGCCATTTCACCAGTAGGCTTCGCACGGACGCGAGACTCGCCCTGTCGCCGTTTGATGATTTCAGCAGCCGTAGGTTTCGATTCTGTTTTCGCGTTGCATCCACAAAGCAGAGTCGTCACGGCTAAGAGTGTTATTACAAATAAGAGACGCATTCGGCCAAGCCCAAAAAGAACAACCCACGGCACTTCGACGTATGCATTCTAACTCGAACACTCCACTTGCGGTTAAGTGATCAGTCGAGCTTTGCTCAAAAAAGGTAGCATCCCGAATCTTCCACTGTCGCCCACCCTGAACGCTCGAACTAATTGGTCTGCTTAAACGTTACTCGTCAAGGCAGTACATTGACACGTATCGAGCTAGGCAATTTGCTGGATCGATACAGCCGATGTTCTGCCAAAGTGAAGTCGGATTCTTCTGCCATGAAAATATTCGGGACAAACTTTTGCGGGTTGCGATCGATAAAAGGAAACCAAGTACTTTGGACTTGGACCATCAAGCGATGTCCGGGCTGAAAAGTGTGGAGGATATCGCTGATTTCGAAAGCAACGTGCGTGGGTTCGCCCGATTGCATGGGCTTGGGCTGGGTAAAGCTATCGCGAAATCGTCCTCGCAACACTCCGGCTCGAACCAACTGCTGTCGGCCACTGAGCAGAGACTCGCCGGGCTTTTCTTCGCGACCTCGCCCGCCTTCGTTGATTTGCCCAGGAAACTCATCGATTACTTTGACAATCCAGTCTGCGTCGCTGGCCGAGGTACTGACCCATAGATCCGCTTGAATAGGACCGGCCAGCGTCAGAGCGGTTTCGAGCGGTTCCGTGCGGTAGACCAACACGTCGGGCCGCCAAGCAGCGAAACGTTGGTCCTCTGTAACATAGTCGCGCGCCCAAGCGGTCGTGATCTCGGTTGTGTAAGGAACGGGCTTGTTCGGATCGCTTACGAAGCGATCAAATTCGGAAGTTGGCGAACCTTCGGAATTGGTTGCTTTATCCCAAGCGAGAGTTCCGCTAGATCCCATGTAAATCGATTTCGATTGTGCAGACGCGGGAGGCCATTTGTCAAATTGCCGCCAACGATTGGAGCCCGTCTCAAACATGGTGGCTTCGGGCAAAGCGAGTGTTCCCGAAGATTTCAAATGGTATTCGAAGAAAGGGAATTGGACGTTATCACGGAACCATTGGCCAGTTGGAAATCCAAAATCTGCTTGGCCCAGCTTCTGTCCGTCATCACGATTCCAACCACCGTGATACCAGGGTCCCATGACGATTCGGTTTTCTGAATTTGGATTCTGTTTTTCGATGGCTGCATAAGTCGCCAAAGGACCATACAGGTCTTCTGTGTCGAACCATCCTCCAACAACCAGTACACTTGCTTTGATATTCTTGAGATGGGGCAAGATGTTGCGACTTTGCCAAAATTCGTCGTAATTCGGATGCGACTCGATATCGTTCCAGAAAGCGATTTCATCTTTGAAATACTTTTTATCTACGTTGCGGAGCGGTCCCATATCTAAGAAAAACTGATAACCATCTTTGGTCGGGAACTCAAAACTTTTTGCGCCTTCGATAGTAGGGCTTGGACGGGCGCGGCCAAAAGAACTGAAAAAGTTGAATCCCATCGGCAATACGAATGCGCCGTTGCGATGGAAATCATCAAAAAACCAATCGGCGATTGGTGCTTGTGGAGATACGGCTTTGAGCGCGGGATGGGAGTCGATGGCACCTGCCGAAGAATAAAATCCAGGATAAGAAATTCCCCACAAACCGACGCGACCATTGTTTCGTGGGATGTTCTTTACAAGCCAATCGATCGTGTCAAACGTATCCGAGCTTTCGTCACTGTCGCGCCCGCTTTTTTGAACGCGGTGAGGTCGCATGTTGTCGAACTCGCCCTCCGACATGTATCTGCCTCGCACATCTTGAAAGGCAAATACGTAGCCGCTCTTTTCAAATTCGGGGCTCGGACCGATGGTACTGCGATATTTGTCAAGTCCGTAGGGTGAGCAACTATAGGGAGTGCGAAGCAGTAGTATGGGGAACTTTTTCGAAGGATCCAGGTCATTGGGAACATAGACTGAGGTGAACAGGTGAACGCCGTCGCGCATCGGAATTTTGTATTCAAACTTCGTGTAGTTTTTCCGGACTGCGTCTGATCGTTCGTCGGCAATTATCGGATTATTCACAAACCACGATTGCGAGAAAATTAAGATTGCGAAGCAAATTTTTTCTGAAGTTGTGTGCAACATGATATCGTTTCGTGTCTATGACCTTGAATTGGGGACTGGGATATCGATTCCCGTCGTTTAGCAGTGATATTCCTGGATATTAAGCGCGCTTGCTTTCGCGAATCGCTGCCCTCCACTACATACGCACGTCAACGCTCAGTGTTCGAAAGCTCGGCATCGACCACGCAAATCAACGTCGAGTCTTGGCAGGGCGTTATTATAAACGATACACTGATCAGCGTTTCTTGCGAAAAACGCTTTCTCGAATTTTAGCAAGACCATCTCTTAGGCGATCGGTGACTGGGCGGTAAGATATCTACTCTGCGTCACTGGCTTGGCAATTTTTGAAATATTACGAGGTACGACTTATGAAATTAATTCTCGCGTTCTTACTATTGGCTACTGCGGGAGACATTTGGCCGGGATTCCTCGGATCGGGAGCCAAACGATCGGATGAAAGCAAACTGCCAGTGACTTGGTCTCCTTCAGAAAATATTTCTTGGAATGTTGCGATTCCGGGACATGGCCAGTCAAGTCCTGTCATATGGGAGCAGCGGGTATTTGTAACTTCGGTCGATGGCCCGCTCAAAGATTCTTGTTTGGTGTATTGCAATTCTCTAGTCGATGGCAAAGAGCTTTGGCAATACAGTTTGCCAACCAGCGACCCAGTCGAGAACAGCGTATATGTCAGCCGCGCGGCTCCAACTCCTGTGGTCGACGCTGAGCGTGTCATCGCTTTTTTTGAAAGTGGTGACTTAGTAGCGCTCGATCACCAAGGCAATGAAATTTGGAAGCGATCCCTCAGCAAAGACTTTGGCAAGTTTCAAAACAAATTTGGACTTAGCGGCTCTCCGGTCCAAACCGATAAGGACGTCATTATTCTGATCGATGACGAAGGTCCGAGTTATTTAGTTGCTATCGACAAAGCCACGGGCAAGACAACTTGGAAACAAGATCGCACTTCGCGAACGAGCTGGAGTAGTCCGGGCATCATCAACGTCGACGGAAGTCAGCAAGTGGTCGCTAGCTCGGCGGGATCTGTCGACGGATACGACGCGTCCACGGGCAACTTGCTTTGGAGTTTCACCGACGTGGGCGGGAACACTGGCACGACGCCGATTGATCTCGGGAACGGTCATTTCTTGGTGGCAGCTTCGGCGGGCCAGGATGGAAAGAATTCCGAAATGGCGAAAAAATCGAACTTCATGATGCGAGTCCAACGTGAGGGTTCGAATTGGAAGGCCGACCGATTATGGTTGACCGAGGAAGCCACACCGTCGTGGGCTTCGCCAATCGCTCATAAAGGCTGTTCCTATTGGGTAAACCGCGTTGGAGTCGTGTACTGTTTGGATTCCGAAACAGGCAAATTGCATTACAAAGAACGGACCAAGCAGTCTTGCTGGGCCACACCGTTTGCTACCGACGATCGCCTGTACTTTTTTGGCAAAGACGGAACAACAAGTGTCTTGGCCGCTGGCCCTCAATTCAAAGTTCTAGCCGAAAACGTCCTTTGGGACCCGGAATCGATAAAACCCGATGCAAATGCAGGAGCAAAAGAACCTACAGAAGAACGCCGTCGTGCCGCTGCCATGTTCTCTGGACCGACTGTTTATGGAGTTGCCGTTGCCAATGACAGCATAGTCATTCGGGTGGGTGATCGTTTGTTTTGCGTTCGAGGGGAAAAATAGCGAGAAACGACCATAAAGGGGGTTCAAGGAATAAACACTTGCCTTGAGCTTGCCCGCCTGCTACCGTGACAATGTCTGGATGTTGCTTTGCAATGTTTCCGTGTGCGTTTTGCCAGTTGGCGATCAGCACACAAGGTGTTTTTTGCAGTTTCTCTTTAAAGGAGATTTTTAGAGTGAAGAAGTTTACGATTGCGATTGCATTGTTGGCGATGGCTGGCATTGTTACCAGCTCCGTGGCATTAGATGATGCCAAGAAGAATCCTTTGGATGGCGTCAAGTGCTTGATGATGCCAGACAAGGCCGTTAAAGAAGACAAGGCTGTTGATTACAAGGAAGGCAAAGTTTACTTTTGCTGCCCTGGTTGCGTAAAGAAGTTCAGTGAGAACAAGGACAAGTACGAAGCTAAGGCCAATCAACAATTGGTCCGCACCGGTCAATACAAGCAAGAAGTTTGCGTGTTCAGCGGTGGCAAGATTGATGAAAAGCAAAGCATTGAAGTTGGTGGCACGAAGGTTTCCTTCTGCTGTGGCAACTGCAAAGGCAAAGCTGAAAAGATGGAAGGTGACAAGCAAGTCGAAGAGTTGTTCGGAAAGAACGCTTTCGAAAAAGGCAAGTTCACCAAGGTAAAGGCTGAAACGAAGTAAGCGAAAGCGGACTTTGATTCTTCAAAAAATTAGGACTCCCAGTTTGGTTCTCCAAGCTGGGAGTTTTTTGTTGCATCAACTGCTCTTCGCCATGATCACTGCAGCCTCGGAGACAGTGTATCCATCTTCAACCAAGGACTGTTTCGTACCGAAGCAAAAAATGCGTTAACGCATCAGGCCCATGATCACCAAAGCAATGATGGGCAGGACGATCACTGCCACCAACAGTCCCAACAGGATTTTAACGACGATGTGTGTCTTGTAGACTATATGGGGAGTTACCTCCCTCACGCGTCGGTATCTTGGCGAAAATACAACCTGCCCTTTCTTGGACCAAAGCAAATACAATAGATAGGCGCTGCCCAAAGTTCCAAACGGAATCCCCAACAACCCAATCGCCCCCATCACTGTGCCACCTGTCCGACCAAAATTCGACAGTTCACGCAAACCCACAGCGACAAACCACTCCAGGATAGATAGGCCGATGGTAATAAGAGCTAACAAAAAAAGAAAAATCCCGAGGACTACTTGTTGCCCACCAAACAAATTAGCCACGGCCAGTAGAAAATAGACGACTCCGGACAAAATACCAATTACCGAACCTATCATGAAAAGTAATCCAAACGATCGAATGGATGCTTCGTGACCGAGATGTTTCCTTCGAATTTGTTCGTCCGACGAACCAGCAAATCCTGAATCGAGCCCCAAGCCTACACTAGGTGGAGCATAGGGATTCTTGGAAGACGAGCCCGTAGAATACGTTGATCGCGGTGTGTTTTTATGGGCAAAGGGGTCAGGCGCGGGGATGGCCGCGAACAGGTCATTGCCCCAAAGATTGTTGCTCGCCGAGTTGTTACTCCCCAGAGGATCATCGGCCGGCAAAGGCTCGATATCACTATGTGGAACAACCATTTGCGATCGGCAATGTGAGCACTGAACGGTCTTGCCTGCCAGAGATACCGGGGCTTGCAAGTGAGCTGCACACGTTGGGCAAGCAATCGTCAACCGATCTTCGGGCACGACGTTTGGTGCTCGCGTAACGTTAGATCCAGTTGCGATTGAGGTTTTGGTTATTGAATTTGTTCTTGTCGTCGGCGTTATCGCGCGTTCATCTTTGGCGACCTGTACAGGATGAATGGACTCGCGCGACTTGCTGGGAGCGATTGCTGTTTCGGATCGTCTCGTTTCTTGGACCGCTGTCTCGGGTTGCGCCATGATGGTAAAGATCGTCTTGCAGGCAACGCACTTGCCTTTGCGGCCTGCCATTTCCGGTTTCCCATTGTGCAATTGGTGGCAAGACGGACAAGAGAATACAAACGAAGCTTGGCTAACTGAATTGTTCGTCGGCTTCGTAGAAATCACAAACACTGCTTTGCACTGCAGGCACAGTCCTTGCGTTCCTTCGAGTTTGGAATCGCATATTAGCAAGTGTTGACACTGGGGACAGGCAACTTGGATCTTTCCATCCAGCGACTGCTGAGGTTCGTTTGCACTGCTGGTTCGATTTGGTTGCGGCGATGAGGGGGGGATAGGCACGACCACTTGGCAGCCCGGGCACATACAGTGTTTTCCAGCGCTACCATCAGGTACGCGTAGACGGCGTGCACACTCGGGACAAGCAAACTCGATGGGCATAGCCGGACTAAGTCAGTGAGGAATTCAAAAACTCGAATTATGATGGAGCTATCTACATTAAATCGAGCCAACTAAAAAGCCAAGTAACTTTGTCTATTCTCAATCCCGAAACGTCCAAAAGCCCAAGGATCCAGCGGGGTTTGATCACAAAACGGCGAATTACCCCATTTCCCATTGTCTAAAAACGTGGAAAATCAGGTCTGAAAAATTTCGGCAGAGCCTTTATTGATTATCGTCGTTTAAGTGTAGGCAAGGATTCGGGAAAGTCAGTCACGCTGTTTTAGCAGCTTCCTGAACACAATTTTGGGCAACATGTTACGTTTTCGGAGATAGGCGAGATTCTATGAGTAAAAAATTCAATGTTGCAATGGTGGGGTTAGGATTCGGGTCCGAATTCATTCCTATTTACCAAAAACATCCAAACGCCAACGTTCTCGCTGTTTGTCGACGCGATCAAGTGAAAATGAACGAAGTTGCTGATCACTTTGGTATTGCCAAAAGGTATACCGAATTCGAACAGGTTCTAGCCGATCCCGAAGTTGATTTTGTCCATATCAACAGCCCGATTCCCGACCATGCTTGGATGAGCATGGAAGCGCTGAAAGCGGGGAAGCATGTGATGTGCACCGTTCCCATGGCGACAACGATCGAAGACTGCGACAAGATTTGCCAACTGGTTGCTGACACAGGTCTCAAATACATGATGGCGGAAACCGTCGTTTATAGTCGCGAATTCTTATTCATCAAAGAAATGTACACCAAGGGCGAGCTTGGAAAAATCCAGTACATGTCCGCTTCGCATCCCCAGGACATGGAAGGATGGCCGGAATACTGGGAGCGGATGATTCCTATGCATTACGCCACTCACGTGGTCAGCCCTGTCTTGGGTTTGGTCAACGGTCGCGCCGAGTACGTTTCGTGTTTTGGTTCGGGAGAGATTCGCGAAGACCTCGCAAAGAAATCTGGAAACAAATTCGCTGTCGAATCATGCCATATCAAGATCAAAGATTCCGATATCGCCGCTCACATCTGGCGATTCTTGTTCGATACCGCCCGCCAGTATCGAGAAAGTTTTGACGTGTATGGTACGAAAAAGAGTTTTGAATGGACGTTGGTTGAAAACGAGCCACACGTTATTCATACTGCCAAGAAACCAGAACCTGAAATTGCTTCTAAAGTCGAGGTTCCCGACTATGCTCACCTCCTGCCACCCGAAATCCGACAGTTCACGCAGTCTATTCAAGACGAGCATCATTTGTCGTTCGTCCAAGGTGGCGGCCACGGTGGCTCGCATCCGCATCTAGTAAATGAGTTCGTCAGCGCACTTGCCGCCAATCGCGATCCTTGGCCCAATGCCGCAACAAGTGCAAATTGGACTTGTGTTGGCATCTGTGCACACCAAAGCGCCATTCAAGGTGGTCAGATCGTCAAATTACCAGCCTTCACATTGAACTAATATCAAATCAAATATTCGCACCACTTGAGGACAGCATGTATTACAAGATTATGAAGCCCGTTTTGCTATTCGCTTGGCTCGGCATTCTTTTTAACTCCGTGGCAGTTTCGCTACAGGCTGCCGATCCGTTACGGATTGTTTTCTTGGGAGATCAAGGCCACCATCGCCCTTCGGATTTGGCTGGCCGCATCGTTCCCGTGCTTAAACAAAAGGGCATCGATCTGCAGTACACGGAGGACATGAACGTTCTCTCCCCCGAACGTCTCAAGGAATTCGATGGCTTGATGATCTACGCCAACATCGACGAAATTTCCAAGGATCAAGAAAAGGCACTGCTTGATTTTGTCGCGTCAGGAAAAGGCTTTATTCCGGTTCACTGTGCGACGTATTGTTTTCGTAATTCCGATGCCTATGTCGAACTTTGCGGTGCACAATTTCAAAGCCATGGTGGCGAGGAATTTGAAACGATCATCGTCAACGATAGCCATCCCGTGATGAAGGGTTTTGGCGGTTTTCGAAGCTGGGATGAAACCTACGTACACACTCGTCATAACGAAAAAGACCGCACTGTACTCGAAGTTCGTCGTCAAGGCGGACAAGCGAAGGGCAATAAAGAAGAACCGTGGACTTGGGTAAGAACGCACGGAAAAGGTCGCGTGTTTTACACGGCTTGGGGGCACGATACGCGAACTTGGTCGAACCCTGGATTTCACAATTTACTCGAACGCGGCATGCTCTGGGCTTGCGGACGAAATCCTGCAGAAGCGGGTGACTTCAGCGATCCAAGCGTTTTCCCGGTCCCCCGCATCACCGAATTTCGAAAGGACGTAAAACCTTTCACGTTCACAGAAGTCGGCGCGAAGATTCCCAATTATACACCAGGACCAAAATGGGGAACGCAAGCCGAGCCTTTGTCTAAGATGCAGGACCCTTTACCCGCAGAAGAGTCCATCAAACATTACATCACGCCCGTTGAATTCGCGCCGCAATTATGGGCCAGCGAACCGGATTTGCAAGGCAAACCTATCGCCATGAATTGGGACGACCGCGGTCGATTATGGATTTGCGAAACGGTCGACTACCCCAATGAACTGCAGCCTCCGGGAAAAGGTCGCGACAAAATCCGTATTTGCGAAGATACTAATGGCGATGGGAAAGCAGACAAATTCACCGTCTTTGCGGAGCAACTGAGTGTTCCAACTACCTTGGTACATTTTCGTGGCGGAGTGATCGTCCAAGACGGTCAGACCACTATCTATCTCAAGGATATCGACGGCGATGATCGTGCTGACCTTCGACAAGAGCTGATCACAGGTTGGGCAATTGGTGACACCCACGGCGGCGTCAGCAACTTTCAATACGGCATGGACAACTGGATTTGGGGGATGCAGGGCTACAACGATTCGCATCCAGTAATCAACGGCAAGGAACAGCAGGGCTTTCGTCAAGGATTTTGGCGATTCCGAGTGGAGCCTGGCATTGCGGATGACACTGCGCCCGTGAAGGCTGTTGCCAAATCGAAACTGCCTGCAGCGAAATCGCTTAACTTGCACACCATTCGTGTCAAGGAATTGGAATACGTTCGCGCGACGAATAACAACACCTGGGGACTTGGATTCAGCGAAGAGGGATTGGTGTTTGGTTCAACGGCTAACGGCAATCCAAGTAACTTCATGCCAATAGCCAATCGTTATTACGAGCAAGTCAAAGGTTGGGCTCCGGAAACTTTGCAGATGATTTCCGATACGTATAAGTTCGCTGCGGCGACAGACAAAGTTCGCCAAGTGGACTGGCACGGCGGCTATACGGCTGGCGCGGGTCATGCTCTTTACACAGGACGCAAATATCCTAAAGCGTGGTGGAATCGAACGGCTTTCGTTTGTGAACCCACCGGGCATATCGTTGGCGCTTTTGTTCTCAGTCGAGATGGCGCGGGATACCGCAGCACCAGTCCGTTCAACTTGCTAGCCAGCGACGATGAATGGGCCGCGCCGATCATGGCCGAAGTAGGACCGGACGGGAATGTCTGGGTGAGCGATTGGTATAACTACATCGTACAACACAACCCTACGCCTCACGGTTTCACAACGGGCAAAGGAGCTGCCTACGAAAGCGATCTTCGCGACAAGACCCACGGTCGTATCTATCGTGTCGAATACCAGGGCCAAATCGAACCCCTCAGCGAAGCGGCTTCCGAAGCGGAAGCCATTACCAAAAAGGGGCTCAAAGACGCTTCGCCACAACAACTCGTTCAAGTCCTTTCGAGCCCAACGATGCGATGGCGACTGGTTGCCCAGCGTTTGCTGATCGAAAAGAACGCGACGGACAAAGCGACATTGGATGCCCTATGCAAACTCGTCGCAGATGAGTCGGTCGATAGCATCGGTTTGAACACAGCGGCCATTCACGCCCTGTGGACATTGGCAGGACTAAATCAGATTGATCCGAAAATTCAATCCGCTTGGGCCGCAGCGACCAAGGCTCTCAAGCACAACAGTGCAGGTGTTCGCCGCGCCGCCATTCAAGTCCTACCAGCGACAGACGCAGGTTGTAGCATGGTTGCGAACGCTGGCCTCCTTAGTGATTCAGATCCGCAAGTTCGTTTGGCATCTCTGCTCAAAATGGCGGATGGTCCTGGTGATTATGCGATTGCTGATTCACCTTTGGCCGACATCGTATCGGTTTCCGAAAACGATCGTTGGCTGCTGGACGCTTGGGTCAGCGCAACTGCCAAGAGAGCCGATCGAGTTCTTGCGATCGTTCTCGCGGATACTCAGCCTTTGGCAGAAAATCTGCTCGAACGCGTCAGTATCGTGGCAGAGCATTTTGCTCGCTCTCAGCCTAATGCAGATCAGATAAAAGCGCTCTTTGCTGCGATGGAAAAAGGATCGACAGACCGCGCTCAAGCTGTACTAAGCGGACTGTCCCGAGGCTGGCCTAGCGACTACGAAGTTCAAGTAGACGATGCGACTGGACGATCGATGATTTCGATCTTGGAAAAACTGCCTGTCGGTGGCAAGAGTGAGATGATCCAATTGGCGACTCGTTTGGGCGCGGCCTCCATGAAAGAACAAATCCGAAAGATCTCCGAGCAATTGCTCTCAGTGGCCACCAGCGATGAAACAACTCCAGAAAATCGCATCGAAGCGGCTAAGCAACTGGTTGCCATGCAACCGTTGGACGATAGCGTTGTGGATTCGCTCCTTGAGGGCATTAACCCACAAACACCTCCCAACGTTGTTTTCGGATTCCTCGATTCCTTGATCAATAGCAAATCCTCTCGCGTCGGTCCTGCGGTAATTGAAATCGTTTCCTTGCTTACTCCGGACGCTCAAGGAAACGCTTTCCGTGTCCTCCTTGCCCGACCAGAGACCACCATGCAATTGCTGGATTCGATCAAGGAAGGCAAATTGCAAATTAGCGATTTACGGTTAGATCAACGTCAAGCGCTGCGCGATCATCCCGATGTCAAAGTAAGGGAAGCGGCAATGGCCATCATGGCTTCGGGCGGAGGTGTTCCCAACGCCGACCGCGCTAAAGTCGTGGAAGACTGGATGGAAATTACAAAGCTTTCAGGCTCTGCATCTCGCGGGAAAGAGTTGTATAAGAAACATTGCTCGCTGTGTCATCTACACAACGGCGAAGGAGTGAATATCGGTCCCGACCTAAGCGGGATGGCCGTTCATCCGAAAAGCGAACTGCTGATGAACATCCTTGACCCAAGCCGTAGTGTCGAAGGCAATTTCCGGACTTACACTGTGCTGACTTCCGACGGCGTGGTCAAGACAGGCATGTTGGCAGGTGAGTCGCGTACGTCGATCGAACTAATCAATACGCAAGGTAAACGCGAAACCGTTTTGCGTGAAGATATTGAAAGCATGAAAGCATCAAATAAGTCACTCATGCCAGAAGGTTTTGAAAGCCAAATGAGCCGTGACGAGGCAACAGACCTGCTAGAGTTCTTGGCATCTAAGGGCAAGTATGTTCCATTGCCGCTCGGCAAAGTTGCGTCTGCCGTGAGTACAAAGGGATTGTTCTCCGATTCGAACGACGGTCCGGATCGAATGATCTTTGCTGATTGGAGCCCCAAAACTTTCGAAGGGATTCCCTTTGTTTTGGTCGATCCGCAAGGCGACCGAGTTCCTAACATCATCTTGCTCAACGGTCCCAACGGACCATTGCCGCCCAAAATGCCAAAAAACGTAAATGTCGTCTGCAATGCTCCGGCAGCAGCGATTCACTTTTTGAGTGGCGTCAGCGGCTGGGGATTTCCGTACAGCAACGAAAAGTCTGTTTCGATGATCGTGCGGCTTCACTATGCGGACGGCGAGACCGAAGATCATCCTTTACGAAACGGCGAGCAGTTTGCCGACTACATTCGACGCGTGGATGTGCCTGGTTCTCAATTTGCTTACAACTTGCAAGGCCAGCAAATTCGATACTTGAAAGTCGAGCCCAAGCGTCGAGAGGCTCTCAAAGAAATTGAGCTGGTCAAAGGCCCCGATTCGACTGCGCCGATCGTTATGGCAATTACGCTTGAATCCCCTTGATCGCGTGCCCACCAGCTGCGGGCCGATCATCGCATCGGTGCGGGACGTCCAAACAAGAATCCTTGAGCTGTCACGAATCCCATTTCGCGGCAGACTTTGGCTTCGGCGGGGGTTTCGATGCCCTCGGCCAAAGGTTCGACGCCAAGTTCCAAAACCATGGCAACCAACGACTGAAGGACTCTTTGCCGTTCTGATGTTGCCGTGTCGATGTTGTGAAGAAGCGACATGTCAAATTTGAGTATATCAGGAGGCGATTCGCCGAGTTCAGCCAGCCTACCTTGCCCCGCTCCGAAGTCATCGTATGCGATTCGAATGTTCAAGTCTCGAATCTGTTTTGTCAATTCACCGACAGCATGTGGGCTTGTTACGGCGGATTCGTGTATTTCTAAGACGAGAGGTATTTCGGGGCTGAGCTGACGAATTTGAACCATCGATTCGACCAGCGTTCCGGAATTCAACTCTAAAGGATGCGTATTCACAAACAGACACGGCCGACCGGGAAGTGTCAGACCCTTGAGGACGCCTTCCCAACGCAGCATATGACTCAACTCGACTTCGAGGCTGAGTTTGGAAGCCGCGTCGAACATGGCGTCGGGGTTTTCAAGTCCGAATAGTCGACTTCGAGCAAGAATTTCGTAGCCTTTGCATTCCATCGTTTTCAAATCGATGATCGGCTGAAAGAACGGCGTAACCAAACGATCTTGAAGGAGCCGGTCGAACTGGACTAATGCCAACGCTCGGTCGCAGACATTTTCTGCAATGGTTTGCGAAGCATCGGTGGATTGATTGCGACGCACGCGAAAAGCGACATCGGCAAATTGGATCAGTGTGTCTTCGCTAAGGACTGTAGGAAGCGTGACGCGTTGCCCGTTGACAAACGTTCCGTTCGTGCTGCCACGATCGACAAGAACCAGACTTCCATTTTGAAGCATAAGGTCTGCATGATGCCCGGAAACTGTTCTGGCACCCAATTGCAAAGCGCATCCCGGTTTACGGCCGATGGAGAATGGAATCGCATCGATCGCAATCATTTCACTATTGGCTACTTGCGTATTGCCAATGGCGGCTAAGAACCAGCCAGATTTCGTTCGTACGTGAACGTCCGGCGGGTTTTCACTCGAGTCTGGGGTTTTTAAGTCTGCGTTCATAAAGCCCGACATGGATTCTGGCCGACCAATTTATGCAAAGTACATCGACGTTCGAAAAGACATAGTCCACTACGACCATCTTTCGAAATTAGGTTACGGAAACACCCAAGGCGAGCTAGATCGATAATTTTTGTCAGTTTCGCGTTCTTCCACCTCTGAAGTTTCAAGACGACAAGGATGGGGATGTAGTGATCGGATGGAAGGTAGCGATATTATCGTGCCTACATACGATTTTTGCGGCCATCAAGTCAGTTGATTTCATCCAAACTCTCTACCGTATCCAAGGTTTGAGCGATGCATTTCGTCCTGCCGTCAGCTCGAAAACCTCTCTGTTCTTCACAAATTTATAAAGAGATCCATTAATGGGTCAAAACACAGCAAACTCGGAATCGTTAAAAAGCCTTGGGCGACTACGTCATGCGGCGCTCAGCGAGGATGCCTATTGCCCGCCGGAGCCCAGATCGCTCGAGGAAATCGGGATTGCCGAATCGCTTCTTGAAACTATTTGCACGCAGATTCTTCTTGGCGTTGGCACGCTGAGCGGCAGAAAAATTTCCGAACGGATGGGATTACCGTTTGGGCTAACAGACCAATTGCTTGCCCAATTGCGAGTTCGGCAAGTTGTCGCGCACGCTCGACCAGCGCCATTCGGCGACTATTACTACAGCCTGACGGAAGCGGGCCAAAAGCGCGCAATGAATTTGCAGCAATCCGTTTCCTACGTGGGTCCCGTCCCCGTCACACTGGCGGAGTACGTTTTGAGTGTCGAAGCTCAATCGAGCAACTTCGATCCAGTCGACCGAAAACAACTCATGGCTGCTTTACAGCAAATTACGTACGATCCAACTTGGTTGGATTTTCTTGGACCGGCCATCAATAGCAATGCAGGTATTTTCCTATATGGACCACCGGGCAACGGGAAAACGACTCTAGCCAAATGCTTGACTGCGTGTCGCGGAAACGAAATTTGGGTTCCGCATGCGATTGTAGACGATGGTTGCATCATCAAGATTTTTGACACGGCTTACCATATTCCTGCTGAGTCTGGAGAGAACTCTTCTGCGGAAATGCATGCCGTCGACCGCCGATGGATTCGTATTCGCCGTCCTACTGTTGTCGTCGGTGGAGAACTGACGATGGAGAGCCTCGAGATTCGCCATGACCCTCGCAGCAACGTTTGCGAAGCGCCGCTGCAAGTCAAAAGTAATTGCGGATGCTTGCTGATCGACGACTTCGGGCGACAGCGTGTTGCTCCCGCCGAGTTGCTTAACCGCTGGATTATTCCGCTTGAGAATCGAATCGATTACCTGAGTCTTCCCAACGGCAAAAAGATTCAAGTTCCCTTTGAGCAAAGTATTTTGTTCTCGACGAACTTGCAACCTGAATCGCTAGTTGATGAAGCATTCATGCGACGCGTTCCTTTCAAAATCGAAATTGGTGACCCAAGCCGTTCTGAATTCATGGTACTGCTGCAAGGCGCCTGCGCATCATTCGGCATCGCTTGGCGGCCAGACATTGCCGAACAATTTGTGGACAAGTACTACCTTGAGACTCGCCGTCCGATGCGACGATGTCATGCACGGGATTTACTTTATCAAGTTCGCTGTGTCTGCATGTATCGAGGTGAACGCCCCGAACTACGCTTGGATTTGCTCGATCAAGCCTGTCGGAATTATTTTGGCTCCAATCCATTTACCGGACTAGTCGCAGACGGGGTGAATCCATCCACGGCAGCCTCCGTCGGCAAGCAACCCGCTGGTCATCTGGGAATAAACGATGAAGCGGAAAGAACATGCAAGGTTGCAATTTCAAACGAAAATGAGGGCATGATTATGCCGAATATCGTAGGCGAACTTTCGTTACCCATAAGTCCCTTGGCATTTTCAGAGTGACGAATCGGTCAAGGTAAATCATGTCCATTTCTTCAGTTAATGCGACCGCCGGTTTCGAGATCGTTCCGGGATACGTGCTACAACGAAAAATCGGGAGCGGTGGATACGGCGAAGTCTGGCTGGCAGACGCGCCTGGGGGACTTCGCAAAGCCGTCAAACTCGTCTACGGTACGATGACGGAAATGCACGCCATGAACGAATTACGGTCTCTGCGCCGCATTCTCACTGTTAGTCATCCTTTCCTTTTGTCATTGGAACGCATCGAAGTCGTCGACGGGCAACTAATCGTCATTACCGAATTAGCCGACGCCAGTTTGCTAGACCGATTCCACGAATTCAAGTCCAAGAACGAATGTGGAATTCCGCGTGATCGGCTACTACATTATCTACGAGACGCCGCAGAGGCGTTGGATTTTTTGTGCCAGCGTCACGATCTCCAACACCTCGACATTAAACCAGGGAACTTGCTCTTGCTGGCGGACCGAGTCAAAGTTGCGGACTTTGGTTTGGTTAAAGATATTCACAATCATTCGTTGTCGATGGTCTCTGGCCTGACTCCGACCTACGCGTCGCCCGAGCTTTTCGATGGACGACCTGGGCGATACAGTGACCAATACTCGCTTGCGCTCGTTTACCACGAATTGCTGACTGGCCAGTTGCCGTTCACCGGCAAAACCGCCGCGCAGATTGCTTCGGAGCATCTGCACAAAGCTCCCAATCTAGAAGCCTTATTGCCGTTTGATCGGCCCGTTGTACAAAAAGCACTTTCTAAAAAACCATCGCAACGCTACTCAAGTTGTTTAGAATTTATCGATAGTCTAATTCGCGCCGGAATGGCTGTTGAACCCGCTGGCACGACAACTGCAACCGAGAATCGAGCACGTTACTCGCGACCCTACTCCACAGAAAATGCATCGCATTCGGAGGATTCCAGCGCGCGCCTCGCTAGCCATGAACCGCCTGCAGCACCCAAGACAATTTGTATTTCTGACAACGAAGTCGAGTTTTTATCGCCCTTGGATGGAGAATCCAAATGGGATGACTGTCCTTCGCCCGTCTTGTTTATTGGTTTAGGAAAGACAGGTGGCGCGGTGCTCTCGTCACTTAGGAACAAACTAAATGGACTTGGTTTAAAACTAGACGAGCAATTCCAGTTCGATTGGCTTTTTTTCGACACAGACATCGATACCACGGCAGAAATGACCGACGACGCCACGCAGGGTCGCTTGCCTCGCTCCTCATGCATTTCGCTGCCGATCCGCACCGCAGAAGATTATCGGAAAGTAACGGATAATCGATTTGCACCGTTAAGTCGACGATGGCTATTCAACGTCCCTCGTTCGGAAAAGACGGAAGGCATTCGCCCCATCGGCATGCTGGCTTTCCTAGATCACGCTAGAGACTGCATGGAAATTATCGATGAACGAATCGGAGAATTCAAAGAACGTTTCACGCGACAGCAGTTAGGGGACTTCTGCCGTATTTACTTAGTCGCATCCAGTCACGGCGGAACGGGTGGAACGATAGTCAATGAAATTGCATTCCTGCTTCACGAAGCCCTGTCCAAGCACTCGCTTCGATCGACGATCCAATTGGTACTAACTATTGCGCAAGAACGCGAGTCTAGCGATAGCAGCGTGGAATCTGCCAGCGCTCGGGCGTGCCTTACCGAAATTGCACATTACATGGGAAATGGTGGCCTGCATCCGGGTGTGCCGTGCCTACCTCCTTTCCAAGCCGCCGCGCGGCCGCCAATGGATTATGTCTATCTTGTGGATGGTGGAAATCTCGGGAATAACGACGATTGGAATGTCGGCATTCGAAAAGCTGCCGAGTTCTTGATGCTCGATGGCTGCAGCGGCCTAGGAAAACAGCTCGATCGAGAACGTTTGGCCACAGTACAACTTGCTCAAAACGAAGTGGACCATGAATGGACGCCTTGGCTCAGGACTTGTTCAACAGCGGAATTGCGGCTGAACCTGCGCAAGCCGCCACAAGAAGTTGCCAAGCAAGTGGCTCACGAGTTGTTGTGCGATTGGTCGGAACAAATCCAACTCGACCAGAATCCTAAAAACTGGGAAGATGTCGATTCTCCTGAAAAAATAGAACAAATCGCTCAATCGATCCGGCAACTATTTGTCGACGAAGGATGGACTGCCGAAGCATGGACTGAGAATCTGATACACGCTTACTCCCGCTCACCTGCCCGACCTTGCAATTCTTCAGCAACACCTGACGACCAAGCCTACGATAATGTCGAAGCTAGCACGATCAAGCCTTTGTTAGTAGATGTCGCCGGACCATCGGGGATGAGTATCGAAATGGCTTCCCATCATGTTCGGGAAATCTTCGCAACGACGATTGCCTCGCTTCGTCGTTGGATCGAAAAGGAATGCGGAGTGAAATGCGAGAAATGGGGCCAGTTAACGTATGCACTGACCCAACTCAATAAAAACTTTGTGATCGAGTCGAAGGAACTGCAGAAGATCGCCGACAGATTCGGACAAAAAATCTTGACGCTAGAACTCGAATCCACCGATCCGCAATCTCACAAGATTGCGGATGCGCGATTCTTTGCCAAGATCCATGAACTGGGTGCTTCCTTGTTGGATCGACTAGCCAATTATGTCATGCAAATGCGCACTCTCTGGTCGATGGACTCCGACTCCGTGCTCCGGGGACTTCAACGGGAAATCGACAAGACTGATCCTCATGATGAAAACGGGAATACAAACCACTTTGATTGCGAACTTGCCATCCTAACTCAGACTCTTAAAAACCTGGTTCGACCACAACTTGATGAATTCGTCGCTGACCGTCTTAGGATGCACCTCTACTCGTTGTGGAATTGGAATTCGGACTCTTTCAAGGCTCTCGATAGTTCATCTTTAATGTCGGGTCTGAGCCCAAAAATTGGAACCGTGCGACGGATGTCTCTTGAACAATGTACGACGTTCTGCATCGAGCAAGTTCGTAAAGTCGCCTTGGAAAAAGGATGGTACACGGAATCAACCGTCGAAAGAAATGATCACCCTTCGTTGCTTCAACAGATACGTGAAGCCCAACCGCGACTTCTCCGTTTGGGTGGAGCACGCCGAGACATCCTGGCAGTTCCACCCAACCTAGCTAAATTCAATGTGCATATTCATTGGCGGCAACTAACTTCCGAATTCGTTTCAGTCGTCGAAGCCAGCGAAATTCAAAATCCGCTATTTCTTTCGGATGGCGAACGGCTCAGCCTTTCTCAAATCGCGAATTCGATCTGCCTTCCAAGCGAAGAATGCCTGCAACTAACCAATCGGCTCCTCAGTCGAAATGACCTTGAATGCCAACCACTCTAGACTCGCCAGCGGTCTAATCTGAGACGAATCCAATCCGTAGTCGATGAGCGTCAGACGTTATCAATCCACGCGATCCCAACTGGAAACGTTTTGAAACGCAAATTTCTCTTGAAATTCTTATGCTCTTTGCGTTTTTCGCCTAAACTTTTTCCTTTTCCATGTTGCAACCCAGCCCCAATTACCGAAATTTAGTGTTACATTACATTTTAGTGTCGTTTCAAGCCGAACGAATTATTGGCACACTAAATGCTGATCGGTGATTTTTTCCAAGTGCCTAAGTCTTGATTTCAATGATTACACATGTCACCCAAATGGAACTCAAAGATTTAAACTCCATCCACGAGAGCACCCCCCCTCGTTATCCGAAGAGCAGTATCCTGCTTCATCAGACTTCCTCCCTTTGGGAGTCCAAGTTTGACACCGTTGCCAGCTCGATGGGCGCGGAGATAGTTTACGTCCCTACTTGGGATTCTGTCCTTTCTGCTGCGCGCCGTTTTGACGCTTCGTGTGTTGTTGTCCCGTTGCAATCCGAAGGTCCGCTTCACTTCCTGTCGAATTGCCGCAACGAAGAACTGCCTCTGTCCATCGTATTTGTTTTGGAAGACGCGACTGCCATGCAAGTCATCGAACTCATGCAGTTAGGCGCGGCAGGCGTAGTCTCTACTACCGATGCTGACCAAGACATCCAATCTCAACTCGATCGCGTCCTCACGCAAAACCGTGAGCGACAAAAACAATTTGATCAAGTTTGCCAAAAACGCGGGCGCATCGCTCGCTTAAACGATAAAGAAAAAGCCGTTCTAAAAAGCGTCTTAATGGGACTTCCCAACAAAGCGATTGCCAAAAAACTGGAAGTCAGCCAACGCACGATCGAATCGCGCCGACACGACATTTTTCAAAAGACCGAAACGGGAAATTTAGTCGCTTTGGCGAAACTCGTTTTCGAAGCCAACTTGGAATTTAATCACGATGGTCACGATCCCCAGTTCGATCCGACGGAGGAAGCGAATCAAGACGCCGTTGAATAGAAGCTACACAAGTGGCACTCATAAATGCCTGCCGTCCTAATCACTTCACAGGATCAGCTGCATCCTGAAATTGTAGAAACGAAATCAAGTCCCGCATTTCCTCTTTCGTAACTTTCAAATTCAATTCCGTCGGCATCAGCGATTTGCCCTGCGTTTGAAGCTGCTCCAAATTCGATCGCAGAACGACAATACGTTCGCCTCCTGAGACTGCAAAGACAATTTGAGATTCTGACTCTTCCTGAATCACGCCAGCGATGACTCGGCCACCGTCAACCAACGCGACGTAAGCCATGTACTTGGAGTCGACTTCGCGATTCGGATCTAAAATCGTTGTCACCAATTGCTCAGCAGACTTTGTGACAAGCTGCATGAGGGGCGGCCCGACATCGGAACCGATTCCACGTATGCGATGACATGCCACGCACTCGCGCCGGAAGACTTCTTGGCCTCGTGCTCTCGAACTCGCGTCCTGCGGGATGTCCTGGACCGCAGCAACATACTGTTCCATGATGGCTGGATTGATCTGTTCAGCATTGGCAAGGAATTTTTTCAACGGCTCGGCCAGATGGCTAGGTACCGATGCGATTAACGCTTGCTGCAGGCTCGAGGACAAGTGAGACCTCGGAATGGTTTTTTCCATTACAGCCTGGGCAACTGTTGGAGCCGAATCTCGATAGGAAATCATGGCTGCAAGCACTTTGTCACGCAACTGTGGGGTCATGGCAGAGATGGTGCCAATCAAAAGCTTAGTCGCCTTGGCCGAATCAGCAGATATCAACGACTGACAAAATACAGCTTGCACATTGTTTTCCACGCGAGGCTCTATTACTTCGGGCAACCTGGCTTCCAGCTCTTCAAACGGCAATAGTCGAGCCCAGGCGAACGCGCGCAATCGATAATTTCTGGAGCTCGAACCTCCCTCGGGCTGATCCAATGCCCCGCGAATGGAACTCATGAATCGGATTTGTTGCTCAGGTTTCAATGCAGCCAATACTTCCCGCGATGTACTCGCAGGCGTCTGCGCCATGACATCAAGCCAACATGCATCTTGCACGCCCTGCGTGTCGAGCGGTTCCCCAATCAATCGGCGCAAGTTGTTTTGCGTCGCCGATCGCAAGTCGGCTTGCTTGAGTTGCTCGGCCCACATGGGCAGCAACAGGCTGGCCCAAGCGTGGAATGACTTTTGATTTTTCGGCGTCAGATCTTGCGAAAGACTATCGACAAGGCCCCAACCTTCATCACGCATCGAGGTCGCCATAACGGCGATCACAATGGGCTCCGAAACATTTGCTGCTAATTTGGTAATTAAGTTCGGTCGAATTTCTACGGGTACCTGACTCAAAGCCTTTGCTATTTCAAGTTGTAAATGTGCATCGCCAAACGTGTTCAAACTATCAAGCGAGCGAACGCATTGATCCAACCATCCATGCTGTTCGGCCAATGCAATACTTTTTGCCACGACGCGCGGATGCGAGTCCCCCAGAGATTCATTTACTAGCTGGACGCTAAGGTTTCCGAGCCGATCGAGTGCCGTCAACGCAAGCAACCGAGCTTGTGCGTCCGGGCTGTGCAGCACAACCTGGTCGAGTTGCGTTTGTACATCCGCTGCTTGCCGTTCAATTAACAATTGGTGCGCCATCAATCGTTGCCAAAGCACGGGACTCGCCAACCGTTGTACTAATTCAGCATTTTTCAGAACCTGGAGATTGACGATTTCTCTGCTTGGAGCATTTGACGGGCGAACACGCCAAATGCGTCCCCGATTGCGACCACTGGTTAGGTCCAGATGTTTCTTGATCATCGGCGGCAAGCTCAATGGATGCTCGATGACTTCGCGATACATGTCGGCAATGTAGAGAGAACCATCCGGTCCATCGCCAAGCTGTACGGGTCGGAACCAAATATCGCTTGACCGTAAAAACTCTGTTTTCTCATCAATTCTGCGCGCGGTGTAGAAAAGTCCTTGTTCGATCAACCGTTTGCGATGCACTAAGTTGCTTCCCACATCGCAAACGAAGGCCATATCGTTTGTTTCTTCGCCAAGAGCGGTGCCGGAGGGCATGATCCACGTCCCGGTGGCTCCCGTAAAATAACCAGCGGCGCGACCACCGCCCTCGATGGGTCCCGTTACTTTTCCACTGACTCGCAACCGCGTCCGAACGATTCGCCACGGCTCTACAGGGCTCGCACGGAAAACTTCAGCTTGTGGTCCGTCCTCGGCGATGCTTCGTCGAATCGGAGGCATCGCGACACTGGTCGCGAACCGAGACGACCACTGATCTAAATCCACGATCTGTTGCAAGTGATCCGAATTGCTGGTGACGAATTTGTCTCCCCAACGATTAAATGCCATGCCGTGCTGGCCGCCGCCGCTGGTAGCCTGCAAATTGCGAGTTCGAGGATCAAGCCGAAAATCTCGTCCACGCAAATTCAGCTTCGCGCCGTCCGCCAACGTTAAATCTCCGCCGTTGGTACCACTGCTACCTTCGATATACCCATCGACCGACCAACGAAAGCTATTGGCCATGCCTTGGACATTGTTTCGATGGAATCCTTCGTACCAAAGCTCGCTTTCGTCGCTTCGTCCATCATCGTTTCGGTCTCGCAAGTAAATCATTTTGGGTGGTGCGATCACGATCACTCCGTCCCCCCAAGCGTGAATGGCCGTTGGCCATGACAATCCATCGGCAAACGTGCTTCGCTGGTCCATAACGCCGTCGCCATCGGTGTCCGTTAACAAAGCGATTCGGCCCAGGGACTCGTCAGCTTGCTCGCTGTAGTCCCTCATTTCGACGACAAACAATCGCCCACGTGCATCGAAAGAAAAAGCGATCGGATCGGTCACCAGCGGCTCGCTGGCAACTAACTCAATTTCAAAACCATTGGCCAATTCGAACGACTGCTTGGCGACTTCCGGAGGCAGTGCTTCAATTCGCGGCAACTCTTTTGAGAAATCGACGCCTTCAATTTCCTGAGCCCTGCCACGCGCACTTGTCCAGCTAACAATAGGAGCAATCAAAAAAATGCACAGCAGCGATCGAATCATAAGAGTTTGCCTTTTACGGTCGTTCAAGGGAACGAAAAAATAGACTCACCAGCGCCGTGCAAAACCCATGCAAACTCAATCGCGTACTTTTCCTTCATGTGTACGTCGCGACGTGTTTAAATGGCCAGCAAGCTAGTGAAGATCGAATCAAATCGGATGGTTTCGCGCGAATTGGTCTTAGGTGGCTTGAACGATATGAATGTACGCGTGCACGTGCGGTGCGCCCCTGAAGTGAATCACACTATTGGGCCCTTCGATTCGCCAAATATCCCACACGCTATCGTTTCCAAGGTCCTCTTGTTGGTAGAAGGCGAGTCGTAGCTCACCTAGCCCACCGCCGCTTTCCAAGATGCGCATGGCCTCGTCGGAGTCTTCGTCACGATAAGGCCCCAACAACGTAGCTAAACTTGTTCGGAATAGCTCCATTTGATCACGGCTAAACTCTGAAGCAGCAATGCCTGCAAAGTTTCCTGAACTGCCGCGAATTTCGATGTCGGTTTCAGACGGCGGAGTCGACGTGATGAGTGCGCGAGAGCGTTGGTCTTTGTCGAGTGACTTGAAGACTTCGTTAACGGCTTTCGTTTGGAAGTAGAACAAATTCGCTTCGGGACTCGACTCTTCGCCGTGCCCGTAAACGATCCCACCGCCAAACGCTGTCTTGGGTACCGTGTCGCCATCGGCTCGAAGCGTTAGATGGCGTCCGGTCAATACCCATTCGAATTCACCTCGTTGGGGCTGGCCAAAGATCGCAATGCTATAGGCATCCAGCCCACCGTCGTCTTCGTCCATTTGTTGCTTAAGACGACGATAACCTTCGTCGCTCGTCAGCGATTGAACGATCTTCTCGATCATACCCTGTTGCGACTTGGTATAGAAATCACTTCCAATAAGCGGCTTCGTAACGTGCCAATTCGCGTTTACTCGTTGACGCAGTGGATCACCAAACGACATGCAAACTTCTTTTCGCTGATTTTCTGTCAAGCTCTCGTACAACTCGGCGACAACGGACTCCGCTTGACTCGAGCGACCTGGCGCGCCGTGCACCATCGGGGCCAAAATCGGAACCGCCGCAAGGGTAGCAGATGCATGAAGGAAATGTCGACGCGGAACGCGATTACAATCGGAGCATAGGCGAGCAGACATAATGAGCACCTCGGATGCGTAAGGAATGGGAAAGGACAGGCAGGAGCCAATCAATCGCAAAGGGTTGCGTTTTTGTATTGGATGTTGAATATTGTACAATGAACTGACGACAATGTGGTATTTGCCACATAACTCCGTCTGAATCCCCTTCTTTCCCCCCTCGTTATTGTGCCGTTTCCCATAAATCTGTTTGCGTTATGTTTTAGCGAATACAGATCGACACTAGGTGAGTGCCATGTTGTATCGGCGATGTTTTTTGGGATCCCTAACTGCCACAGCCGTTTGCAGTTCAAATCTACTGAGTCGGCTTCACGGCTCCACCGTTGCTCCGACTGAGCCCGTAAGCGTGGACTCGGTTTTGCCTGGCGAAGATATTTTTGGCTACATCCAGCGTCGACGGGGTAGCTTTGACCAACAGCTCTACTTGCAACTGTTAGGTGCATCGAACGAGTTCAAAGAAGGCGATGCCATCGTCGGAGTCGCTGCCGCAAACGACACCACTCGTCGTCATGCACGGACTTTGCTGGCAAACACGCGCCTCGCTTCGATCGATAATCATCCGCCGCTCGTGGATGGTTTGTTCGCCTTGATCGAAAAGTACCGCGATAGAAACCAATCCGAGATTTGGAAGTCCAAGACGCTTGGTCAACTTAAGCAATTCCTGCTTTTATCATCCGAACATGACATTCATTCGATGAAGGCTGGACTCTCAAGCGACGTGATCGGATGCTTGGTGAAATTAATGACCAACCAAGAGTTGATCGCTATCGGGTCCAAGATCTTTAATCCGTTACCGGTCAGCAATATTGGAGCCAAAGGTTATTTAGGCGCGCGGGTCCAACCCAACTCACCTACCGACAACGTCGATGATATTCGCTGGCAAGTTTTCGATGCATTTGCGTACGCTGTCGGCGATGTATTGCTCGGGACCAATCCCGTATCAAGCGATCCCGAATCGGTTGTCGCCGTCGAGCGAGCCCTCCAAGATATCTTGGTTACGTTCGGTATCGACGACGCCATGCCGCATTGCGTGCTCGCGCATATCGACGTTCAATCCCAAGTCGAACGCCGTTGGCCCGGTACGACCGAGTTGTGGTTTCAAAGTATCGCGGGCAGCGACACGGCCAACGCGACTTTCGATTTGACAAATGAAAAAATGGAAGGTTACGCTCAGAGTCGTTCAGACCGATTTGGGCTCTATTTTGAAACCGGCCAAGGTGCCGACTTCACAAACGGTCACGGTCACGGCTTCGACATGGTGTTACACGAAAGCCGCAAATACGGCTTCGCCCGTGCGCTCACGCATCAAGTCGCCGCTGCACGACAATCCCCAGATGCTTGGGTCCATCTGAATGACGTTGCCGGATTCATCGGGCCCGAAGTCTTCCGCACTCGCGAGCAACTCGTTCGTTGTTGCCTTGAAGATATCGTCATGGGAAAACTGCATGGATTGACGCTGGGATTGGATGTTTGCTCGACGCTGCATATGGATGTCTCGCTCGATGACCTGGACTGGTGCTTGCATGAGATCGCGCCGGCTTGCCCTGCGTATTTGATGTCGCTGCCGACCAAGATCGATCCAATGCTTGGTTACCTGACGACTGGCTATCACGACCACGTGCGGCTTCGCGAAGAATTCGGATTTCGCGTCAACGATCGCATGTGGGATTTTTTCAAAGAGCTAAAAGTCATCGACTCCACCGGGAATCCGACCAACCATTTTGGAAATCCTACTTGGGTCTATCTGCAGTACTGCCGTCGCAAAGGAGACCAACGAACCGATCAAGTGATAACTTCCGAGGCACGCGAACAACTGGAGGCAGTACGGTCTCGTGGCGTGTTCGTATCCGAAGGCTTTGGAAACCGCCCGTCGCAGCTTCCCGAAAAACTGCGCAGCGAGATCAATCAGATTTACACCGATTCCAAACAGTGTATTTGGCGTCAATGGGAGGATGATTTTGTCAACTCATTGCCCAACGCGATTCGTCTGCAAACCGAATCGCTCGACCGCAGCGATTACATTCTGCATCCTTCCTCAGGAGAACGCCTGCGAGCCGATTCGCAGTCGAAAATCGAGTCGCTGCGAGCCGAACACCGCGGCCAGTTCGATGTTCAGATCGTCGTGTCCGAAGGTCTGAATGCTCTGGCGTTGATGGATCCTGGCAATCTGTTGCCACTGATTACCGAACTTTACAGCAATCTCCAACTTGCTGGATCGCGTGTCGCCAAGGAACTGCTGGTTGTCAATTCAGGTCGCGTTCGAGCGGGTTATCGCATCGGGGAAACGCTTTTTGGAGGTCTGACTGGCCGCCGCATACTGCTGCACATCATCGGCGAACGGCCAGGAAGCGGTCATCATACGATGTCCATTTACGCGACTGCGCTGGACGCGTCAGAATGGAATAAGCCGGGTCACGTGGATCACAATCACACCAAAGTCATCTCGGGAATCTCCACCACTGCCCTACCCCCAACACGCGCCGCCAAAGACGCAATGACGCTTTTGAAAAAATAAAACAAGCACATCACGCTTGCCCTAAGTATGTCCCGCTTGCCGAGCGGGACCACCGAAGCGGCATCACATCCACCCCAAACACATCGTCCAAAACCAACCAACTCCTCCTCCGCCCCCGCCCACCCCACCACCATTTCCAATTCCAAAAAAACCCCTTACTTCCGCCACCCTCCGTTACCCGCCTCAGAAAACCACCTCGCCCTCGTCGCGATAATCGTTCCAAGCATTACACCTAGACCAAACCCACGCGCTGCACCGAGCTTCGATCCGGAATTGCAGTGAATCGGCCAAATTCGAAACCTATTTTTTTCGGTACGAACTGGAATTCACTAGGGGCCGACAATTCTCGGCCAGAGTATTTGTGGGTATTTACAAATGTCCATTCTCCGCCGAAAACGTAATCTCGTCGACTTCGAAGTACAGACCAGCATCCTGCGTCGCATGGCGACTCAATGGGTACTCTTCCTTATCGTCAATGCACTCGCGCTGTACGGATGGACGTTTCTGTTAACCGGTGCTGACGACCAACTGGGCAGCCACCTTGCCTACTTCGTTCGGCTTTATCTTCCCGTGCTGATTGTCTCGCTCGCAATGCTCCCCGTGTTCCTGCTCGATGCAGCTAAGTTGAGCAATCGATTCGTCGGACCGATTCTGCGAGTGCGACGCGCCCTGGCCGAAGCGGCTGCGGGTGGCAAAGTCAAACCGCTCAAGTTTCGCGAAAACGACTTTTGGCAATCTCTGGCCGACGACATGAACGTCGCACTTAAACTAAGCCCCGAGTCGGCAGAGCCTACAGCAGAAAAACCGGCATCATGAGATCAATGTTTTCACAGAAATCATCCTTCCTGGCCAAGCCAACGAACGCGCGCCGTCGACGCGGTGCCGCCGTGATTGAATTTGCCGTTTGTATACCGGTCCTCATGCTGATCGTCCTTGGTTCGATCGAAGCCGCCCATTCGATCTTTCTACGACAGGGACTGAGTGCCGCTGCCTACGAAGGTATTCGAGTCGCCATCGAGCCCCGCAGCCTCCAAGCCGACGCGATATCTCAAGCCCAAAGTGTTTTGGATGTGCGTTTCATCCGCAATTCGAAAATCATCTTCAGCAAAAATATCGAATCGACTCCTCGAGGCGAAAAAATTGCCATCGAAGTATCCGCACCTATTTCGTCTAACAGTCCATTTATCGGCCGTGTCATTGCAGATCGCATCATTACGGTGCGCACTGTCATGGTTAAGGAATAGTCCTCGCAAAGGACTGCTTGGTCAGTCGAGCCCGCGAAAGAATATCCAATTATGACCCAACGACCAAGTTCCTCACCAAGGCATCCTCGCACCCAAGAACGACGCGGTGCGATGCTGGTCCTCTTGGTAATCATGCTCATCGTGTTCTTCGTTGCGGTCGCCTTTACGGTCGACGTTGCCTACATGCATTTGGTTCGCGGCGAGTTGCGAACAGCGACGGATGCGGCCACCAAAGCCGCCGCAGAATCGCTTGCTAGAACCCAAGACGTCAACCAAGCCATCGCACGCGGTCAAGAAATCGCTCGTGAGAATTTCGTTGCCGGCAAAGGCCTCGAACTCGAACCGTCCGATTTCCGTTTCGGTAATTCTAAACAACAAAGCGACGACCGTTTTGAGTTTCGGGAAAACAGAACCCCAGTCAATAGCATCCAGGTCAACGCGCGACGCACAGTTAGTTCGCGATCGGGTTCCGTTGGTTTGTTCTTCGGCCGCCTGCTAGGCCGCAGTTTTTTTGAACCTACAGAACGTGCAACAGCTACCTTCGTCGAAAGGGACCTAGTGGTCGTGGTCGATCGATCGGGATCGATGCAAGGTCAAAAATTCGCGGACTTGCAACGCGCCATGCTGACCTTTGTCTCCGTTATTCGCGCAGCAAAACTTGATACCCGGGTCGGATTAGCTTCCTATTCTTCCGATGCAAGCGAGGATGTGCAATTGACCTCCAACATGGATTTGATCACGAAGGCAATGAGCCGAATGCCGGTCGCGGGTAGCACGAGTATTTCTCGCGGCATGAGCTCCGGAGCCAAGATCATGAAGCGAGCACGTTCGGGCCAAATTGTCGAACGCAGCATGATTGTGCTCACCGACGGATTGCACAACACGGGCCCATTACCCGAGCCCGTCGCTGTTTCCATCGCTGCTGATGATATTGTGATTCACACGATTTCTTTCGGCAGCGATGCCGACGTCACTCGAATGCAAAACATCGCCGCCATCGGCAAAGGGCAATCCTTCAAAGCTGACAATGGACTGCAATTGGACAACGTCTTTCGCGAGCTTGCTCTGACGCTCAGCACGGTGATAACCGAGTAAGCGTCGCGACATGCCGGAACAAATAAGAGGAATTCGAATCATGCAAAGCTTGTCGAGAAACTGCAACCGTTCATTGCAAAGCCGCCGCGGCGCTGTTGCGGTTGAGTTTGCCTTGACTGCGGGGCTGGCTTTCTTCTTTTTCTTTGCCGCACTGGAGTTCAGCCGGGTCGCAATGATTCGTGGAACGGTGGACAATGCGATTTACGAAGGTGCCCGAATCGGCATCATTCCCGGTGCCACTGTTGATGATGTCGAAAATCGAACCAATTCCATTTTATCGACGGCGATGATACGTAGCGCCAAAGTCAGCGTATCTCCCAAGCCTATCAAGGTCAGCTCGAAGACGGTCCGCGTTTCCGTCGAAGTCCCCTTAAACGGCAACGGCTTCTCCCCCGCCGTCTTCTTTCGCGGCAGGAAAATCGAACGCACCATCCAAATGAACCGCGAAGCCCACAGATTCGTGAATGGTGTTTAGCAGTTTTCCAAAGACTGCCTTAGTCTATAAATGGTATCGCCCGTATCGGTACCTACCTCTTGTTCCGAGAACGCCATGCCAGCGTTTCGCGCAACACCAAAGAAGAACGAATTGCCACGAGGCTTCATCACTTGACGAAACCAACTTCGCTGGGAGTTTAATTCCGAGCGGCAGGTTGCAGTCACTTCAGTGGGCTCACAATTTGCTGCGCAAGTTTGCTAAACAACTTCGCGACGACAAGTAAGCGTAAACGCGATCGGACATGGTGCAGACGCGTGGTGAAACCTACTTTTTACTGCGGTAGAGTGACCAGCCGATCCAACCGCCTTCTTTTTGTTTATCCAAGACGCGCGAGTCACCTTCAGCTTTTTCTCGTACTTTGTTGTATGCCGTTTGGGAATCGAAAGCGATCTCGCGTAAGCCGCCAATCGAGAAGGCGGAATCATCTACGATGAATGAAGGTCGCATATCCATTTCCTCTGGACTACCGCCATAGTTGAAGATCCCAAACGCTTCGGTTTTACCGCCTTGGCGGGTGGCGAATCGAACGCCACGTCCCTCATGTTTCACGCCCAGGCACCAAAGCGTGCCGCCTGAGTTCTGAATCAAGCCGACATCTGACGTGCCTTCGGCATTGAGATGCCGTGCCCAGCAATGTTGTCCTGGTTGACGAAGTTCTAGAAGAGCGGGACAGTCCGAAACAAACATATCCCCCTGCCCATCGCCCACAATGAATGCTCCGCAGCTTTCAACGACCATAGTATTTCTTGCAGAACGGTTGCAGATGACGACTGGTGGTCCGCCGAACGAATCCAAATTCTGAAAATGCACCATCTGCGATGATGAATCGTCAATTTCGAAACCAGCTTCGTCTTTTTGTCGCATCACGCGGCCCCATCCCAGACCAATGACTCGACGTATTGGGGCAGGGATCTTGACTCGCCTGCTCATCAAGATCCAATTTGGCTCGGGACCTCCACAACCGCGAAAATAGAGCGTGGTCTTTCCTTGCTTGACCGCAAACTCAACGGCTCGTTCAATTGCATCCGTATCGTCCTCATTGTCGCTTGCATTCACGCCAAAGTCGTCTATGCAAAGCCAGTTGTTCGTCTGGTTGTCCCAGGGAACGATTGGGGTTGGCTTGATGGGCAGGCGCAGCGCCGAATCGGGAGCGTCGTCAAAAAGTTTCTTCGTTCCATGCGAGTGATATTCATCAATCCTATCACCGTCAACAGAGCCGTTCTCGGTGTTGCTCGATAATACGCTCTTGAATCCTTCTGCTTGGACATCGCGAGCATACAGAATGCTGGTGTTTTCAATGGCTGGTCCGGAAGGATCGTCGCTGGAGAACCTCCCGCCTAACAGAGCAACCACTCCGCCCCAGTGATACCAGTCGTTGGGAAACGAATTTTTTATGGCTAACGGCGTATTCTCTGTTTGCAGATTCTCTATTGCGCAAACATTGGCTGACACCTCCACACCGACTTTGCGACAATTCTTGATCGATACGTTCGAAAGCGTCTCCGACCAAATCCACTGGCTAAGGATACCTGTCTCAAATCCATCGATTTCAACATCGCGAATTAGATTTGGACCACTTTGGTCGAGAAAACCCGCGTTGATGCCAACCTTGCCATTCCCGATAACGCGAACGTCACCCAACGTTCCAGAATTGGTTGCATAGTATCGAATACCATCGACTTCTGGGTTGTTACCAACATCAACTGTAAAGTGCCTTAAGTTCCGCATGAACCAGTCCGCAGAAGTCGGTCCTTGCTCATTCGGATGAGTTCGCAGAACACAGGTAACACCCATCACGCCATCGTCCAATTTGATCACGACGCCGTCTCGCGATTGACCGTATAGCCACGGCCCCAAAGCAGATTTGACGACCAGTGTTTTGGTGACACGATAGACCCCATTCGGAATCCACAACGCATTGGTCTTGCCACGATGCTTGTCGCTCAGGCCACAACTGGCATCAATGGCCATTTGCAATGCTTCGGTGTCATCCGCCTTTCCATCTCCCACCGCCCCGAAATCGCCTTTAGCACAAAGCACACAAGCATCGAACGGAAATCGGTAATTGGATTCTTGCCCTAGCGCCCTCGCTGCATCGTGCGAGATTTCGAAAATGGCACATGCAAGAAAGATCGCTATCCAAATCAAAGGAAATCTCATAAGAAACAACTCACAATCGAACTTGAAATGACAGGAAACGGTCAACGCGGCTTCTTCGTCGGACTTATTGTCCAGCCATCCACTCGGAACTCTCCATTTACTCCACATTCGAACTGCAGCGGTTTCTCCAATCCGTTGGGTCGAGCGGCTTTCGCATTCTTCAACTTCTGGGCATCTGACACATTTAGAAGCTTGTTGTTCTCGACGGTCGTAACGTAGCTTTCTTGACTGCGGAACAGTGGCCGCGCCAAACCCACGCATTCGATGATGTTATCTTTGATTGAGATCGTCTTGAAGTCACTCCGGCCATTGAAGCCGAACAGTCCTTCGTCTCGTGGAGTCGCCGTGGTTCTCGCGATGATGTGATTGTTGCGGATCTCCAGATTGTTGTACACTTCATTGATCCAAATCACTCCGCGACCTGGATTGTTCACCAGATTGTTGTGGAAACTTGCCGGCCCTTTTGCGGCAACGTCGCCAAACGCCGAGATGAGGTTGCCATGATCTTTCTCGGGGTCGAAATCGAATAGATTGTGGTCGACTTCCACACCATTTCGAACGAATTCGATGGAATAACTGTCTTTCATCCAATTGTGATGGATGTGAAAAGTGCGACCGCTCTTTGGCACAACACCACCAGCGTACTTGGGAATCGAGATTGTGCCGAAGCACACGTTGTGGTCGATCTCGTTGTCCTCATCGTTCTCAAAGGGAAACTCCATTGAAAAGTTGGCTTCAATGGTGTTATGGTGAATGCGGCACCGCGTTCCCTGGCGCACCTTGATTCCGTAAAACTCGTCGGCCGGGCCGAGTTGTGTGCGTATGAATCGATTATTGAAGATTTCACAATCCCCCATCCACACTGCGAAGATCCCTCCGCCAGTGATTCCACCCTGCACACCAAGTTCGCCCTTATCCCATCGTCCTCCAGCATCAATGAATTCACAGTCATGGATTCGCGCCTGTTCCATCCCGAAGGTTCGAATCCCGCTCCACAAAGTGTCGTTGATGCAAACATGGTGCACGTGCAAGTTCTTGTGGAACCAAGCGAAAATGGCCCCATGCACCTGTGAGCCCGTCAAAGTCATGTCGGAGATGGTAACACCGGCGGTATCGCGCCGTATGCGGATCAAGTAAGCGTCTGTATCTAATCCATCCAGTGTCATCTCAGGGTCAGGCAGCGACTTGGATGACGACCTCCAACCCGGGGAGTTGGCGATGATCGTTTTGTCGATGCCAGCGCCCTTGAGAGTCATCCCAGCTTTCAATTCCAACGGACCATCGAGAGCATAGGTGCCGGCGGCGATCTCGATCGTAGTTCCTTCAGCGCCATCTCGAACCGCGACAACCAGCGCCTCAGTGTCCTTGACGATCACACTTGCACTGGTGAATTGCGGCGCAACACTCACTAAGAAAAGGCTGGCACTAACTACGATGACAGTTTTGCGAATGAACGGCACGTTGTCTTCCTCATCTTAGCGAAAGTCGGAGTTTTCTCATTTCGAAGCAGATCTTTCAAGCGATGATGTCCTGATCAACTTTACCGTGAACATCCGTAAGTCGGAAGTCCCTCCCGGCATAGCGATAAGTCAATCGCTTGTGATCTAGTCCTAGCAAATGCAGCATTGTCGCGTGCCAGTCGTGAACATGGACAGGATTCTCGACTGCGGCCCAACCCAGTTCGTCGGTCGAACCGTATGCCATTCCCCCGCGTACGCCTCCTCCGGCTAGCCACAGCGAAAAACCACGGTGATTGTGGTCGCGACCTTGATCCTTTCCAGCGGCGACATCATTCGTATCTGCGGTGGGCGTTCGGCCAAACTCGCTTGAGCACACCACTAGCGTATCCTCTAAAAGACCATTTCGGGCAAGATCGCTGAGCAACGCACCAATCGCCTGGTCCACTTCCTTGGCGGAATCCGTGATGGACTGCTTGAGTTCAGAATGGTGGTCCCATTGGCCGCAATACATTTGAACAAATCGAACTCCAGATTCGGCTAGTCTTCTGGCAAGCATGCACTGTCTGCCAGTGCTGCTGTCGCCGTATAGCTTTTGCGTGTCTCTTCTTTTTCAGTAGAAAGATCGAACGCCTGACTTGAACCGCTCTGCTTTCGAAACGCCAACTCCAAGGTTCTGATTTGGGCTTCGAGACTCTGGTCACTTTAACGGCCCTGGCTTTGATGAATCCGATCCAATGAGCTTAATAGGGCCATCTGCTTTGCTTGAGATTCTCTTCGCACAACCGAGCTTCGAATATTGCTTAGCAGTCTATCAACTTGTTCAAATTGGGTATCCTTTAAGAATTGCCCTACAATCTCCGCCCCAGAGAACGATGCGATAGGAGTATTGCCTTCTGGCGTCATCCAAACTCATACGGGGGGCGACTCGACCTGCTGCGCTGGCGGCAGTGCCACCACCGACACAAACAAGTGAATACCCCCCAAAAAAACCGCTGGCAAGACAAGTCGGCGATTCATGGGGCAACAATTCCACTGTTGGAAATAGACAATTTTGTAAATCTATGCGTTAGCAGGCTGGTATTTTTCTAAGCGTCGTAGCCATCAAGGTGTGCCGAATGAGGAAAGGTAATCGAGCGGTCATGTTTCACGGCTTGTCGGTTGGCATGGTCGCTTTGGCCGAAAGACGTGGATGCTTCTGGAAGAAGTCCCACATCAGATCGTTCGCAGAAATGTCCATGGTCGATTCACCGAGAAGTGACACAATCGGTTTCTGTCCCGGCCACGTATGGCCGCCGCCATCGATTTCGAAGAGCACCACTTCGCTGCCTTCCCTGCCGCCGCTCCATGTCTTACGCGTGCTCTTCATACCATCGGTGGCTTTGTCCGGCAAAGCGACCACCTCCGGCTCGGACTTGCATCCGTTCGCCTTTACCCAGTTCTGGATGGTGTGATCGACAGATCTGAATTTCGTAATACCATTCCGTCCTAGGAATCCTTTTCCGAAGCCACCGTTGAACGGTGCGAACTCATCCTTTGTTCCATGGAAGTGCATCACGGAAACCGGGCGATTGTTTCGGGGAGACGCCATCATCAGTGGACCGCCGACAGGGGCAATGGCGGCGATGCGATCAGACAGTTCCGATGCGACGTAATGCGACATGATACCACCGTTCGAGAGTCCCGTAGCAAAGATTCGGTCCGCATCCACGTTGACCACTTTGGCGAGATCATCCAACAGCTCGCGGGTAAAGCCGACGTCGTCAATCTTGTTTTGCATCGCGTAACCGCAGCACTCGCCGCCGTTGAATGTTAGCAAGTTGTCGGCCAACTTACCGGTACCAAACGGATACACAACAATAAATCCCGCTTCGTCCGCCTTGCCGTTCATCCCGGTAAGTCGAATCATGCTTTGGGGATTCCCGCCACCGCCGTGATAGACCACAACGACTGCCGTCGCTTTGTTTGCGTCGCATTTCTTCGGAATGTAGATGCGATACCGTCGCTCCAGTTCGCCGACACGCAACGTCCGCGTGTGGTCTCCAGGCACCAGCCTGCCATCGGCAGTCTTGTCGGCCGATGGAGTGTTCGAAGTTGCCGTGCCCTTTTGCTGAGCCTGTACGAATAGTGCAAAGTTCAAACATATGAATGCAGCCATCGGAACGAACAAGGAAACGACCATTTTCCTGGTCATGAATGCACCCGTGAATTTAAAGGTGAAACCGATCTATGCTTTGTTGAAGTGACAAGGCTCCTCAAGTCTTATTCTATCGGTCTTCGTTATCGAGAATGCCCTGCACCGCTCTGCCATCGAGAAACAAACGCATCTTTCTTCGATTCGAGAATGAGTATGCTCGAACGCAGCCTTAACTGCAAGCATAGTTCACTGAGGATTGGGTTTGTGCCTCTCGAACTCGCGAACTGCTGAAGCACTATCAGTCCGATCGTTCGCCTTTGGGTCTCGTTTGCGAATCGCCTGTTATCACTTTGAAGCAATCGGTTTGACTTGGCTGCTCGTCCCAATTTGCGGACCGGAAGCGGCAGAGGTCGCTGCGTAACCGTTCACGATCTGGACTTTTGTTTTGGCAATTGATCTAGACACGCGGTCAGGTTTTTTGGCTTAATGTGGTCATGCCAAAGACCATCATACCACCCGAAATCGAAGCCGAAATGACCCCTGCGGTCAAGGCTTTT
>JANMGV010000244.1:0-11667 GCA_031374825.1 Pirellulaceae bacterium
GCAATGGTACAAATCGGGGATTTCGGTATTCGAAAAAGAACTTCAGCAGCACCGTGTCCCAATACCAGCGCCAAGCTAAACAGCCAAAAACCCCATAGTTCCCAGCTGTTTAAGCTCCCTCGCGCAAAAATTGACAGCTACGAAAACTCGGCCGCCAACAAGATGATTTTGTCCGATGAATTTGGACTTCACTCGAAAAGCGTTTGCTAGCAAAAATCTCGCGATGGAGTCGTTACATTCAATCGGTTACTTCAACACTGATTGGATTACGAGAACTGTGGCAATCAGATGAATTGGCGAAGATAGAGAGGTTGTGCACAGGAAAACGAAAGCATTCCATTCCATAGCTCCGGTCCGTCGAAACTAACAATTGCCGTAATCGCAATGTTCGATTCTTTGAGATCCCACACATGCCTCTGTTTTCGTCAACTGCTGTCCAAAATCAGTTTCTGCAAATGCTGGCAGACAGGGGTATCGTTTCGTCCGAAGGGATTCGCGAAACACTTCTCATCCGCGATGGCTTTTATTGTGGCCGCAAATTTAGCCTCGAAGGATATTCGCTGGTTTGGTTTGTCGAAGAAGACCAAATTAAAGTCTTCGATAAAGAGAACGCCTTGATCCTTTCTACGCCGACATCAGCTTTCGTGTCCGTCGAGCAACGCCGCGCCGCCTAGCCCGTGTCGAACAATTTCCTGGCTAAACGTAAGCTTGATAAAGGAAATGACGCGGACCACCGTGATTGCCGCTACACCAATTACCAAGCTTGCCACAACGCCCGTGATGTCGTGCGCGGTGAAAAAGAATGCGACCACGATAGTCAACGCTGTCCCAAAAATCGCCGTAGCCAAGTTCCATTGCGGTCGATCGAGAATTCTTAACCCCACGGACAATGTATAGTTGGCTCCTTGAGCGATCATCATCAAGCCGAGCAAACCCACCTCAAACGATCGGCCCTGACCAAGCTTGCCGAAAAAAAGCACGGCCAGCCAACCGCCCAATATCCACATGGCAAGCGAAAATATCCCCATAATCGCGACCACAAAAGCCACATACTTCCAAGTAGCCGCGGCAACCGCTTTGCGTGATCCGCTCGAGTAAATTTTTGCAACGCGCGGAGTCATGATGGACGTAACAGCGAGCAAGAACGGATTAATGAGCATGACGACGCTGATGCATGCCGCAAAAATTCCGGTAGAAGTCGCGCTATCGTTGGTCAATGTCAGATACCAATGCCCAAAATACATCTGCACAACACTCACCATGTTCTCGCCAAAAATCCATCTGCCAAACTTTGCATGCTCGATGTAATCCTGCTTCTGATTCTCCATATCATGGCTGATTTCGGCTCGCTCAAGCCACCACCACAACGCAGTGCTCACCGCACAAGCGATACCGGTGAGAACAAAGGCACTGATTGCAGATAAAGGTCGCTGCGTCATCAACAATGCCAACCCTCCAAGCTGTACAGCAGCAACCAAGCCATCCAAAATGCATGCCATGCCGGTTCGAGAATGCGCAAACTGAAGTCGGCGAGCAAACTCGCGAAGCAAAACCAAGGGCAGCGCGCACGCCACCGCAACAACGACAGCAAGCAACCCCGGTACAGTTGGAATTAATCTCGCAAGCAACGCGACGAATAAGAGTAAGCTTGAGAGCACTGCCGACAACTGCAGAGTCGTCCTCAGAGCAAACCCCTGATAAGCGGCATGATGCTCTTGTTCTTTTCGCGGAAGAAAAACAGTATACGGCGTTGTCACGAAGGCTTCGTGAATGCCTACGATCAATACTAAAACACCAAAACCAAGCGAGTAGAGTCCCAGCTCTTCTTCCGACCCAAACCTGCCGATCATGACGGCGGTCAGAAACCGAGCGCCACTCATGATGGCTTGGTCGGTCATTGCCCAAATCATGGGGACCGATATTGAGCTTGGTTTGGAATTCATGCGGGATTGTCTTGCAAAGTTGGCAGCAGACTTTCAAAACTGGGACTTGATTTAGTCTAATTGCCAAATCACACCGGACCAAAGCGAGCAGTCGCGGTTCAGGCCACTTTTATCACTAAATTGTATAATTCGACCGCACGAAAACCTAGGACAGTCGATGTAATGCGCGCGATCGCCAAATTCGAATCGCCTGCGTTGCCCGTCAATGCTGCAAACGGAAGCGTCAAAAGAGGTTGCGACATGGCCAGCAATCGCTATTCGATCTCCAGTGCATCACGAATTTTTTGAAGGTAGTCCGGCATGACGACCGTTGCTTGCGCACTGCTCGCAACATTCGCAAATCCAAGTTCATGTTTTCCAAGCCGGTGAATCGTTTGCTTCGTAGCTCCCGTACCAAGTTCGAAACCGCGATCCAGTTCTTCTTGTGTAAACCAAAGCTGAATTGTTATCACATCCTTCTTCAGATTGCTACCAGCATGCGACACCATGATCGTTTCACCGGATAGCATCGTAGTCCAATGTTTATCATCGGGAAAACTTTTTCGGATTGCCACCAATATTTTTTTCAAAGCATCGATTTGGCCTTCGCTAAGTTGCATTTCAACAGTGTTGGATTCGGGAATGTCGGACGCGCGACATCGAACTCGATATGCCTTTGGCTCGGACAGTAAATAGAGTTTCGAAATATCGACGTTTTCAAATAGGACGCGAGTTTCCCCCGCCTCTATCTTTTCTTCTCTGCCGCTAGTTTGAAACGAGCCGCCCACATACAAATCCATTTCGCCATTCGAACGCTGCACTTCTAAGACGCGAAAAGCTGCGGAACGCTGAGGGTCGAATGTCCGCGTTGACGCCGAGACGTTTTTCACTTCATATTTCATGAGAATCGGTTGCCCCACAATCGGATCCTTCGTTTGCAATGTCAGTCTCGTCTTTAAGCCTTTGACTTCTATTCCCCAGCCTTCGTCGTCCGAAGATTTTCCTGAAGGAGGCACGACACCAGGAAAACTATCGGAAGTTTGGGGCGCAAACGATTGAGGAACCTGCGATTGGGTCAATGACGTCGCCAAGCGACTTTTCAATTCTGCTGCCAAGCGACGGGTGTCGTAGTGTCGCTCCAATACCATTCCAATCGTAGCAAGCGTATTAGCGTCCACTTCAATCCGAAATCGGACAGCTTGATGCGGTCGCACTTTTTCATTCGCCCCCGCTCCGGTTTGAGATGCCAGGCGAACCGACAGAGCTTCGCTAGCCACGGTCGAATTACAATGCAGTCCGATGCTGTCCCCCTCGACACTACAAGTCACTTCAAGTGAATTGTCCGTCTCAGCCGAACGGACTGTCGCACGAACGACTCCGAGCGAATCAAGCAATTCCAGTCGATCGCATGTCACCGAAGCGGAACCATTTTCAGGACTGTTCTGAATCTCAACTTTCGCGCCGAAAAACTCCACATGTAGAGGGATGCCGCCGACCAAATGGAACCGAACATCCGATGCCACGAATTGCGTGTTCGACGGGTTCTTAACCTCCGTGACAGAATTCGATTCAACAATTTTCAGTTCGTCCATCACTCGTCCAGGAAGCCCGCCTTCAGATGGTTTAGCCGAATCGAGCAAAGACTGCAGTCGACTGGCGGATCGCTCGAGAATTGAATTTTTCAATTGTGCGATGCGCACCACTTCATTTTGTGAAATCACCGGTTCGATGGATATGACGGCTTTAGTCGTTTCGCTTGCGACTGCCGCATCTCCGGACGATACAGAAACCAACAATTCTCCAGTGGAAAAATCGTGATACTCGAATTTACTCGCATCATCGATGGCTCCCTGCGGACGAAGCTCCACTGCGATCGAGACCTTTCCGGCTCGCTCAATACGCACAATGGAAATGGTCTCCCAAATAGGCTTTGTTTTGCCCCACTCCAACGTCCAAATTGCTTCATTCGTCTTGGGGTCCAGCAAGACAACGTCGAAAAATAAAGTCAGATAAATTTTTTTGCCTTCAAATTCAACCGGATCGTCGACCGGCACTTCCGCACCACCAAGTTTTATCCAGCCTGTTGAAGACCTTTCCGCCAAGTTGTATCGCTTGGTTGCAATCGACTCAATAACTCGAAGGAGTTGTGTGGACTCCGTTGATTCAAGCGACTGTTCGGTCGGAGGCATCGGCACTAACGGTGACACCAAGCCGGATTGCTTAGAAATAGTTTGCTGGGCAATACCGAGCGTCGGGAACGAACCAATTACAGCGACCAACGAGAGCAAGGGATAACGCGTTATTGCCAAACTGGAGCAGCGTTGCAAGTCGAACGCGTTTCGCAAACACATGAGTAGTTTTTGAACGCTCATTTTTTCTGCTCTCCAATTTTTTGGACTCTTTACTACTCACAAACAAGTCGTGTATCAAACTCCCGGTTCGGTCGCGTCAGGCAATTCATAATCAAACTGGACGCGCATCGCCTTTGCCGTAGACATCCAACGAACCGCAGAGCCATGTCTTCGTGCATCATAGACAAATTGAGCTGGTTTGATTCGAAGCAGTTGGCGGAATTGGATTCGTTTTACAACTTTTTTACTTCACAACGTTCAGCCATTATTGCGTTATCTCCTGGCTCGACCGATTGGCCATCTCAGCAAAATATTGCTTTTGGGATCGTGCGGACGATAGTCATTGTTTCCGAATCGACTGCAATTGCTTCTCATCGAGCCAATTTTTATCGGCTTGATCTGACTGAATCGCGTCACCCAGCAGGCTTCTTCCCGTTTCCGTTCGCAACAATGCTTCAATTGCTAGTCGTCGATTGCTGACAGCCAATGTCCCGAGATTGGCGACCAAGATTTCGCTTGTACGGGCGTCTTCTATGTCGCCAAGTCCACTCACTGCTCCCATCTGTAGCTCCTCGTTTTCTCGCTGCTCGAGATATTGTCTCAAAAGCGAAATGCTCTGCTCCGTCGGATTCATCGCGATCATTCGAAGAGCATCGTACCGTGTACCACTCGGGACCTTTGGATCCATGCACATCGAAAACGCCAATTGCAACGCAGCCTTCCAACGTACCATCAGACCATCATTTGACTTCAGGACTTCCTCGATTCGTTTCTTAGGCCATACGCCTTCCAAGCTCAGACCATTAATCAATCCGCCACCAATCACGACCGATTGCCAGTCCTGCAATGGCTGTCCAGAAATCGGCAGCCCAACTTCGAGCAGACTTTTTATTTCATCGGGTTTGTTTTCTCGCGCTGCACGAATGGCAACGCGCCAAATCCAAGGGATCCGCCGATACTCGTCGTCTTTACTACTGATTCCCGCTGTCATCGTATGGATCAAATTTGGCCGGTTCTCGGACAATGTACCGATGAATGCTTCTCGTTGACTTGACGGAACCGCTTCTTCCAACAGGAATCTTGCAACGTCGTCCGCAGTTTTCAAATTTGTAGGCATCGAATCGACGACCATTTTAATCGGCTGACCTGCTTGCACGAAGTAAACGGCCCGCAAATCAAACACAGCGCTATTTGGAGCCCCAACCGGTCTCACCACAACAGTTCTTCCAGCGGTCGGCAATTTCAAAGTACCCACCTTGATCTGTCTGTATTCGCTCCACCCTCCGGTCCCGACCACCACGCCTCGCAACCGCTCGCCATCCACGTCAATCTCAAACTCATTCCCTGCCGAACCATTGTCGCAGGCATAGTCAACATAAACCTCGCATTCACTCAGCAAGCCTAGATCAATTTGCCAAGTCACATAATCATCCGCCCCGTGCCAGTAACCGATATTGCCAAACGGTTTCTCGAAGACGATATCTCCTCCCCGAATTTCCGCTTGGCTAGCCAATAGAGCCAGTTGCCCATCTTGTGCAGTAACCTTGGCGGGTTGGTTTCCTTCGAAGATTTTGTATGGGATGGGAACACTTTTTAGATAAGCAAAAATATCGGCGAAATCCTGTGGGGAAATGTCCTTTTCAAGTCCTTCCGGCATCAAGGATTTCCCACTGGATTTCAATGACTCCAGCTCAGAACGCAGGATAGTTACTTCCTTGTTCTCCTGCCCACGAAAGACGATTGCGTTCGACGATTCTTGAGCGAGGAGTCCATTGACAATACGACCATCTTTCGTCAATCCGACGTATTGCGCATAACGCGAGTCCACATTGCGATTTGGATCCAACACTTCGGTCAAAAGAAACTGAATCGACTTGCCCGCCGCCATATCCAAGTCCGGACCAACTGCGTATCCTTGCCCGCGCAGCCGATGGCAAACGGAGCAACGTTTCTCGAACAATAATTTACCGTTCTCAAGATCGCCGGCTTTGTCAGCAGCGGAAGAAAACTGCTCAACAATTGCAATGCGTGAATTGGAATCATCTTGGGACCAAAGTTGCCGAACCCTTTGTTGCCAGATTGAATCCTCGCGCGAGGCAAGCTGATCTCTTTGGGTTGTGTTCAAGGCACTGGCTGCAAACTCCTTCGACTCCATACGACGAACGAGTGTTTCCTGCCAAATCGGTCGAGCTAAAATCATGTCGATGGCCCCCGCCTGAACCGCAGGCGATAATCCATCCCAGTCAAGCAAGACTCGTTCCGCAATTGTCGGATCATTCAGCGCAGTCAACCTAGCCAGGGCCGCTGTTGACAATTCGGAGGAGTGCTGTGGTTGCAACAGATTGATCAAGATCTCTATGTCTTCGTTTCGATTTGATTCAGACAATCCAAGTACGGTTATCGCAACGAGACGAACGCGTTCAGCTTCGTCATCATCGTTGGCCAGCGACGAAGCACGACTTAGAAACTTCCCGAATGCATTTGACCACTCTGGATTAACGTTGCCTCGACCCACATTCGTCGAAGAGACGAGACGACAAGCCATGGAAAACTGCCACGGCAACACTTCATCGGTCTCAATCGACTCGGCAAGCAACTTCTGCAACATGTCCGTCTTGCCCATCGATGACGCCGTCCGAAAAACCAGTTCGCCAAAACGGACAAAGGACGCTGACTCGCATGCTGCTGGCCATTCCGCCGCGACAGCATCGACCAAGGACTCAACATTCGACTCATTAACACTGCTCAAGGCTGCCGTAACCAAAACTGTGTCGTCCCAATCTTTGGATACAAGTTCAAATAATGCTTGCGCCGCCCGCGAATTGCGGTATTCACCCAGAGTACACGCCAATTGCAAGCGAACTTGAGCGTCTCGGTCATCGACCATTTTAATTAATCGTTCAATCAAACCTTCCTTCGTTCCGACTACTAACATCGGTTCGCACAGCCGAATAGCTTGACGGCGAACGCCTGGATGATTGTCGGCCAATCCCATCATCAGCGTAGCGTTGTCCAACAATCTCAATTCAGCCAACAAACAGAGTGCCGTCAATCGCGTCTCACTGCGCTTCGAATCCATCAGATTCTTTAAGAGATCTGCCAACAAAGCTCTCTCTTTTGTGCTGACGACGCGCGGTCTGAAATCTTTCGCCGCAGTTAGGGCATCGCATCGGAAACGAATGAGCTGAGAAACCATATCGCGTTGCCAACCGTTACCGCTATTTAGGAATTTTGGCAGCTCGTTAAGTGACAGCTTTTCAAAATTCCGAAATTCGCGAGGGCTCCAATCACTCGGAACAATTCGATAAATCCGCCCTAAACGATTACCGGCACGTGCATCGAGTTTGGCCAAGTCGTCTGGCGGAATCCAGCGAGGGTGCTCGATGATGAATCGACACATATCGACGATCCACAACGCACCTTCTGGCCCCGTTTTCATTTGAACGGGCCGAAACCAGTTATCCGTGGATGCAGCGAACTCGCGATCGATCTCCGCGGAACTTCGATAACCACCAAAAGAACTTTTCTCTGACTCCAGCCGCATTCGATGAACAAGCAAATTGACTGGCTCGCATGTGAAAAGATTGCCTTGATACTCTGCTCCCAACAGCACATCGCGATAGACACCGATCCCACAAGCAGCCGTGGTTTGTCCAGGAGTTCCTGAGAGCTTGAACCGCTGCGCAGACGCAGTTGCAGGAAACAACTGCTGACCCTTGTCGTGACGCGGCAGATGAACCGAAGTCACCAACGGCGCGACATAGGGATTGCGTTTTAAATAATGATCCGCGATAGGATAATGCCTGCCTAAATCGCTATTGTCGCAGCCAAACCAATTTTCCCAATCGTCGCGCACTCGGCCCTGTTGCGTGCGCCCGGTGGCTGGTTCGATCAATCCCCTATCTGGTTGAATCCGAAAATCGCGATCCCCTAATTCAAAAACTTCGCCGGTGATCGTCGACGTGATTCGTCCCCCGAACAGCCCGCACGAGCCGTACAGCCAACCGTCGAGCCCATACTCCAAACTGTTCACTCGCGCTTGGTAATTGTCCGTACCAAAGCCGGTAAACAGTACCCTCTGCTCATCGGCTCGATCATCGCGATCTCGATCTGGCATGTAGAGAATCGATGGCGCGGCGCAAACCAAAACACCATCGCGCCAAACCGTGATGCCCGTGGGAAATGGCAGCCCTTCGGCAAAAATCGTCGACGTATCAAAACGCCCGTCTCCGTCGCGATCTCGCAAAACCCGAATGCGACCGCCGGGTTCGAAATTGCCTGTTTCACCCGAAGGGTAATCATTCATCTCCGCCACCCAAAGCCGACCATCGGGCCCAAAATCGATTGCAACCGGATCCACTACCAGGGGCTCAGCAACGGCCAAATCCACACGCATACCCGGTGGCACTTGTATTGCTAAGGCGGCCTGTTGGGCAGTTAGAGGCAGCGACGCATTGGTCTTGCTTGGATCGAAATCTCGCCGAAATCCTGTGCCAAGCTGACGCTGAACAACGTCATAAATCTTCTCCTCAAGCCCTTCGGCATAAGAAGTCGGAATGCCGTAATAGGTCATCGCTCCGCCGCCTTCGTAACCTCCTTCGCGAAGAATCCGCTCCGAAGGAACATATCCCGGCGAATCATTCGAATAGGCATTAACAAACAGTCGTCCGTTATCGAACTCTTTCTTGATTCGCAGCGCATAATCGACGACTACTTCGCCCGGCAAAAAGACCATAGCCAAACTCGTTCCGAAAGTCCATGTTTGGATTTCATACGAAACGCTTAGCATCAACTGCTCGCCGCGATCCAGCTTAGCGATTTGGTAGTGAGCATGATAACCGACAGCATTGTCTTGCTTGGCCCGTTCTTCCCACTCCTGGCGATTCGGCAGTTTTTGTAACGGCAGATCAATCGTCTCTCGAGTCGAGCGAAGTTTGCCGTGTACCGGTTGCAAAAAACCCGACATCATCCGTGCGACTTCGGTTGCAATTTCAGCACCTTGTAAAGCTGCTATATCGCCACGGTCCCCCGTAACGCCGGAACTCGGATTCGCATCCGCTCCACAGCCAATCGCCATCATCGCCATCGTGCCCGGAAACTGCCGTTCGATCGCTTCTTGCGCGTACCCGGCCCAGTCGCCGCTGATCTTATTGTCCGACAACGTCACGCAGTGGCAAGCGTAATTAACAAGAATGGCCACAGGTCGAGCGTCCTGAAGAAATAAGTCTCGTACAACAAGTAAGGGCAAGTCATGATCAACCGGCCCGCCCACATTGCGACGATTTGCTGCAAAACTAACTTTACCGACGCCGAATTCCATCGTACAACGCCGCATGTCCGCGATAGCTTGCTGAACAAGAACGACTAACTCTGCAATCAACCAGTCTGTGTATTGGTCGATGTGGGCTTGATGGTCCTCTGGAATTGGCACACCGAACAACGTTGGACATACGCCGCGCAACATCGGGGCCGTATGCGTATGACTGGCGGAAATAACAAACCGATCAAGATGAACGCCTTCCTTGGCAAGCTGTTTTGCGATCGCTTCTCGAATCGAGGTCGATATCCCGAGATTATCGATCGTCACCAGGACCGTGGGCCTGTGCTCCTCGTCGGCGATGGCAATAGCTTTTGCAAAGATCGACTGGCGAGCGCCTTCGGATTCCAAACGGCGACCACCAAACCCGCTCAAGCGAATTGGATAGCCCGGCGTGATGTCCCTCACCGAAACTCCGATCAAATATACTTCCGAAGCGACCGTCACAGCTTGCCCTACGGCGACACCGTTGCCGAGGGAAATCGATAGCCATGCAATCAAAAGACAGACAGCAGGTAGCTGACGTTTCATCAAACTTCACTCCGTTCAAAAATATCGATAACGCGCAGGCAATGAATGGGAAGCAGTCGCAAAATTGAACCGCTAGGTCGGAATGATCGGTTCCAAGATTGGCGGTTGAAGCACGGGATTCGGCGGATGCTTTTTTCGTACTCGATATAGTGCGAAAACGGCTAACCCAACTGCGAATAGCAACCCGAATCCGAACAATGGTCTCACGGCGATCCACGCGATGGCTATCGTTGTGGACGAAACAATAAACGCCAAGAGCACGCTGACGATAAAGACAAGACCTCCTGTCAGTTCGCCAACGATAGGGATAAACGAAGCGATCTTTCGGATTGGCCCGAGAATCATCATGAACCCAAGCCAACAGACAACGTACCCGACTCCTCGAAGAACAAATGCCATTACGGTATTCTCCGTCCGCAGCTTGTCGATAACTTCGGCGGCAGTAAATGTTCCCGAATAGAGACGCTCGATCGGTTCGCCATTGGAAGTCTTGTAGGGCATGAATCTGCTGCCAACTTGCTTGGCGATCAAGCTGATTTCACCTGGGACGATTTTCTCAAAGTGAATGCGATGATCGCCCACTTGCGGAGAAACCGGATTCACTTGACCTTGTTCGTTCCAGTATGCGTACTTGCTCTCGAATCGGAACTGGGACCTATCTTCTTCACGGACCATGTCCGAAAAACGCGCCGAATCAAATTCGATACCGCCCCACGGACGCATCTCACGTTTCATCGATTCCGACAATTCATACGCTCCCACTTCGACACGCTTGGCAACAATATCAAGCGACTCAAACTGAAGCTTTGGGTTTACATGACCGGACGTATCGTGAAATCGATTGCTGTCGATTCGCCCATCCGACCAAGTCCGAGAGTAAGAATAGGTTGTTCGATTATTGTTATTATGCGATTCTTCTTTCCATTGGTACATTTCGACTCGGCGAGCCAAACGAACGGCATTTGCTTCCACTCCAAACTTTTCGTCTCGCAAAACTTCGTCGGTCCCGGCAAACCCCGTCAGATGCACCAGTTTACCGTCCAGTTGTTTGTCTACAGCACGATTATCTGAAATCGTCTGCACGTCTCGCTCTGCTTCGGACAAGCCTTTCGTTCGATGAACGGTGCGGTATTCATTCCAAGCGTGGAGCGCAACCGAACCAGGGACCATGACGAGTCCAAACAGAACGCCGACCAATGTATTCTTGACACGATGCCTGACTTGAAACATGAACTCTGTTCCTCGAAAAAGTGGATCAAGCTTTGGACACTATCTTAATCGATTCTCTAGTCGCATGGCGAAAGCCAAATGGCACTGACTTTCGTAGCGGAACAGCGCGATCCGTCCGGTGAATCATTGAAAAACAAAGCAGAAACCGTAGGGCTCGCGCCCTTACGCTACAACGCAGACTCTAAAGTCAGTGCCATTGGGCGAAAGCCGCTGAGCAAACAACATCGAGATTTTTGGGAACGTGACTTAAGGATGCCAAACTGCCAGCACCGCACAACCAGCACCCGATCGTACGGTTTACACTGAAACGTTCGCA
>JANMGV010000033.1:0-81691 GCA_031374825.1 Pirellulaceae bacterium
CCACCAAACCTTTGCGGTCTTCGGGCCCGAGACCCTTGACCGCTTTCGCGCGCACGGATGGCCTGTTTCTAGCACACCAAACCTATTGCGAAACGTGGGCCCGAGGCCCAGTTTCGCCCAGCGCGCACAAGCGACGGTAAACTTATGCATGGATGCTTATACGCAGATTTCTCGCATTTTGCTGGCTTGGCCGGCTTGGCCGAAAGCTACCATGCGATCTACGCAAACTTTCTTCATGGCGGAGCGAGCTGGTTTGAGATAATCGCGTGGGTCGAACTTCTCGGGACTTGAGATCAGAACCTTGCGAATCGCCGCTGTCATGGCCAAACGGTTATCGGTGTCGACGTTGATCTTGCGAACACCATGCTTAATACCGCGTTGAATTTCTTCGACTGGTACGCCCCATGTTTGTTTGATCTGACCGCCGTAACGATTGATTTCATCTTGCAATTCTTGAGGAACCGAGCTGCTGCCGTGCATTACCAAGTGCGTATTCGGCAACTTTTTGTGAATAGCAACGATGCGATCCATGGCGAGCACTTCGCCGTCCGGTTTGCGTGTGAATTTATAAGCACCGTGACTTGTCCCGATCGCAACTGCCAAAGCGTCCACGCCGGTTTCTTCGACAAAGCGTGCTGCTTCGTCAGGATCGGTCAGCAGTTGATCGTGGCTCAGTTTGCCTTCGGCACCGTGACCATCTTCGGCCTCGCCTTCACCCGACTCCAATGATCCCAAGCATCCCAATTCGCCTTCGACCGAAACGCCGCGAGCGTGAGCGAGGCGAACAACTTCGGCAGTAACACGAACATTGTAATCGTACGAAGCAGGGGACTTGCCGTCTTCTTCGAGCGATCCGTCCATCATGACCGACGTGAATCCGTTTTCGATTGCGGACAAACAAGTCGCGACTGAGTTACCATGGTCTTGGTGCATGACGGTCGGGATATGCGGATATAGTTCGGCTGCAGCCAGCATCAAGTGACGGAGGTAGTTATCTTGTGAATAGGAACGCGCTCCCCGCGACGCTTGCACGATCACTGGCGAATCGGTCTCTTGAGCCGCTTCCATGATGGCTTGGATTTGTTCCATATTGTTGACATTGAAAGCAGCAACGCCGTATCCATGCTCAGCCGCATGATCCAAAACAACTCGCAAAGGAACTAAAGCCATATCAGAAACCTCACCAATCCAGGAAAAGCTGCACAAAACAACAGCCGGAATTATGCGTTGCCTTTGAATTCCTTACAATCCCCGTTCTCCGTTGTCCTAGCCCTGCTGTTGAACCCCCTAGCCATGTCTTGCACCATCCGGCAATCTTGCCCACCCTACTGCATTCTTTCGGGGTTCTTGCCCGCCGTAATTTGGATACTTCTGATTTGCGAGTTAAACTGTGGAAGCTGCGGTTTGCAATTTGCGCGAGGCTAAACGTAAGCTATCGCATCCAACTCGCTTGTTTCAGAGCAATTAAAAATGAAGTTTACTGGTCTCGTTCTTTCGATTTTCGTCAGTCTGTTTCAGCTTGCCATCGTTCACGGTCAGCTTGCACCGACAACTAGCGTTATCGACAGTTCGATAGCTGGTATCGACGAGTTGGATCAGTACATCGAACAAGCCCGTCAAGCTTGGCAAGTTCCCGGACTGGCGGTGGCGATCGTTAAAGATGACAAGGTTGTGTTGAGCAAGGGCTATGGCGTCAAACGTTTTGGATCTGCTGATCTCGTTGACCAAGACACGTTTTTCGCGATCGCGTCCAATTCCAAAGCGTTCACATCGGCGGCATTGGCTATCTTGGTCGATCAAGGCAAGCTGAAATGGGACGATCGCGTTCGCCAGCATCTGCCGTGGTTTCAAATGAACGACGCTTACGCGGCTGACGAAATCCGCGTTCGCGATTTACTATGTCATCGTAGCGGCTTGGGTACATTCAGTGGTGACTTGTTGTGGTACGGAACATCGTACTCGCCCAAGGATATTTTGATTCGATCGCAGCATCTAAAACCCGAAGGCCCTTTCCGAGCGCATTACGGGTACAGCAACTTGATGTTTCTAGCGGCCGGCGAAGTCATCCAAGCCGTCAGCGGACAATCTTGGTCAGAATTTGTGCAACAAAACATTATCGTTCCTCTCGAGATGTCGCGAACGATAACCTCGGTCCGAGACTTGGTTGCCAAAGACAATTTCGCGACGCCGCACAAGACCTATCTTGATCGATCGGAGCCTATTGCATGGGTAAACTGGGATAGTATGGCGGCTGCGGGGGGGATCATTTCAAGCGTCGATGATATGTCGCGATGGATGCGGCTACAGCTACGAGCGGGGAGTTTGACGGGAGACAAGCGGATTTTCAGTGAAGCGACATCGCGGGAGATGTGGGAATCGCATACTCCGATTCGTATTAGTCCCAAGTACTCCGCACGATTTCCAACGACTCATTTTCGATCATATGGACTTGGCTGGGCATTGTCGGACTATCAAGGTCGCAAAAACGTCGGTCACGGCGGCGGTTACGATGGGATGTACTCGCACGTGATGCTTGTGCCGGAAGAAAAATTAGGCGTTGTTGTCTTGACGAACAGCATGACGGGAATAACGGATTCGATTGCATACCGAGTTGTCGATCAATTCCTAGGAGCACCTCCGCGCGATTGGAGCCAAGAGAATTTGGAAACCTTCAAGAAATCTCGACAAGCTTTCCAGGCACGAATCGACGAAACGATAAAATCTGTTGCGCCCGATTCCAAACCCAGCCATCCGTTGGAAGACTATGTTGGTGACTTCCGCTGCCCTCTCTATGGTGATGCATCGATCAAGCTTGAAAATGGTTCGCTGGTAATGCGCTTAGCGCCCAACCCAACGATGGTTGCGGATTTAACGCCTCTGCATTACGACACGTTTGTTATTCACTGGCGAAACAAATCAGCTTGGTACGAGGAAGGAACTGCGCATTTTGTCGCGAATTCAAAAGGCAAATTCACAGAAATCAAACTCGATGTTCCCAACGACGACCTTTGGTTTCACGAGTTCAATTTGGTCCGAGTATCGGAGCAACCCGCAAAAAAATAATCCTGCAATGTCAAACCAATTGGGCATCGCCGCTTTGAATCAGCGGAAAGGCGGATCGGCGTTTTCGCGATTTAGCCCACCAAACCTTTGCGGTCTTCGGGCACGAGACCCTTGACCGCTTTCGCGCTCATGGATGGCCTGTTTAGCCCACCAAACCTATTGCGAAACGTGGGCACCAGGCCCAGTTTCGCCCAGTGCGTGCAAGCGACGGATCGAGCTCGCCTCGTTTCGTCGCAAAGGTTTGGCGTGCTAGCTCGCGATTTGGCCCACCAATCCTTTGCGTTCTTCGGGCTCGAGACCCTTGACCGCTTTCGCGCGCATGGATGGCCTGTTTCTAGCACACCAAACCTATTGCGAAACGTGGGCACGAGGCCCAGTTTCGCCCAGTGCGCGCCAGCGACGGATCGGGCTCGCCCCGTGCCGAACGCAACAAGTTTGCGCTTTTGTCACTTCGCCTGCGATGCGATTTGCGTTGCTAACGCAGCCATTGAGGTGGCGTTAACAATCATGTGCACGACCATCGAAGGCCAAATCGTTCCGGTAATCCGATAAAGCCATCCGAGTACGATGCCCAAGAAGATCAGCGGAATCCAGCTTATGCCGTAAGGATAATGAAGCAGCCCAAACAGTGCTCCACTGACAAATACGGGCCACCAAGGCAACGCACCAACGTTGACAGGCGTCTCGTCAGGTAGGCTTCGTTCGTTAAGCCTCAATTGCATAGCGTACAGGTTCGAATCCACTTTGGTGGAGTCCGCAGTTTGTTCTGCTATTATTGGCGGTTCAGCGAAGTTCGTTTGAGGGTCTTCGAGGATGCCATCATTATCTACGGGCGGAACAGAAATCGTGTGAGATAAAGATAGTATGGGCCAGAATGATTGACGACCAAGCAGCAAGTCGGCCATGCCAATGCTGCCTGCGGCCATCGACTCCAAAAAACCCTGGATCATAACCCGAAACGCGAATTCTTCCGTTATGGGTGCGACGATAACCGCCGACCAGACAGCAAATAAAAGCATGGTGGGGTCTCTGCCGATCATTTCGATGAGCGGGTGTTTATACTCTTGATCCAAGAGATTCGTAAGCACGGCCATGACAACGTAGATCGGCGGAGCGAAGGCAACGGCAAACACGATTCCCAAGAGAATCTGCTTCGGTAATTTCCGCATACCAAAACCAATACGGCTGAAACCAACTCGACAACGAATGCTTACCCAGATTGTCGTGGCGATCATGGCAAACAATTGTGAGCTCATCAACCAAGTTTGAAATGGCATCGTATAGGTTGGCTCATCAGACGAGCTTGTGTCTGATTTGGTGATCGTCTCGACCTTCTTTGAAATGTCATCGGAAGATTGAGCCTCCGTGTCAGCCGACTTTTCGTCCGCTGCATCCGTCGGCCCTTCGAGCTTCGCATTCGCGGTAGAGTCGGGCAAGGGCCGCGTAGGTAAATCGAACGCAATCCAAAGCCGACCGAAGAGCACTGCAGACAGGAAGATGAACATAAATCCGACTGCGAGGTCGATGAGTCCCCATGGGGCGAGCGGTCGTGGCGTTGCGACTGGAGCTACTCGGCGCTTTTGGCTGAGCAAACTAATCACGATTGCCCATATCAGCAAACAGCCACCGATCAACGCAAAGATATACAATCCAAAAGCAACCAGGCTAGCTTCCTTCACAATGCACTTCTCATCCCTAACTATCTCGTTGGTTGCTCAATATTGATGCAAGATTTTAGTATCTGATTGGTAACGCCAGGATTGTATTCCATTTAAACCTAGTCTGCGTTCAACTTCTCGGCCCTTACTCGATTCATGTTTTTCGAAATCGGGCGTCGAAGTCAAAATGAACGTTAATCGCCAAGATCGCAATGCTGAAGTTTACCTAAACCTCCTTTGCTGACCACTAAACAGGCTTGGTTACTAACCTAAAAGTTACCTTTTTGGCGACTATTCATTCATAAAATCTGAGTTTCCGAGTTACCCCGCGTGAATTATCCGCCTTTTGATACAAGTGTAACCGCCAAACCGTTTGCGGTGATCATGACACAATTACCTACCGCAACAAATCGCGATTCGCAAAAGCTTGACGAATCGTTATAAATGTCCGTGTTGAACCGGTAAAGAATCGTGATTTTACGGGATGCAGGTTGTAGGAGAAGCAATGTCGGAAAAATCAGTTGTCATAATCGGGGCAGGACCAGGCGGCTTAGCTGCCGCCTTGCAGTTGGCTCAAGCGGGCGTGAAAGTTACCGTCATCGAATCACGCGATCGCGTCGGCGGTCGATGCTCCAATTTTGAATCCAACGGTTTCCGATTTGATGTTGGGCCAACGTTCTTTCTTTATCCACGAATCCTCGACGAGATATTTCGGTCTATCGGTCGCGATATGTTCACCGAGATTCCAATGACGCGACTTGACCCTCAGTATCGTATTACGTTCGGTGCAGGCGGCGAGTTGAACTGCACGCCCAACTTGAAGGCGATGGACAAGCAGATTAGTAATCTGTCGCCTCGCGATGCGGGATCGCTTGATCGGTTCATGAACGACAATCGGCGTAAACTTGAAAAGTTCCGCCCCGTTCTCGAGTCGCCTTTTGACAGTCCTCGCGACTTGTTGCGACCATCTATGTTTTCCGCTTTGCCTCATTTGCGTCCTTGGCGAAGTCTGGCGCAGGAACTAAATACGTACTTCCACGATCCCCGCCTCATGATCGCGTTCTCATTCCAGTCCAAGTATTTGGGGATGTCGCCGTTTCGCTGTCCGAGTCTATTTTCGATTTTGTCGTTTCTGGAATACGAACATGGCGTATTTCATCCAACGGGTGGCTGTGGCCAAGTCAGCGTGCGGATGGCTGAGATTGCTCGCGAAATGGGGGTCGACATTCGGTTGAATGAGACCGTAACCGGCCTCGATTTCCAAGGACGCAAAATTACGAAAGTGAAGACGGACAAGTCCACGATTCCGACCGACCGCCTCATCATCAATGCCGACTTTGCAGAAGCCATGCGACGACTTGTTCCCGACTCGCTTCGTAAACGTTGGAGCGATGGAAAAATTGCCAAGAAGCAGTTTTCTTGTTCCACGTATATGATGTACCTCGGTGTGCGTGGGAACTACGATCATCTGGCTCATCATAATATTCACATCGCCGCCGACTACGAAAAGAATTTGCACGAAATTGAGAAGGAAGGCGTACTGCCACTGGATCCTTCGTTCTACGTTGCCAATCCTGTCGTGACCGACCCGACGATGGCACCGACGGGCAAGAGCAGCTTGTATGTTCTCGTTCCTGTCCCAAATCTCGGCGCTAAGGTGCAGTGGACCGACACGGTGAAGTCGCAATTCCGCAATCAAGTTCTTGACCGAATGGGAGCGATTGGAATCGACGGCATCCGCGATCGAATTGAATTTGAGCATGTTATTACGCCCGACAAATGGCGTGATGATTACGCTGTGTACCGTGGCGCGACGTTTAATTTAGCGCATTCACTGCGGCAGATGCTCCACTTAAGGCCGCACAACCGGTTCGAAGAGTTGGATGGTGTTTACCTAGTCGGCGGAGGTACGCATCCGGGAAGCGGATTGCCGGTCATCTATGAATCGACGCGAATTACCTGCAAACACTTGCTGGCGGACATTGGCGTTTCTTCCGATTTTATTACAAAGCATAATACAACCGGCAAACCCGCGATGATGACGGAACCCGAATTCGAAATGCCCTTAGCGGAGTCGGCAGTTTAGCGCTTGCAAGCAACGCGAGCGAGTTTGGGGAAATTGAGCGGCGTTTCTTAAATGGCATTCCAGCGACAGAGTTATTTTGGGCTCGTTCTCGGTCTCAATTCACTTACAATGCTTTCAAGATGCAGGCAAAGCGTCTCTCGTATTTGAATTTAGGTTTTTCTTGGACGCTATTGGTTTTGCTGCTCAAGCAACTTGTTGTGATGAAGGATATTTGTGGAAGGTTCTCGGTTCTCCGAATCGGTAGTAACACACGCTGATGCGACAAGCATTCGGACAGCGATCGATGCTGCGCGCCATGCCCAACAGGAATGGTCCGGTCGTAGTGTTCGAGAACGTGCCAACGTCGCGAGGTCGGTCTGCCATCAACTGGTTGAACAAGGTGAGTGGTTGGGCGAAGCCATCACGATTGCGCAACGGCGGGATTTTCGTGAAACGCTGTCGGGGGAACTCATGCCGTTGGCTGCCGCTGCCAAGTGGCTTAGCAAACGCGCAAACCGGTTGTTGGCTCCCGAGAGTCCATCGCTGTTTGATCTTCCGCTTTGGATGGGACGCTTGAGTACGACGATCTACCACGAACCATTGGGGACTGTCCTGCTCGTAACGACTTGGAATTATCCTCTGCTCATTCCTGGCGTCCAGATGTTGCAAGCCCTCGTTGCTGGCAACGCGGTTGTCGTAAAGCCCGCGCCGCAATGCGAACTGCTGATGTCTCGGTGGTGTGAAATGCTCGTGTCGTGCGGAGTTCCTCGTGGTCTCATCGTATTGCTTGACTCAGCGGTCTCGTCGGCCAAGTCCGCTATTGATTGCGGCGTCGATAAAGTTTTTATTACCGGATCGAGCACGACAGGACGAAAAGTGCTCGGGACTTTAAGCGACCGTTTAACTCCGGCAACGCTAGAACTGAGCGGTTGCGATGCGGTTTACATATTGCCTTCTGCAGACGTCGAAAGAGCCGTGCAATCGCTTGTATTTGGATTGGAATTCAACGGCAGCGCGACGTGCATCGCTCCGCGCAGGGTTTTCGTTCCACACTCGATGCTTGAGAAACTCGAGACCGGACTGCGAGAACGCGTCCAGAAAATTCGAGCTGTGCCCCTGGCAAAACCGGTCGTCGAGAAATTGAGAATGGGGCTGGCCGAAGCCGTTTACATGGGTGCTCGGTCCATCGGGCCACAACCTGATTTGTCGCTTGACGATGTTTCTGTGCAACCGATTGTTTTGTCCAACGTTTCGCCAAAAATGCTTTTGGCCAAATCTGACGTTTTTGCACCGTTGCTGATGTTGATCCCGGTCCGAGATTGGAGCGAAGCGCTCGATGCGGACGCCTATTGCCCATTCGCACTTTCTGCGAGCATCTTTGGCAATTTGTCTGACGCAGAGCCTTTAGCCAAAGCGATCGATGCAGGGCTGGTGACGATCAATGACGTCATTGTTCCTTCTGCTGATCCAAGAATCCCTTTTGGTGGCCGAGGCGAAAGCGGTTTTGGTGTGACTCGCGGTCGAGAAGGCTTGATGGAGATGACTCGCATAAAATCGGTTGTTATTCGTCGCGGTAATTGGCTGCCGCACTTGATGCCGCCGACGGAATACGACGAGATCATTTTAAAAGGGATCATGCAACTTTTTTACGGCAGTTCTTTTCTGTCGCGATGGAACGGTTTGAAATCAGTTGTAACGGCCGCTCGACTGCATAAGGAAAAAAGTTCTAAATCGAAGAACGGTCAAAGTACATCTCAGGCCGCAGTTAATACGGAAAATCAATCAGAAACAAAAGAATCATGATTAAACAAAACTCACATTCCCAAAACGTCGGTGTAATCGGTGGCGGTCTCGCTGGGCTTGCAGCGGCATGTACACTAGCGGCCCGTGGTCATCGCGTTACTCTATTCGAAAAGAATGCTTGGCTTGGCGGTAAAGCTGCCGTGTTAAACCAAGACGGATTCCGTTTCGATATGGGACCGACGATTCTCACGTTGCCGTCCGTGTTGAAGCGGATCTTTGAAGAAGCGGGAAAGAAACTTAGCGATTATATGACGCTGGTCGATCTCGATCCGCAATGGCGCTGCTTTTTCGATGACGGAAATACCTTAGACCTGTGCTCCGATGCAGAACGGATGCGTCAGAATTTGACAAAGCTGTCGGGTAACGAAAAGAGTGCCGACGGGTACATGAAGTTCATGCAGATTTCCAAACAGCTTCATGCGGTTTCGGAAAAATTTTACTTTTGGAAGAGCGTCGGTGGTATCCGCGATACGCTGGATGTCTCTGGGGCTTTTTCGCTCGACGTTCTGAAAGACGTTTTGAGTTTGCGGATGGGACGTTCTGTGGCTGGATTGGTTCGCTCCTGCGTACCCGATGCTCGAGCAGCTCAGATGATCGACCACTTTACGCAATACGTCGGCTCCTCACCCGAAGCTTCGCCAGCCGTGCTTTGCGGCATCGCTCACATGCAAACCGAAGAAGGTGTCTGGTATCCCATCGGCGGTACCCGCGCTGTACCGGAAGCTTTAACCCGTCTGGCAAAAGAACTTGGAGTTGATTTCAAAGTAGATGCTGACGTTGAAAAGATAATTCAAGAGAATGGAATCGCCAAAGGCATCCAACTGACAAACAAAGAAACGTTTCTCTTCGATGCGGTCGTTTCCAATTGCGATGCAGTTCGCACTCACCGCGAATTGCTAAAGGACAGCAAATCGCAAACGCAGTTTGATCGTCGTCGTGGCTATGAACCGGCTTGTTCTGGAGTCGTGTTGTATTTAGGGCTAAACAAGCGTTATGACCATTTACTGCACCACAACTTTGTGTTTTCCAAGGACCCGCATCAAGAATTCGATTCTATCTATCGGCAAGGCGAACCCGCTCCTGATCCAACGGCGTACGTTTGTGCTCCGGCTGTCTCGGAACCTCAAGTTGCACCGGAGGGTGGCGACGCGTTGTACGTCTTGGTTCACACGCCATTCCTGCGCCCGCATCACGACTGGACCAAGATGCTGCCGGCATACCGCGAAGTAATTCTGGATAAGCTTGAAAATACTGGCGGAATGAAGGATATTCGCTCTCGCATCGTAACAGAAAATGCACTAACTCCCGAAGGTATCCACAAACGCTATCGCGTGCTGAACGGAGCCATCTACGGTTTGGCAAGTCACGGCAGATTTTTTGGCGCATTCAAACCCGCCAATCGAAGCCCCGATCTCAAGCGGCTGTATCTTGCAGGCGGTGCTGCTCACCCAGGACCGGGCATGCCGATGGTCATGATGAGCGGTTGGATCGCTGCGGATGCTCTCGACAAGGACGTCAATCAAGTGGCCGCGAAATAAGGACTTGTCCGATTGAGTAAGTCCTCGCCCGCAGAATTGCCAACGTCGCGCAAATGGCTTGTCGACGGATTTTGCCGTTACTGCAAGCCGTTCATGAAGCGGCATTTCCATGCGTTTGCGATGGATGCTCGGAATGTGCGCGGACAGAATATTCCTGCCGACACGCCGCTTATTGTTTTTGGAAACCATCCTGGCTGGTGGGATCCGATTGTTGGGATGATCGTGAATCAAGCGGCCTTTCCAGGGCGAACACTTTATTCACCTATCGATGCGGCAGCTTTAGAAAAATACGGCGTCTTCAAGCAACTTGGTTTCTATGGTATTGATCTCAGTTCGACGCGCGGGGCCGCTGCCTTTTTGAAGACCAGTCGTGCGATCATGGCTCAACCCAATACTGCGTTGTGGATAACCCCTGAAGGTCGTTTCGCCGATCCACGGGATCATTCCCAACCGCTCATGCACGGTCTGGCTCATTTGGCTCACGACGCGCCCCATGCGTTGCTGGTGCCGATCGCCATCGAATATCCATTTTGGGAAGAGCGACTTCCAGAAGCCTTAGTTCGACTTGGCCGGATCATTCGCGCCGATGAGACGGGTTGCACGACGAAGCCACACTGGCAAGATTACTTGACCAATGCCTTGCGCGAGGCCCAACGTGAATTAGCCGAGTCCAGCATCGCGCGAAGAACCGAAGATTTCGAGCTCCTAATCAGTAGCAAACTCCGTCGCAGTTGGTACGACTTTTTCCGCCTTGCTACCGCTCGCGTCCGCGGCAAATCAATCCCCATCGAACACGGCAAAAAGTTCGTTGAAAGTGAATGAAACTTAGCGATATTGAAATTCGCTGACTCTTCCGATCGAGATATCGGCTTGAAACTCCAGAGAGCGTGCGAAGACCGCTACAATGTGAAAGTCGAATTCTCCGATTCCATTTTGGACTCGCTGCTACATCGTAAAAAGCCACTTCGCGTCGTTGATGTTGCAAACTACGTTTTGTTCGAGTGTCTTCCGCTCCGCTATCACCTATGAACAACTACAGGTTGAATCTGCAAGATCTCTTTGCGTTGATCGCTTTTTGTGCTGTCGCGGTCTGGGCCTTGTCGGCTGGATTCAATGCAATGGTTGTGATCGTCGTACCGATTTCGGTCATCGTCGCGTTCGCTTGGGTGATCTTAGCGCGCGATCCTCGACTTAGGTTTGCGTCCGTCGCGATCTCGTTCATGTGGCTGGCAGCGGGTGTTTGTTTCCTTTCGACCTACGCTGTTTCTCAAGCTTGTGTTTTGGCTTTGTTTAGTTTCGTGGTTTATGGTTCCAAATCCCCAATAACGCAACGCGCCATCACGTACATCGGATTTCTGAGCGTCGCCATTGGAATGTTTACTGCAGGGCTGTGGGGCAGGATCAAAGTCGAATCGCTTAAAGAAACCCGTAGGCTTTATCCGCTGGTCCAAATCGATGAAAGACTGGATTACGAAAGAAAGAGTTCCTCAATGAGATCGATCCCGTTTGCCATGAGCAAGAAAGCGGAAGATAGGTTGACTCAATTTGATTACGATCTGCAGAAGCTTGATAATCACCAACGGGTTACGGATTTAAAATATCTCCACGATCGAGCTTACCAAAGGTTCATTGCTGCGGACGGGTTTGGCTTTAATCGAATGTATCGTCCAAGTATGAGAACTCTGCGGATCCCGCCGATCACGAACATCCCGTTCGCTGCCGTATCGGTAGCTAGTACGCGATCTACCGATGCTGGAGAATTTCTCAGTCGTTGGAGAAGTTCCTATGGGTTTGATGCGGATCATAATTCACCGGAAGACTTGCACCAAGCTCTCAAGTTGGATTTTGTGGACCCGCTAGGTTATGGCATGATCGTTCAACCGAGGAAAACTTTAATTGCGTTTGTTGAACATGCGATACATGCATCGCCAAATGCAGTTTTAAAAAACGAACAAGACCAAGCCATCGATATCGAGAAGGTGGAATTGGTCAGCCTCTTGAAATTTGATGTTCCCAAAGTCTACGTGCTTGACCATATGCCACGAATGGATGAACTGCGATTGCCAAACGTCAATAGTCGCGACTTGGACGAATTTGAACGAACTGCCTTGGCAAGATTACTGGTCGACGAGGACATTGTGATAACGAGTATTGCCAACAATACCCGAATGCTCGGTTCGCTTCGAGCAGGTACGCAGTGTCTAGAATGTCACAATACAAATCGAGGCGTGCTGCTCGGGGCTTTTTCGTATTTCTTAAAAGTTTCCCCACCTCAATAAATGCATCTCGCAAACAGAAATTGGAGTTCCCTAATACTAATCTTCCCTGATCGACACCAATAAAAAAAAGGGCGGGTATTCTAAAAGTTCGGCGAGAGAACGGTCGCGGTCTTAGCCCTCACCTTGTCGAGCCAAAACGCATGAAGTCAAAGGAACTTTTTGATTTCGATTAGTGGAGATTAGCGCAGATTGGTGTTCCAAATTTCAAAAACACTTATCTTCACTAATCGACACTAATAAAGCCAAGAAAGGTATCAGGTATTCTGGAGGTCGGGCGTGAAAAGGGGTTCGGTCTTCGGTCGAAGCTTGCCTAACCAAAACGGATGAAGTCAACGGAACTTCTCTTTTACGATTAGTGGAGATTAGCGTAAATTAGTGTTCCAAAATTCCCTAAATCCCTAAAAGTCATTTTCACTTATCGACACTAGTGAACGAGTGTAAGTTTTGGGATATCCTAGTATGCTCGCGACTGAAAAACTTACGGTCTTCGTCTTCGGGCAATAGAGCCATTGGGCACGAAGACTAAGAAACGTTTTCTGTTTCGAATGATTTAGGTAGGCGACGATTGGTTTTCGAAAATCGGAGAAAACGATGTTGAAACAAGAAGGCTATGATCTGATGGGGGCGGCGTTTGAGGTTTACAACGAGCTTGGCTATGGCATAGCGGAAGAGATTTATCAGGAAAGCTTAGAAATCGAACTGGGCCTACGCGGCATACCGTTCCTCCGCAAATGCGTCGTGGAAGTGGCTTATAAAGGCCACAAGCTGTCGACCAAGTATCTCCCTGATTTACTTGTCTTCGGACAGATTGTAGTAGAACTTAAAGCCGTAAAAGCTATCGCACCAGAGCATGAAGCCCAATTGTTCAACTATCTGCGGATCAGCAAGAAACAAGTCGGTTACCTGATCAATTTCGGCTACGCAGAGGAACTGGAATGGAAACGATTTGTGATAACTGCAAAAAATTAGGGAACACTAATCGGCACTGATCGACACTAATGAAGGAGCGCAAACATTCGGGTATTCGTTTAGCCACGCGACTAATTGAATACGGTCTTCGGCTTCAGCTCGCCGAGCCGAAACGGCTGGAGGCAATGGAAACTTTTCGTTTTCGATTAGTGAAGATTAGCGCAGATTAGTGTTCCGAAATCTTAAACACTAATCGGCACTGATCGACACTAATCAAGCCAAGACAGGGATAGGATATTAGAAGGTCGAATGCGAGGCAGGTCGCGGTCTTCGGCCTCAGCTTGTCGAGCCAAAACGTATGAAGTCAAAGGAACTTTTCTTCTTCGGTTAGTGGAGATAATCGTAGACTAGTGTTCCGAAAACCCAAACAGTAATCTTCACTAATCAACACTAATAAAGCGAAGACAGGGAGCAGGTATTTTGGAAGTCGGGCGGGAAAAAGAGTTCGGTCTTCGGCTTCAGTTCGGAGAGCCAAAACGCTTAGATGCTACGGAGTTTTTTCTTTTTCGATTAGTGAAGAGTAGCGCAGATTAGTGTTCTAATTCGACTGCCAATGGCAAATTCCGGCTCTTGACTGTTGGCGAGTAGGACGCACGAGCAAGACCTTGAGAAAAACTATTCAATTTGCTTCTGGAACGATGTGATTGGAGGGACCGCGGGATCGCAGCAATCGCTATTTCACTGTCAAACCACCAATGCAGTAAAGTACTTCTTGTCGTTTACCATTTTTTTGTTCCCCGACTCTCAGAAGAATTTGTTCGTCGCAGACAGCCGGGCTGGCAAAGCAGTCGTCGCCAAGCGTGTTCTTGGCGATAATTTCAAGCCCTGCTGACGAAGCTTTAAAGACTGTTGTCATTCCATTATCGGCAGATGCGTATATCAAGTCACCGCAAGCGACCGGCGAGGCACTAAAATTCCCGCCTAAACGCTGTTTCCAATTCTGTTTGCCCGTTGATGAGTCCCAACACGTCGCAATGCCGTCGTCGGTAACAGCAAATAGTAGTTGTTTGACGAGTAGCATCGAGGGTTCATAGCACCGTGACGAATTGCTCCAGACAACTTCTTTGCTGCCGTCGGCTTTTACACACAACGTCTGTTTGTCCGGGTAACCCCCGCTGGCAAAAACGCAATCTTCGTTCCAGACAACGGTTCCGCAAGTAGCTTCGGCTGTACCGGGACAGGACCACAATTCTTCGCCGGTCGTCGGGTCAAAGCTACAGACTTGGCGGCAACCACTAATCAGAAGCTGATCTTTTCCGGCGACATGCGCGACAATCGGCGATGAGTAGGTCGAAATGGCGGGTCGCGATTTTCGCCAAGCAATCTTGCCGGTCAAGCGATCCAGTGCGGCGATCGACCCTCCGCCTTGATTATCCGCTGCGACAATGACCAGAGATTTGTATAGAATCGGCGAAGGGGCGTAACCGAATTTCGAGCTAAAGCCGCCTACTTGCTCGGACCAAACCGGCTTGCCTGCTATATCAATACAGGAAACAACGATCGAGCCACCATTCAGAAAAGCGCAGTAAAGTCTTTCGCCATCGCACGCGATCGTGCCATTGGCATTGGTTGATTTTCGGTGAAGCTCGCGTTCCGATGGAAATGAGCCCGAATGAATGACACTTTGCCAATTCTCTTTTCCTGTTTTCCGATCGAATGCGACAACGATTTGCTGTTGGCTCTCATCCAGTGCTGTAGCTAAGAAAACTTGATTGCCAACAACAATAGGCGACGAATGGCCACGCCCCGGAATCATCGCCTGCCACACGATCCCTTTCTCTTGACTCCATTCTTGTGGTGCTCGTGCGCTGTTGGCAACGCCAGTTCCACTAGGGCCACGCCACCCAGACCAATCCTTTTCCAAGTCCACTTTGTTGGGCATCTCGGTAACAGTCACGCCACTTGTGTTTGCCGAAACTTCCGCAACTCGATTCATGCGGCGACCGCATCCCACCGTAAGCGACGTGACGACCGTTGTAGAAATAATCAACATGCAAATGGTATTCACTTTGGTAGTCACGGTATGCATTATTCACCTTGTTTGGAATTCGATAGTGTTTTCGAATTTGCACACATTCACTGGGCCAACTAACGAGATTTTGACTACTTAATTTTAGCAACGCAAAGCGTAATAGGCAGGCGACTTATTGCAATTCGAAACTTGATTGTCGAATGTTTTTTGGGGCTGCGACACGATTTTTAGATCGACGGGCGAAGCATGGTCGAAATGTGCGCGAAAAACTCTCGGTGGTCGGGCGGTATAGCGATTATGGCGTCATTCAGGATTGCGATGTTATATGGATATTTCATTTGCAGGGACCGAATCACTACGTCGATAGGTGGCCAACATCGCCAATCGAATGGTTTCGGAACTGGCGCTACAAAAGCACGCGCGTCGTCGATGATGAAAAAATGCGGGCAAGCGGATTGATTGATAGCGTCGAGTTCAGCTAACAGCGGGCAATAATCTTCGTTGCCAAAGTTACCACCTCCCGAATGAGCATCGAGCCAAAAAACACAAGGCTCCATCATTTCCGGTACAAGATCGCGCAACACCTTGGCCGAATCCCCAAGAATCATTTCTACGTTTGGCAGCTTTTCGAGTTTGCTTCGAGCCTCGGAAAAGAACTTCGGATTCATTTCGATCGTTAGAACCTGTGCGAACATCGTGGCGGCCCACTGCGACGCAGTGCCTTGGAAGGTTCCCGTTTCGACGAACGTTCTCACTCCAAAGCGAGATACTATTTCTTCGATAACCGCGCTCATTGGCAATGATTGTATTGCGCCCACTTCTTCCCCTTTAGCGATTTGCCAACACTGGATCTAGTCACGCCGCATTCCTTGGTCGCATTTTAGCGAGTTCACGGCTATTTAACGGAGGCAGTCGCCATCGCATGGCGAAGGAGTTTATGGAATTTCGATATCCGCGTGGAGCAAGTCAAAATCACTCAACGAAAAAACCCTTGGCATTCATTTCGAACGCCAAGGGTTTCCTTGAACGAGGCCGACGGGGCTCGAACCCGCAACCTCCGGATCGACAGTCCGGTGCTCTAACCAATTGAGCTACGGCCCCAATTCTGCAAAACCGTTTGGTTTTGCATTACTGAGTACTGATTGAGTATTTCCAAACTCGGGAGAATGGATTTCTCAATCAAGGTCAGAATTATACACCTCGAACAAAGCCTGACAAGAGTACAGATATCGACAGTTTACACTTGGTTTTTCGCTAATTCCACACAATTCCGGAAGCTTCTGCCGGAACGTACAAACGTTGCAAGCGGCGCGATCGATACCTGCGGCTCAATCCCAAAAAACCTGCCGATATAACTGTCCTCCCAGGCCAACCGCATCGGCAAAAGAAAACTAGAGTTGCATGGACGATTGTTGCGGATTTACGACACTTTCTTGGACCAAGCTCATGCTCGATTTCATCTCGGAATTGGTCAGCGGTTTTATTCGCCGAATTGACTATAGTTTTACAAACATGAACATGACGCAGTGGGCGATTTTTGCGACAGTATGCTTAGTTGTCGCTTTTATTTTTATTAAAGCAAAAGTGTCCTGCTGAAAAAACGTTTCCGATCTTTCTCGCCATCGAATTGGATCACGATCCCCGAGCCTAGCGCCATGTTCGAAGTATGTTTGCGGGATACTTTTCCAACGGCTCTGTTCGGTTTTTGCCGAGTTAGCTCTATCGGATAGCGAAAATGGAGATTAAATATAATGTCTCCAAAAGCAATGCATCGCTTTGCTGTCAATGACGACAGTAGAGGGACCGTATTCTGATTTTCGTTATTTCGAATCTCCCGAATTCCGTTTCACGTTTGTAAAGAACCCATGTCGTCGATCACGTCGGATTTTTCCGTTATCACTTTTCCGCACCCAACTTTGCGATATCCTTCCAAGCCTATCCAGCGAGTGGATAAGCAATTGAAATTGATAGTAGACGAAATGTTCCGCTTGATGTACGAACACAAAGGCGTGGGGCTTGCAGCGAACCAAGTTGACTTGCCGATTCGTTTGTTCGTAGCCAATCCGACGGGGCGTTCCGACGAAGGCGAGCCGCTCGTATTTATTAATCCGGTCATTAGCCGAGGCAAGGGAATCGAGGAATTCGAAGAAGGGTGTTTGTCATTGCCAGGCATCAACGCCAACATCAAACGAAACAAATCGATTCACGTCAACGCCTACGATATCAACGGAAACGAAATCAATCAGCTGTTTGATGGTTTTGTCGCGCGGATCATACAGCATGAAACCGACCATTTGGACGGGGTTCTCATTATTGATCGTTTGGGCGACGCCGTCCTTCGATCGTTTGAGAAAGAGCTCGACACGTTGCAATCCGATTACTCATCACGCCAGCGAACGGGTTCTCTGCCCAGCGATGAGGATATACTGGCTAGCAGGTTGGACTGGGAAAAGCGTTACTGCTGATGCAAGTGCGGCACGAACGCATCCGGTGGAGTTCTGCCTTGGGTGTCTCAAATCAACCCGTTGCCGATTTTCCAACAAGCGTTTATCACGCGAATGTCGTTAGTCTTCTACAGACTCAAGTCGACAGCACAAACTCAAGGCGATAAAGATTCGCCGTGGGCATCGAAATTGGCCAAGTACACCTCGCTCATTTGTCGGAATTTGCGAGCGCGTATTTCAGGTGTCAGGACTGTACCGTGATCTGCGCCGGGAACAATTTGGATATCTGCGTCACTTTGCAATTCCCGCAAACGGTTGGCTAATTGTTTCGTCGCACCTTCAAGATAAAACGTATCGAGATCTCCCATCACGATATGGATCTTGCCGGACAGCTTAGGTTTGAGTTCGTTCCAATTCGCTTGGAGAATCAAGCTTATATCGTACTTCTTCCAAGCCTCGACGACTTCCGGATCCACTTGGCCTGTAACACGATCCCAGCAGCGTTTCGGTTCGCCATCGCGACCAATCGGGCTGAATACGGCTTCGAAGGAACGTAGCTGTCCACCGCGTCCGAGGACGTCATCCATTCGGCAAAACGAGTCGTAAAAGATGACAGGATCTAGCCCTTGTCGCGCGAGTGGCCGACGACGGCCTTTGGGATCTATGAAAACGCTAGGCGTTGGCTTGGCGTACAAATCGGTTCCTTGCCAATCGCGAAAATCTACGGGATCGGGCGACGAACTCCAGACGCCGCCGAATGCGTCTGGATATTGTACTTGTAACCAAAGGCTGGACCAACCGCCGCTGCTGTGGCCACCGACGAAACGAGCATTGCTTTCCGCAACAGTCCGAAAATTAGCGTCGATGTACGGGATGAGTTCTTTTATCAATGCATCTCCACGGGGACCATTCGTCGCGCTGTTGGCGTATACGTGATGACCCCATTTACATTGGCCAGTCAACATGACACGAATGAACTCCGCTTCACCTTCTGGGGCCGGAGTAGGCTTGGCAAAATGTCGAAACGTCATTTGATTTAGAGAGCCACCGAAACCAGCCACTTCGTAGTAGACTGGGAAACGTCGTGTCGGATTTGCAAGATACGAAGGCGGCAAGACGACTGCGCATTGCTCGTTGACTTCGCGACGATGAAAATTCGAAAGCAAATCGCTTCGACGCGAAATGAATTTCACCCGATCCGATTCATCCAACTGCATTCCAACAACGACTTTGCTAATTTCCAGCGGAATCGTCATGGGATTTTGGGGATCGATCGGCAATGTCTTGATCTCACTAAAGATGTTCCCAGGGCCGTCACAGGCATTTGGGAAATAGATATCGTGGTCCAGTATAGCCTGAATCCGGTAGTTACCGGCGGGAATCGTAGAAAGCTTTCCCGGAAAGCCATCAGCCGAATCGTCGATAACTCGAGTTTCACCCGGCGCGAAATCCTTTACATCCATTGCAAAGAACGGTTGCGGATGAAACCAGTCCAGCGATTGCATGGGAATGGCTAAATCATGAACCGAAGTATAAACAAACAGCCGTCCACTGATCGGCTCATTCGTGGCCGACTCGGCAAGCTTTATTTCGAAACTAAGTCCTTCGGCGAAGGTGACTGAATCGAACAAAAACGCCAAAACACAAAGAAGTGCAACGTGAACTTGGCGGGTAATCATGACAATGCCTCGAACTATACGATAACTTAATATCGCGGAACAGAAGGGTCAATCTGCTGTGACCAAGCGTCGATGCCGCCACTCATGCTTTGTGCAGTCTTGAAACCGATCTGCCGCATCCAGTTGGCAACTCGCATACTTCGTCCGCCATGATGGCAGTGAACGACGACATGTTTGCTCGAGTAATTCCCGAGCTCAGCGGCTCGCGACTGGATTTCGCTCATGGGGATGAATATGGCTTGATCGATTTTTGCCACTGCGTACTCGGTGTCTTCTCGGCAATCGATGAGAACAAAATCTTGACTATGATCGATCCAGTTTTTTACCGTCTGGACGTCAACTTCCATGGGAGCCGTATCGTTTGGCAATTCACAACGCGTCATGTTCAATACTCGTCGAATAAGTGTTTGGATGATTTTCTGTTTTGGCGAAATAAGTAACACTCGTTAAGCGTTGTCGAGCAATTCGACGGCTTTAAACTTTTTGCCTTCCAGCATTTCAAGGCTTGCTCCACCACCGGTGCTAACGTGCGAAACGTCGTCGGCGAACCCAAGTTGTTCGATTGCAGCGGCGCTATCGCCACCACCGATGATACTAATTGAATCGCTGGCAGCGACAGCAGCAGCGACCGCTTTGGTCCCTTCGTCGAAGGGAGGCATTTCAAAGACTCCCATGGGACCGTTCCAAATAATGGTCTTTGCTTTGGCAGTTATGTCGGCGTAAATCTTGGACGTCTTGGGACCAATATCGAGGCCTTCCCACCCCTCAGGGATTTCACCGTTCGCAACAATTTGCTTATTGCAGTCCGGCGAAAAAGCATCGCCACAATGTGTGTCTACGGGCAGAACAAGCTTCGCGCCACCTTTTTCAATGCAAGCTCGGGCCAAGTCTACTTTATCGGGCTCGACAAGACTCTTTCCAACTTTGCCACCTTGAGCCAAAGAAAAAGTATACGCCATCGCGCCTCCGATGAGCACTTGGTCGCAGATCGACAACAAATTATCGATGACTTTGATTTTGTCGGAGACCTTAGCACCGCCCAAGATTGCGACGAAAGGTCGTTTGGGATTGCTGATCGTTTCGCTTAAGTATTTGATTTCTTTCTCGACCAGAAAGCCCACAACCTTGGGCTTGTTTCCCATAGCCAGCGGAACCGCGACCATGGACCCTTCGGTTCGATGGCAAGTTCCAAAGGCATCGTTGCAGTAGACGTCCGCCCAACCCGCGAGCTTGGCAGCATAAGAATCTTCCCCTTCTTTTTCGCCTGGATTGAAACGAACATTTTCAAGCACCAAGACTTGCCCGTCCTTGAGGCTTTTGATCTTCGCCTCTGCGTCCGGGCCAATCGTATCAGTTGCGAAAATAACATCTTGAGGGAGAAGTTCATCAAGGCGTTCGGCTGCAGGGCGCAGTGTGAATTCCGGTTCAGGACCCTTGCCTTTTGGACGTCCAAGATGGCTCATCAGCACCAGACGTCCACCACGCTTGATCACAGATTCAATGGAAGGCAGCGCCATCCGAATTCGGCGATCATCCGTAATTGCACCGTTGTCGTCTTGCGGAACGTTGAAATCAACACGCATCAGAACAACTTTTCCGGCAACATCTACATCGGCAATGCTCTTCTTGGCCATGGTCTCGTAATTTCTCTGCTCTGCTTGGTCAACAAATAATAGTGTATTCGAAGCGTAGATTATCCTCGATTAAGTCACCCTGTCGAGGCGGGAGAGTTTCTGCATACGCATGCATGAAAATCAGGTAGATCGGAATTTATTCCGATAAGTTCTCACGATTTCTTTCAAGGCGACCCGGCCCGAGAAGGACCTGATTAACGGAATGAATTCCGTTCTACAAACGTAGATCGGAATTTATTCCGATACTATAGCGTCGTAAACGAACTGACTGATGACTTGTTTAGCGAACTGACTATCGACAAATTAATGACTTGACTTGCAACTTGACCAGCGACGCCAATAACGGAATGAATTCCGTTCTACAAGTGTAGATCGGAATTTATTCCGATACTGTGGCGTGGTTTTCGATATGACTCGCGACAAAACTCTTGACCTGACTCTTAACGCAAATAACGGAATGAATTCCGTTCTACGGGGGTTGGTTATTTTAGAACTACTAGCAAGTCGTTGGTTTCTACTTGGCTACCGGAGCGGACTAGGAGTTGGTCTACGTTGCCGTCGCGGTCTGCGTTGATGCTGGTTTCCATTTTCATGGCTTCCAGTGCTAACAACTTTTGGCCTTTGGTAACGTGATCGCCAACTTTAACGGCGACACCAATCACCATGCCGGGCATGCTGGCGGCGATGTGCGTTGGGTCGTTCGGGTCTGCTTTGACATTCGCAACGATCGTCGACTTGAGCGACCGATCAAGCACTTCCACTTCACGCGGTTGGCCGTTCAATTCAAAAAAGACAGTTCGCGTTCCGTCAGGTCGCGGCTGACCCACGGCCAAGAAACGGATGATCAAACGCTTGCCGGGTTCGATGTCGACAGCGACTTCTTCGCCGATAGCCGGACCGTAGAAAAAAGCTGGCGTGGGCAACAAACTCACATTGCCATGATCTTTGCCGTGCTGAATAAACTCGTCAAAGACTTTGGGATAAAGCAACGACGTGACAACGTCTTGTTCGGACGGTGTTCGGCCTAGCTTTGCAGTCAGTTTGGTTCGCGTTGCATCAAAGTCCGCCGCAGGTAAGCTTTCACCGGGCCGGCCGTCAACAACAGGATGATCCTTCAAGATCGCTTTACGAACATCTGTTGGGAATCCGCCGGGAGGTTGGCCCATCATCCCGCTGAGGAGATCCAACACAGAAGCTGGATACGAAATCTCGCGACCGCCACTTGTGACGTCGGCACAACTTAATTCGTTGGCGACCAAGAACAATGCGAGGTCCCCGACTGCTTTGCTCGTTGGCGTCACTTTGACGATATCGCCAAGCATCTGATTGACGTCGGCATACATATGACAGATCTTAGCCCAGCGATCGGCCAATCCCAATGCGCGGGCTTGTTCGTAAAGATTCGTGTATTGTCCGCCGGGCATTTCGTGTTCGTACAAATCGCCGCTGGCATACAACATCTCACTCTCAAACGGCGCATAGAACTCTCGAACAGCTTTCCAGTAAGTGGCAATCTCGGTCAGCTCGGCTGTCTTGAGCGGCGACTCGCGAGGACCGTTGCGAAGGGCTTCGACCAACGTGTTCAAGTTGACTTGCGAGGTGCCGCCGGACATCGGTGCAAACGCACCGTCGGCGATCTGCAGGCCTTCATCGGCAGCGGCCAAGATCGATGCAGCTTGGATACCCGCCGTATCGTGTGTATGGAAGTGAATGGGGATACCAATTTCCTGGCGGAGCGTCTTGACCAAGACGCGAGCCGCAGCGGGTTTGCACAGCCCGGCCATATCTTTGATCGCCAGCAAGTGAGCCCCCATTTTTTCAAGCTGCTTTGCCAGGTCGACGTAGTATTTCAAGCTGTACTTTTGCCGCTTCGGATTTTGAAAGTCACCCGTATAGCAGATGGCCGCTTCGCATAGCATGCCGGACTCGACGACAGCATCCATCGCAACACGCATGTTGTCTGTCCAGTTAAGCGCATCGAACACGCGAAAGACGTCGATTCCTGCTGCAGCGGCTTCGCGAACAAAGACGCGTACAACGTTGTCGGGATAATTCGTGTAACCGACGGCATTCGACGCGCGGAGCAGCATTTGAAACAGGATGTTCGGAACGCGGCTACGCAAATCGGCAAGCCGTTGCCAAGGGCTTTCTTTGAGGAATCGCATCGACGTGTCAAACGTAGCACCGCCCCACATTTCAAGCGAAAATAATTGCGAAGCGTTGTACGAATATGCATCCGCGACGGCAAGCATATCAAACGTTCTTAGTCGAGTTGCCAGCAACGATTGATGAGCATCGCGCATCGTCGTATCGGTCAGCAACAGTTGCTTTTGGCCTTTGATCCAATCGATAAAGCCTTTCGTTCCCAGTTTGCGAAATAGGTCGCGTGAACCTTCGGGACGGGGCAGGTTGCGATTGACAGTTGGTACCGGAGCTGGTTCTCGTCGAACTGCGGCTGCGCGGTCGGAGACGAGTTTGTTGCCGTTGACGACAGTGTCGGCCATAAACCGAAGCATGCGGGTCGCTCGATCGCGACGCTTTTGAATTTCGAAAAGTTCGGGGGTCGTGTCGATCATCCGCGTCGTTGCATTACCGCTTAAGAACGTGGGGTGCGTGATCAGCGAAATCAAGAACGGGATATTCGTCTTTACGCCACGGATTCGGAATTCCTGAAGCGCACGTTCCATGCGACGTGCCGCTTCGTGCAGACCACGTCCGCGCGCCGTTACTTTGACAAGTAACGAATCGTAGAACGGGTTTACCACCGCGCCACTGAACGCACTGCCTGCGTCCAAGCGAATTCCCATTCCACCGGCACTTCGATAGTGCGTAACGCGGCCGTAATCGGGGCGAAATTGGTTGGTGGGGTCTTCGGTTGTCACGCGACACTGGATGGCGAAACCGTTAGTACGAATCTCGTTCTGGTTCGGCATCGCCAGCTCTTCATCGCTGAGGCGATAACCTTGGGAAACGAGAATTTGCGCGCGGACCAAATCGATACCGGTCACTTCTTCGGTGACTGTATGCTCCACTTGGATGCGCGGGTTGACTTCGATGAAAAAGAACTTATTCGTTTCAATATCCAGCAAGAATTCCACGGTTCCGGCGCAACGGTAATCGACAGCACGTCCGATCGCTAAAGCGGCTTCGTGAAGTTCGCTGGCTAGTTTTCGATCAAGGTTAGGAGCCGGAGCAATCTCGACGACTTTTTGATGGCGGCGTTGCACCGAGCAATCTCGTTCATGGAGGTGCAATAAGTTGCCATGTCCGTCACCTAGGATTTGGACTTCAAGATGCCGAGCTTTGCCAACAAGTTTCTCCAAGAAAACTTCATCGCTCCCAAAAGCATTTTTCGCTTCGCGTTGAGCTTGTTCGACGGCACCGGCAAGTTGTTCTTCTTTTTCGATTATCCGCATGCCGCGTCCGCCGCCACCTTTGGAGGCTTTGAGCATGATCGGATAACCCATGGACTTGGCCAAAGCGCGTGCTTCGTCGATCGATGCGACGGCATGTTTTGAACCTTCAAGAACGGGCACTCCGACTTTCTTGGCGATTTCGCGAGCGGCGACTTTATCGCCCAACAGCTCCAATGCGCGAACGCTTGGGCCTACGAAAGTGATTCCAGCCGATTCGAGTGCCTTTGCGAATTCTGCGTTCTCCGACAAGAACCCGTAGCCCGGATGGACTGCGTCGATACCAGTGGATTTGCAAAGGTCGACGATGCCCGGGATGTCGAGGTAGGAACGAATGGGCTCACCGGGTTTCCCGATCTGGTAAGCTTCGTCGGCCTTGAACCGATGGAGTGCGAAACGGTCTTCGTGCGAGTAGATCGCGACAGTACGAATTCCAAGTTCGTGGGCACTGCGGAAAACGCGCGTCGCAATTTCGCTTCGATTAGCAGCCAGCAGTTTTCGAAAAGGTTTCAATTCCATTGTTCCCACCAAACATTCCTGTATTTACAGATTCTATTTTCTCTGACAGCAACTCGTTTTTGACGAACTCGTTTTTGACGGAGGGACGACTTGACAATTTCGGTCGCAGCGCGGAGTCCAATCAATCTGCCCGAAAACTTGTCAGAAAACCTAGCCGATGTACTGACCAATCAGCACAACGGAGTAGCAATGAAGGCTCGTCATTCTTGCAGGTAATGGTTGCCTTAGGAAGTGTGGAACGTAAAGGGCGATTCAGAATTAGCTCTTCTGATCATTGCCCGTATCCAAGATGGCCATAAAAGCTTTTTGCGGGATGTCGACAGACCCAATCGACTTCATCCGTTTCTTACCTTCTTTTTGTTTTGCCCACAATTTACGCTTGCGGGTAATGTCGCCACCGTAGCATTTTGCAGTTACATTTTTACGCATGGCGGATACCGTTTCTCGGGCGATCACTCGAGCACCGATGGCAGCTTGAACTGCGATCTCAAACATGTGGCGATCAATTTCTTCTTTCAGCTTTTTGACAACGGCTCGCCCGCGTCGTTCCGAGTCTCTGCGGTCACAGATAATGCTCAAAGCGTCTACTCGGTTGCCGTTGACGAGAATATCCATGCGCACAAGATCCGCTTGTTCGTAGCCGATCAACTCGTAATCCATCGTTCCGTAACCACGGGTCGCACTCTTGAGTTTGTCGTGCATATCGTAAATCACATCAGCCAAAGGCAAATCGTAGGTGACCAACGCGCGAGTCGCGGACAAGTATTCGTTGGTTTTAAGTACTCCACGACGGTCCTGGCACATCTTCATCACGACGCCGATGAATTCGATCGGCAATACGAAATTCACACGAACAATCGGTTGACGAAATTCTTCGATCTCGCCGCTATCGGGGACTTCCTGTGGTCGGTGGATTTCCAATTTTTCACCGCTGCGGGTGATGATTTCGTAAGTCACATTGGGAGCGGTTTGTACCAAGTCGACATCGCATTCGCCTTCGAGTCGTTGCTGGATGATTTCCATGTGCAACAATCCCAAGAATCCGCAGCGGAATCCAAAGCCTAAAGCATCGCTTGTTTCGGGCGCGAATTCGAAACTCGGATCGTTAATCGACAATCGTTCGAGCGCATCGCGAACTTCGGAAAAATCCTGACCGTCACTCGGATACAGACCGCAATAAACCATTCGCTTGGGAGGTTGGTAACCCGGTAAAGCTTCGCCTGCATTGTCGCCTGGAATACTGACTGTGTCGCCGATGCGGACATCCTTCAGCGACTTGATATTGCAGATGATGTATCCCACTTGGCCGGCGGTAATGTAGTCGGCGGGGCGACGTTCCGGAACAAACTGGCCGATCTCAAGGACTTCGTAAGTTGCCCCTACTCGCAAGAAGCGAACCTTTTGTCCACGCTGGATTCGACCGTTCATGACGCGGATGTACGTGATCGCGCCGCGATAATCGTCGTAGTGCGAATCAAAAACGAGGGCTTGCAGTGGGGCGGTTGGATCGCCAGTAGGACACGGGATGCGTGTGACGATAGCTTCGAGCAATTCGTCGATACCAATGCCCGCTTTGCCGCTGCATTTGACGATGTCATCGGGGTCAATGCCGAGGATCTGCTCCATCTCTTGGGTTACTTCGTCGATGCGAGCATGCACCAAGTCGACTTTGTTGATCACCGGGATAATCTTGAGATTGTGGTCCATCGCGGCGTATGCGTTTGCCACCGTTTGGGCTTCGACGCCCTGAAACGAATCGACCAGCAGCAACGCACCTTCGCAACTCGACAAGGAACGAGACACTTCATACTGAAAATCTACGTGGCCAGGCGTATCGATTAAATTCAGTTGGTATTCTTTGCCCTGGTGCGTGTGTTTGAGCGTCACCGCTTTTGCTTTAATCGTGATGCCGCGTTGACGTTCAAGGTCCATGCCGTCTAGAAGCTGTTCGCGCATTTTGCGAACTTCGACCGTACCGGTCTTTTCAAGCAGACGGTCTGCCAAAGTGCTCTTGCCATGGTCGATGTGCGCAATAATGCAGAAGTTGCGAATTTGTTCGATCGAAATGTCAGCCATACAAGTCCGTAGTCGAGGTAAACAAAATGAAACGAGAACCCGCGAAATATCTGCAAGTTCTCAACGGCAGTCAGGTTGATCGCGCATGGTTGGGACTGGGACAAAATCATCCCCTGACAGTAGCACTGACTATAGAGTCTGCGTTGTAGCGTAAGGGCGCGAGCCCTACGGTTTCTGCTTTGTTTTTCAATAATTCACCGGACGGCTCGCGCCGTTCCGCTACTAAAGTCAGTGCCATTGTCCCCTGACAGCGATTACTGTGAGTTGATCAAGTCGCAGAGCCACGGGTGTTGGCAATGGCTCGCTGGTAATCTTGGCGAGCAATTCCGGCGGCACCGATATAGCCAGCGTCTCCACCAAGTTCTGCAAAATCAATTGTTGTGCCAGCGAAGACATTATCAAAGGTCAATTGTTGGAAGGTTTGGCGAATCTTTTCCAAAAATCGCTTTCCAATGTCCGATTTACGGCCTCCGAAATCCATCGCACCACCTAAAACGACCAACCCTGGATCGACGGCGTGAACCAAACTCGTGACGCCAATGCCCAAGTAGAACGCTGTCTCATCGATTATTTGCAGCGAAAATGCGTCTCCCGCAAGAGCCGCTTCGTAGACGTTCTTGGCAGTCAAGGACTCCCTGTGCTGGCTTAATGAACTGGGTGCTCCGGCGGCGAGGCGTTCTTTGGCGATTGCCACGACAGCACTCGCACTTGCGTAAGCTTCCAAATGCCCGCGGCCACCACCCCAAGTACAATTTCTCGCTTGCGGTCCACTGTCGACGATGATGTGGCCGCATTCACCTCCCGCACTCGAAGCGCCATGGACCATGTGACCGTCGATGATCACACCACCACCCACGCCCGTCCCAAGCGTCAGCATCACCATGCTCGGAAATTTCTTTCCGGTACCGATCCAGAATTCGCCAAAGGCGGCTGCATTCGCATCGTTAGCAAAACTGACCGGTAGACCGATCGCTTCGGACAGGCAATCGCGAATCGGAAAATTCCACCAGTGAGGATGATTCGGCGGTTGAATCAACAGGCCTTTAGGAACATCCATTGTGCCCGGCGTTCCGAGACCGACGCGTGCTATTTGTGCAAGCCCCAGTCCAAGCGGCGCTAGCAGTCCTCGGCAAGCCGTCACGACTCGAGCCATCGCTGGCTTTGGCCCAGTCGCTTCCTCGGTCGGAATTTCCGTAAAGGCAAACGTTGCGCCGGCGTTGTCGATACAACCAATTTTGATTGACGTTCCTCCAACGTCGACGCCAATAAAATACGGTGGCTGACATTTCTGAAAAGCGATAATCGGTTGCTTAAAACTCATGCTAGGCCTTCGTACTTGTCCAAAACGAATATTGTTCTTGCAATTAAATTGTCGGCTGGGAGCGAGCCACACGGTGCATGGAGGAAAAGTTGCGAATGCGTCAGTTCACGCTAAAACGGCAACTTCAACTAGCCTTATTCAAATCACAATATCTTATCAATTCCGCCCAATTCTTTCGACTCCAAAAACGCCATTGCTTAAGCAGTCATCGTCGAAAGTCGCTTTGCCACATGCAACTCGGAAATGACGCAAGAGCCCGCATGGATTCGCGATTTCAGTTGCTTACTTTCGCCCTCTATTGTTGTCTTAACAATGTTGTCAGCAAAACGGTCCAATTGTTCACTACGGACGCGCCTGTAAATGATTTGGTACAATATTGAATCAAATGCTGTCAGTCCAGCGGTAGAGCGTTCTTGATACGATTTAAAGTTAAGTAGGACATTGATGACATCTCGGCATCTTGCAAGTCAGACGCTAAACTCGGTTCGCTCGGCGTTTTATTGTCTCGACAACTTGAATTAGGCAATGGAGATTCCCATGAAGATTGACGTAATTGCGCACATTCACGCGAAATCGGGCCAGGAAAAAGCTTTGAAAATGGTTCTTGAAAGTTTCGTGGGCCCGACGCGGCTGGAAGAAGGTTGTCTGCGATACGATCTGTACGTGGATCTCGATGATCCCACGAAGTTCACGTTTATCGAGGAATGGTCGAGCCGCGAAGCACTGGTCAAGCACGGCCAGTCCGACCATATCGCTGCGGGGCGAGCAAAGTTTCCTGAATTGTTATCCGAGCCCGGCTGGGTGCAAGTTCTAACTCGAATCGCCTGAGTTTTCATTAGCATTCGAGTGTCTAAATGTTTCGAGGATGGCGACTTCAAAGTCATCCAATGCTGGATCGCTGGCCGAATACGTCTTTCCTCGTATGACCGGCTTAGGTATCGCACAGCAATAAGTTACTGTTTTAGCGGAACGGCGCGAGCCGTCCGGTGCAGCAAACCGGAGGGCTCGCGCCCAGCCGCTACGATTGCAAGTCGGTAACTTATTGTTGTGCAACGCTTTAGTTGCCAGCAGCAGGTTTTATTTCTTGCAAAGTCGCACGATGGAATTTGTAGGTGCAGTCGTAGGCGCCGAAAAAGATTCGGTTGTGGTCGGGCGTCATCCAGTAGTCGGACAAACTCAGTTGCTTTGGTTCACCGCGCCAATTGATAACGACGTTGCCGTCTACGGTTACACGAATCCCGGACTTGCGAACGGTACAAAGGATTTGCGACAAGCGGTTCTTCTCGAAAACTTTTACGTTGTTCGTTGTTGCATTGCCAACATTCTGCCCGTCGACATTTTCTATAGCGTTGAAAATGTTGCCGTCCACATTGTAATTCAAAAGGACAAGAAACCGGCTTTTGTCGATCTTTTGGCCAAGTATCAATCCGTTCGGGTTGTCGAGCGGTTGGGCAATTACGTTCAATCGATATTCATCAGGTAGCTTTGTGGGCAACTCGAAGCGAGCGCCAAACTGTTTCGGTGAAGTCAATTGATGATCTTTGAATTGCCAGTCCCCTGCCACAGCCAAAGCTTGAACGTCAATCGCTTTCAGGAGGTCTATTTCCGGCCCCATCGCGATCGGCTCTTCACCCGACTCTTTCGCTTCGCTAACTTGTGGAGTGGTGATTTGGTTCGCCAAGTCGCCAAATCGTTGCTTCGGTAAGACGGTCTCATCGATATCGTTGCGAACCTGAAAATAGCCCCACAACTCGGCTTGCTGGCCATCGGCAGCTTTTGCGATAACACGATAGCTGACTGGTGTAGGTCGATCGAATTGGCCGATTTTAATCAACCCAGGCGGCGCGGTTTCAGGGTTTAACGGAATCGTTGCGATGGTTGTCCAAGGTCCGTATAAATCTGTCTGAATGCGGACGTCGAGACTGCCGAGTTGGATGTCGGAAGGCCAATCAAATTTGAGTTGCACGGTCTCGTTTGGTTTTGGAACAAGCGGTTCTGGCAAAGCAGTTAGCTTGGAAAATAGAGATTCCTTTTCTGACTCTTTTGATGCTTTCCAACCGATGCGTTTCTTTTGAATCGGGTCGACGTAGGATTCATTAATCCATCCGCCATACTGACCGTGGCTCATGACAGACGAATTGGCTTCGTCCGTGTGTGGCAAACCGATTGTGTGTCCAACGCCTTCATGGTAAACAACGCAATCGCTACCCGAGTACGGAACTCGCCAGCCGTCGGCGCTGACAAGCCCCCAGCCTTTACCGGGATTGTCCAAGTACACTGCTCGCGCGCCGCCTGATTCGGCACCAGGGAAATGGCGACCTTGATTGTAATTGCCTTCGAATACCAACTCGTCGCCATTTGGTCGGACGCGATAAAAATCATCAAGCGGCTTCCAGTTGATTTCGCTCAAGACCAACAAGATCGGAAACGCACCGTTGGCAGGCCGACCGAATTGCAAAACACGATCCACTTCTTCGAGAGTTCTGAAAAAAATGAAATTCGCGTCTCCCGATCGCAACTGCTGGGTAGTCAATTTTGAGCGAAAAGGTTCGGCGTTCACTTTGGTAACGAGTTTTGACTGGCCGTGAAACTCTCGGTCGTGAAATTGTTCGATGCGTTTGCAATAATAAGCAACGCGATCTTGCCAATCCGACAGTGCTTCGCGATCTTTGGGAAGAAAATATACGACCGTCACTTCGATGACTTCCGTCGAGTATTTACCGTCCCATGTAGTCGTCTGACCGTGAGAGATTTGGATCGGAAGGAAAAGAATCCAAGCGACCGAGCACAGAAAACTTTGCAAGCACACCATGGGGCGGATTGACAACATGAGCGATCCGAATTGCAGAAGAGTTAGAGGTTCATAGCATTATTCTGCGTCTGATTTTAGCAGTCGTGAACACAGTTGTGTGAAACGAAGACTGTTCGACAGAGGACTTGTTACTTCCAAATACGAGCCAGCGCAGCTGTGATCCGGACCGACCGGTTGTGCGGATCTGTGGATGTCGAACAACCCAGTGGAGTCAGAAATACCGGCTTCCTGCCACTTTGCGATTTTCTTTGCTTCTTTAGGCCTACGATCTATATCTACTCGCAAATCGTCAGAACCCACACCGCCAATGCGACTAATATATGGACTTCGATAGCCGTAGTAGGTTGCTTTTTTCCGACCGTTTCCCCGCTTTTGCTACTGAGCAAAGCCAACCTGTATGGTGTCTAAGTTTCGGTACGACTAAGCTTGGGGGTTGTCCCAGTTAATCTCAGAAAGTTTTAGACCGGTGAGCAGTGAATGACATCGCCTGATCGACAAATTGGATTGCATCGTCATCGGGTAGGAGTTACGCGCCGAGAATTGTTGCAAGTTGGCTATTCGGGCCTGCTCGGCGTTGGTTTGACGTCGATTCTTGAACAGCGTGCCTTGGCAGCGATAAACAATCCAACGGGAAATGCTGCCACAAAACCGAAGTCCATCTTGTTGATTTTCTTGACCGGGGCGGCTAGCCATCACGACACCTTTGATATGAAGCCCGATGCGCCGGCGGAAATTCGCGGCGAGTTCAAACCGATTGAAACTTCGGTTCCTGGGATTCAGATTTGCGAACACTTGCCCAAGCTAGCTGCATGTGCGCACAAATACGCAATCGTCCGGTCGCTTTCTCACAAAGATAACAACCATCTCATGTCAACTCATCACGTGTTGACAGGAGCAGTGCAGCCGAACGCGTTCTTTGACAAGGTAGCTTCACGCGACGATTGGCCGAATTACGCTGCCGGGTGTGCTTACATGCGACCGCGTGACGACGGGATTCCAACGGGCGTTCATTTGCCAACGTACCTGCTCGAAGGACCACTAACTTGGCCAGGGCAGCATGCAGGGTTTCTTGGCCCAAAGTATGATCCTTGGCAAATTACTGGTGATCCGAATAGTCCCGAGTTTCGAATCGATAACCTGACGCTTGCCAATGGACTGAATGTCGATCGGCTTCAAAGTCGTTCGTCATTGCTCGACCAACTGAATCGACAACAATTGACTCTGGAAAAGAGCGCTGAAGTCGCGCGGCTTTCGAATCAGCAACAACTGGCGATGTCGATGCTGACTGCTAGCCGGTTTACAAAAGCATTTCAACTAACTGATGAGCCGGATTCAGTACGCGACCGTTATGGCCGAAACACGACCGGTCAGACGTTGCTCTTAGCAAGACGCCTCGTTCAAGTTGGCGTGCCGATTGTGCAAGCCAACATTGGGCGCGTGCAAAATTGGGATCATCACCAAGCGATTTTCACGACTCTCAAGGAACGTTGCTTGCCACCACTTGATCATGGCGTTGCGGCATTGCTTGACGACATGGATTCGCTTGGGTTATTGAACGACACGTTGGTATTGATGCTTGGCGAGTTTGGGCGTACTCCGAAAATCAATAAAGAGGCCGGACGCGATCATTGGGGCAATTGCTTTTTTGGTCTGTTTGCCGGAGCAGGCGTGCAAGGCGGTCAGGTGGTCGGCAAGTCGGATGCAACGGGAGCTTATCCGGTCACGAACCCGTATTCGCCCGACGATGTCGGCGCGACCATTTATCATCTGTTGGGCATTCCCCCTGAAGCCGAAGTTCGCGACCGCCAAAACCGCCCCGTTCGACTAAATCGCGGCCAAGTGATCCAACCCCTGTTTACCGGCGCAACTGCTTAGCAAAAAATCGTCTTTGCAGGATAATCGTTTTCGCCGCTACAATAACGTCTGCTACGATAGTGAACAGCTTGTCGAACGATTCAGTGTCGAACGATTCAGTGTCGAACGATTGTCGTCAATCGTTCAGAGTACTGCGGAATAACCCTCTAAAGAAACACATCACAATCGTTCTTTGCATTTAGTGTAGAACGATTGTCCTCAATCGTTCAGAGCACTGCGGAATAACTGATTGGAGAAACACATCTCAACCATGCTCTGAGCAATTGAGGACAATTGCTCTACAATGTTTCGCTTGTATTTACCGAATTCGGACACACGACTCATGAAGTCATCGCCGTCAAAACTCTTTTCGATTTCCGTGCCGCGCCGCACTTTCTTGGTAGCATCAAGCACTGGACTGGCGGGAATGGCATTTCGTACTCCAGCGCTTTCTGCGACAAGTACATCGCAAACACAGGTCGGAGGCAATGCAGACTGTGGTCAAGCTAAATCGACGATTTTGTTCTTCTTGAGCGGCGGCGCTTCACACATCGATATGTGGGACATGAAACCCAAGGCTCCGGCCGAATATCGTGGCCTGTTTCAACCAATCGCCACATCCGCTCCCGGCGTATCGCTTTGCGAACATCTACCGTTGCTTGCCAAGCAAGCTCATCATCTGGCTCTAGTCAACAGCGTCGGTGGAACGGTCAGCACCAACGATCATCATGCTGGCTATTACTACAACTTGACGGGCCATGTCCCCGATCCAACTTTCCTATCGCTCGGAAATAACCGAACGCCTTATCCTGACGATTGGCCGTGCATGGGTGCCGTCGTTGCTGCAAAACGCCCACAACATCCAACGTTACCGAATTTTATTACGTTACCGCAAAAGGAAGGCGCGCCAGCGTATACGCGGCCGGGGCAGTTTGCGGCGCGCATCGGCGTAGAATACGAACCGTTGTACGTCGAAGGCAATTCGAAGGAGCCACTCAAATTTCACGTACCATCGCTAATGCTTCAAGAGGGCACAACCGCCGCGCGATTGTTGCAAAGGCATTCCTTGCTGCGCGACCTTGATTCGGCCCGGCGACAGTTCGATGAATTTGCAATCACAAAGACTTGGACTTCCCAGCAGGAACGTGCAATATCGCTTTTAATGTCGTCGAGTACTACAGAAGCCTTTGATGTTAGTCGCGAGCCCCCGGCAATTCGTGAGCGATATGGAGAAAATGTAAATGGAATGAGTTTGCTCGCTGCACGTAGGCTTGTACAAGCTGGCGTGCCGTTTATCACGGTATTCTGGCGAGGCGATCTTGATCGACTTGATAAGAAATGCGCCAGCGGCGGCGGTTGGGATACGCATGGCAATAACTTCACTTGCTTGAAAGACGACCTATTGCCGGAATTCGATCGCGCGTTTTCGGCCTTGATTGAAGATCTCGCAAATCAAGGGCTGTTGGATTCGACATTGCTGTTGGTAACCAGCGAAATGGGGCGAAAACCTAAAATCGGCGATCCGCGCAGCGGCGGCGTATCCGGTGCGGGCCGCGATCATTGGACGCATTGCTTGACCGATATCTTGGCGGGTGGGGGAATTCGGGGCGGTCAGACCTACGGTTCGAGCGATCGATTTGCCGAGTACCCAGCGGATAAGCCCGTCACTCCAGCCGACATTACCAAGACCGTTTATCACGCGATGGGAATCCAGAATCTCGAAGCGACCGATAATCAGAATCGGCCATATAATCTGCTTGCCGAAGGCCGTGCCATTCGCGAGTTATTTTGAGTTCGGTTTACTGAGCAATTTGCAATCTCGTTCTGGGCTGCTTTGCTATAAAGAAACATCAATCGCAAAACTCTTTCCAAGGCAGTATGAGACATGGACCGCACGAACCCAGGAACTTGGAGTAGTCGCTGTTTGATTTGGTTCTTTGCAGTGTTGCAAACGGCGCTGTTTAATTAGTCGTTGCATATTATCATTGCATATATCGACAGTATTCCTGGACCGCATATTTAGCCCGAGCGGAACCGAAACGCCGGATGAGCCGTACACGTAGACTACACGCACAACGCAACTTTATGCCGCCTGCACGAAATGTGGAGCGGAGATTGCCATAGGGAACACGGATTCAAAACATTAATAAGTTTTGAATCGCGTTCGAGCTTTGCTAATCAAGTTGGCTTTTCGCAAAGACCATTTTGGCTTTATGTAGTTCGACGCGTTGACGAATCTCTTCTACAATTTCTGGGTGCTTTTTGGCGACGTCCCATTTTTCGCTTGGGTCGACTTCCAAGTTGATAAGTATCGGCGGATCATGCGACTCGGCCTTAGGTTGCCCGTAACCTGGCTGCGTTTGGTAGTGGCATTTCCAAGGTCCCATGCGAACGGCCATCAGCGTGTAGCCCCGATAAAAAAAGTACGCATCTCGACCGCTGGTACCCGTACCTTTGAGAACGGGCGTCAGATCGAAGGAATCCAATTCGCGGTCCGCAGGTACGGTGGCTCCCGAAAGATGGCAAGCGGTTGCAAAAATGTCCATTGTGCTGGCAAGTTGTTGTGAAGTTTGGCTTGGCTGTATTGTCCCTGGCCACCAAGCGATGGCTGGTTCGCGCATCCCGCCTTCCCAAGTACTTCCTTTGCCTTCGCGCAACAGCCCTGCACTGCCGCCTTGTTCGTCGTACGACAGCCACGGTCCATTGTCACTGGTGAAAAACACTAGCGTGTTTTTTTCTAGGTTAAGGTCGCGCAACTTTTGCAGGACTTGGCCGACAGTCGAGTCCAGTTCTTCGACCACGTCACCGTACAAACCACGCGAACTCTTGCCTTTAAATTGCTCAGATGCAAACAACGGAACGTGAGGGAACGTATGGGCGAAATACAAGAAGAACGGTTGGTCTTTGTTGTCATCGATGAAATCGATCGCTTCGTCGGTGTAGGTTTTTGTGAGCGTTTCCTGCCGCGCCGGTCGTTCCACGATTTGATCGTCCCTCATCAACGGCACGTTCCAAAAATCACTTTGAGGAGTAAAGAAAGCTTCGCGGCCTTTAGGTCCCTTGCTCGTGTCACGATCCATATCGTTGCTGTAGGGAATTCCCAAATAGCGATCAAAACCATTTTGGGTTGGCAAGTATTCGGGCAAATGTCCCAAATGCCACTTGCCGACACAACCCGTCGCGTACCCGCGTTGATGGAGAACTTCGGCGATTGTGATTTCGGTTGAAGGTAAGCCGCCTTGGGAATCGGGAAACAAGACGCCGCGAGCGTCCCCGCACATCCCGCTTCGCTGGGGCAATCGTCCTGTCAATATAGCGGCGCGACTTGGAGTACAGACAGGTGCTGCCGAATAGAACTGTGTAAACTTTATGCCTTCCGCAGCCATGCGATCCAGGTTGGGAGTTCGAATTGTGGGATGTCCAAAGCAACCAAGATCGCCGTATCCAAGGTCATCGGCAAAGATCAAAATAATATTCGGCGGTCGCTCGTTTGCTTCGATCGACTTGCAGACCAACGACAACTCCGTCACTAGGCAGCCTAACAAGGACAACAACGCGATAAATCGATGGATTACTCGACGGTGATGGAATGGCACGGTATGGCTCCAGTTTGAATGAGGATTCCGAATCGCCACATTTTAGCAAAGGGCAGGATCGAAGAATTACTCAAACGAGCTAAAATCAAATTCTTCAGAGTTCGCTCTTCGCAGATTCTATTTTGCGATTCGCCATCTCAGACCACAGATGATATCTTGCATAACCAGACTTCCAACGCATTTATTTTGCAGAGATCGTAGGACTCAATGTTACCTGACTTTATCGAATGCTATGACAATGCATTGTCTCCCGAACTCTGCCAAGCCGTCATGGATCGCTTCGAAACGAGCGACCGCAAAGCGGCTGGAATGACGGGACAAGGAGTGGACAAAGCCAAGAAGAATAGCGTCGATATAACCATCACCGGTTTGGCGGAATGGAACGATCTGCACAATGAGATTCTGGACAGCACTTTGCGGCACTTGATGCTGTATATGCGCAAATTTCCCTATCTCGTCACCAGCGCGTTGGCTTTGAGCATCAAGGATTCTGCAACTGGACAACTGCGTCCTTTGTCAGCAGATGATGTTGGTTCAGCGACCGATCAAGAATTGGGTTCTTACCTGTTTCGTATCTTTCGCCCTGGCGCGATTAACGTTCAAAAGTACTCGAAAGGCGTCGGCGGATACTATTATTGGCATTCCGAAATTTATCCCAAGGACGTGCAATGCGAAACGCTTCATCGCGTCTTGCTGTTCATGTTTTATCTCAACGACGTCGAGCAAGGTGGTGAGACGGAATTTCTCTACGCGGACAAGAAGTTGAAACCGACGAGGGGGCAAATGGTAATTGCACCTGCCGGATTTACGCACACACACCGCGGCAACATTCCACTGTCTTCGGACAAGTACATTTTGACTAGCTGGATTTTGTTCAATCGCGCCGAGCCACTCTACCAACGTTGAGAGGCGATACGAAAGCGGCTAATATAGCGTAAATTGCGATATCGCATTAATAACCGAATATTGATTCCAAGGTGCGTATCTCATTTTCGTTGATCGGATGTCTATCGTTGGTGGCAGTATGGCTACGATGTAAAATTCATCGCGTCCAATGTAAAGATGACTGTCTACAAAAGATTTTTAACACCCGAGAATTTCGCGACGGCGTCTGGATTCAATTCGAGACCAAGACCGGGTTTGGCAGGAATACTCAGCATACCGTCGGAATCCAACTGCCAGCCGCCGATTGTGATATCGTCTATGAACGGCGAACCGGTCAAATACTCTACCAAATCCGTACCAGGGAAAGCCGACGCGAGTTGCAGATCCGCGGCTAATCCAACTGCCGTGTTCCAGCCATGAGGGATGAATCGAACGCCATGGTCCTGAGCCATCCAAGCGATTCGACGCTCCTCGCTAATACCGCCTACTTTGGTAACATCCGGTTGAACAATATCAAACGCCCCGGCCTCGAGCCATGGCTGAAATGATTGCCTCCGCGTGAGAACTTCGCCCCCGGCGATCGCGATCGGCGAATGCTCTCGCAGTAGCACAAAGTCTTGGAGTGCGTCAGGTTGAAGCGGCTCTTCGAACCAATGTACGTCGTAGTCCGCTAACATCCGAGCTGCGTTGAGTGCCCATTTGTAGCCGTTATTCCAATGCGCATCGCTTCCACCAGCGTCCACCATCAAGCGTGCGTCGGGGCCGATTGCATCGCGGGCAGCTTTCACGATCGCTTGGTCCGTGGCGGCGCTTTTTCGGCCGAATGGCCCCCAACCAATCTTGAAGGCTCGAAAGCCTTGTGCCTTCACCGCCAAGAGATCGTCTCGCATCTTCGCAGGTTCTTGCATCAGCAACGAAGCATAGGGTTGCACACGTTCGCGATAGCGGCCCCCCAACAATCGTCCAACCGACTGGCCTGTCGCTTTGCCGAGTAGGTCCCAAAGCGCGATATCGATTCCGCTGATGGTATGTGTGATCGCTCCGCCTCTTCCAAGCCAGAACATATGTTGATGAAGTTTCTCACTTACCCGTTCAGGCTCTAACGCACTCTCGCCAAGATACAAGGGTTCGAGCAACGCAAGCGAGGCGCGGACCAATGCGTCGTTCGTGAATACGCTGCCAAGTCCCACAAGTCCATGATCGGTATGCACGGCGATTAGAGTATGAACGCAATCGTCTGGACGAAGCTCATTGCTCCAGCCACCTTCAGGCGTCGCACCTCGCAAACCTGCACAGCGTATATCGATGATCTTCATGAACGCTTATCTCCTCGGTGAAGTATTTTTGCGGTTGGATGAAATTCTACGTTTTCGTCGAGTGGAAAGATCGGGCGAGGGCAACGCATGTGCCCCAAGTAGGCAAGGTTTGCACTAGACGACCCTGGCGCGTCCACATTGATCATTGCCTCGCACCAATCCGCAAACATGTGATGCTGACAATGAGGCGATTTCACAACTACCGCATCGAAGCTACGCGGGTTTTGGCCAAGCGAATAGAAGAAAGAGCGATCATACAAGCTTACCGCCCGACTGCTGACCGCCAAAATAAAGTTTCGGAATTCCAGGACTGCGGAAGGGCCGGAATCCCAAACTTCGCCAAACGACTCACTGCGAAACAAGCCGTCGGCCAAGTGGCGTACCTTGGCTTCGATTTCTATCGGTTGAAAGCGACCGGAATCCAGCGTCCCACCTACGCAGGTTCGAATCGTTGCACCAACGCCCGCAGCGAAAGCTTGCATCACGGCAGGTGCATCGACAATCGGCATCAGCGTTGTACCTCGATAACCGCACTCAATTAGTTTCTTTAGGATCGCGTTACTGTCTCCGGATGCTCCCGAACTAGTCGCGTCTGCAGCGTCAACAAGAGCGATCGTGCCACGACTTGGCTGCAACATGCGAGCGGCCATCTCATCCAAGCTTACCAAGCGCACTTGCATGTGGTGGCGATTGGGCCAAAAACTCTCCGCAATCCGTAACGCTTCACGCTCTGCAAGCACGGGATCGTCGTCGGTCACCGCAAAACTATAGGTCTGTAAAGCAGGAACATCGGTAAACGGGTTACCAATGAACATTCCGGCGGAAAGTCCACGCGGACCGTATTCCACTTGCTGTGCGATGCGAATACTGTCACCGAACAATCCCGTCGCCGTGATCAACTCATCACCGCGCACCAATGCCGGAATCGCCACTTTGGCAGTGATAGGCCGAGCACCTTCGAGAACTTTTATCAACAATCGAGCAGCCCGCTGACCCGTTTCGAAAAAGTCGACATGCGGGTAGGTGTGGTAAGCGACAATCGCATCGGAATGTTCTACCATTCGATCCGTGAGTATGCCATGCAGATCCAGCGAGACAACGATTGGCACCTCGCCCCCAAGCACTCGGCGCGTCTCAGCAATGAGAAATCCTTCGGGATCGAGTTCGTCTTGGCTCGCCATGGCACCGTGCATGCACAGATAAACGCCATCGATCGTTGAAGCCGAACGAATGCTCTCGATGAACTCACTTGCGATCCGTCGCCAAGCTTCAGCAGCTAAAGTACCGCCCGAAGTGATGAAACAGGCACTATATGTCGGAACGAGTTCAACGTCCGCCAACTCATCCAGAACACTCAACGCCCCACCGATTTCATTGCGAACCGTGCGGTGATAGCTCAGCAGCTCCTGGCCATGGCGAATTCGGAAATCAACGTACTGACTAAGGTGTGGACTGAAGGTCGATACTTCTTGTTTACATTCGGCAATTAGAATTCGGCGCATAGGGAGAGCTTACACAAGAAGCTAGGAATTGGGTTTGAAACCATTCGACGAATATAACGAAGTGTCGCACAATTGTCCCAATTGTCGGCCCTCTTTATGTCATTTACAGAGATGAGAATCGGCTAAACTTTGATAACATGGAATCACTAGGATAACTACCAATTGGAGAGCTACAATTGGGACAATTGTGCGACACTTTTTGCGACACTTTTTGCGAAACGGGAGACTTGGCGATGGGAGACGTAAAATCGCAACATGGCGAGGTGGTATTCAATTCGCTTGATCGAGACGCTGAGATTCAAATCACGGAGCGATATTTGCCCCATTGGTTCCAAACAGGTGCTGCTGTCTTCGTTACATTTCGGACTGCTGATTCGATTCCTTCCGAGGTCATTGCTCGCTGGCGGCAAGAGCTAGTCGATTGGTTGCGGATTCAAAAGCTTCCTGAAACGCTTGCAGACTTTGTGCTCGTTCGTCGCAGTGAAGTTTTCTATAAAGTGTTTGAGCAACTTAATCCAGTTGCACAAAGAGAATACACGCAATTGAGTGACCGTCTGTTTCATCGTTCTTTGGATGAGTGTCATGGAGCGTGTTTGCTGCGTCATCCTGAATTGGCAAAAATCGTCGGCGATGCCATCAAGTTTTTCGATGGAAACAAGTATGACCTGGATCGTTTTGTAGTCATGCCTAACCATGTTCATGCAATCGTACAATTTCGTCCCGATGCAGACCTAAAAACCGTTAGTGAAAGTTGGATGAGATTTACAGCTAGACAGATTAATCTTCTCCTCAAACAAAAGGGGGCGTTTTGGCAGCCCGAACCTTTCGATCATATCATTCGCAGTTCGGAGCAGTTCTATTACTTGGAAGAATACATCTCCAACAACCCAAGAAAAGCAAATCTAAAAGAAGGCGAATATCTCTATTGGGAGCGACCCAAAGCCCCGCTTTCCTAATGTCGCACAATTGTCCCAATTGTCGCCCGGTAACAGTGTCGCACAATTGTCCCAATTGTCGCTCTTGAAATTCCCGCTCTTAAAATTCCCGTTCTCTGGATTCATTTCTCTAAGCTTTGTGTTTGAGCAACAAGGACATTGCCACATTTTGTTTGTTTCGGATCGGTGCCTCGCAAAGCTACAATTGGGACAATTGTGCGACAATCAGTGTAATGATGGAGTTTTATAAATCACTTTGCCGCCAATTTTGATCTCAACATCTACCAAGTAGGATTTTATGCCATCCAGGTCGGGTTCGATACCAAGGCCGGGAGCATCGGGGACATGCAGTAATCCGTTTTTGTCTGGCACGATATGATTCTTGGTCATCGCTCGGGCTAGCGATTTGAGTTCCGTTGGGAATTCGCAAATCGTATGGGAACGCAGCCCTGCAAACGGTTGCAACGACGCGGATAAAGCAAGATTGGATGTGAACGTATGATTGACGTAAGTGACGCCCTTGGCAGCAGCATAGTCGGCGACGTCTTTGGCAATCGTAATACCACCGATTCGACCCGCGTCGATTTGCACGTATTTCAATCCGGCATAGTCAATCATGTGCTTAGCCATATGGAAGTTGTGACAGCCTTCCCCTCCAGCCATGCCAACAGGACCGCTTTCTTGTGATAACGCGTGATACTCGGACAAGGCACCCGATACGAACGGTTCTTCTAGCCACGTAGCTCGGACTTCCTCAAGCATTTTGAGTCGCGCGCGTGCTGCTGCCAAATTTGTATTCCAGACCGTACCGGCGTCGACCAGAAGAATTCCATCGTTGCCCAGACCTTCTCTGGCTGCGGCAAGCTGCGCGCAATCTTCGTCGACTCCTGACATACCGAAAGATCCCCAGCCGAACTTGGCCGCACGAAACCCTTGCGCAACGATCGACTTTGCTTTGCTGAGCGTCTCGTCGGCCGTATGACCAAACAAGACCGATGCGTAAGGTGTTTTTGCAAAGCAAGCGTTGTATCCGAGCAGCTTCCAAACCGGCTCGTTCAATTGACGCCCCAGTAAATCCCACAACGCGATATCGATTCCCGAAAGCGTATGATCTGCCTGCAACAGATCGAGGCTGTTGGCTCGAACTAGGTCGCCAATGCGTCGGATGTCCCGGACGTCGTTAAGTTCTTGGCCCAGGACAGATGCGATGACAGGCTTGCATGCGCTGTGGGACATGGGACAGATCAAGCTTGCGATCGAGACCAACGGAGCCGCTTCGCATTCACCCCATCCGACATGCCCACCCGCAGCAATACGAACCAGCAACGCGTCTTGGCTTCCGTCGCCAATATCCAAAACTTCAGGCATCGACAAATAATAGAAATCGACCGAATCGATCTTCATAATTCCTGACTTCACTGTGAAGGTTGATAAACAGACTGTTTCGAAGCATCGCGTGGGAACAGAACCAAAATGCCGAACAGCAACAAAAGTCCTGCTGTAAAATAGGCCGCTCCTGTCAGTGTTAGCAATCGATCAATTCCCAGCGTCGATTTCCAAAGACCGCCGAACAAAGTTGCAAAGCCAGATACGAGACCTCCACACAAATTAAGAATACCGACGGCTGTGGCTCGCAATCTCTCCGGAACAATTTCGAATGCGGACGGAAAAATATTACCCATCATTAAGCCACTGAATAATCCAAACGCCATGGCGGCCAACCGTACTTGAACCAACGTTTCGCAATTGCCGATCGCATGCAGACACGGTGCACACAGAACTAGACTGGTTAACATCAAATAGTATCGCGACGCTTTTGTCACTTGCAATAGTCTATCGGCGAGCCAGCCTCCGCCCAGCAATCCAACTGCGGTGCTGCCTTGAAGGTACAGCGTAGCGTTAAAAGCAGAAGCCGATTGGCTGAGGTTGAACTTGTCATGTAAGAACGTAGGCAGCCAGCCATACAGCAGCCACAGCCCAAACACAAAAACAGGAAAGACCACGCACAAGACCTGATAGGTCGGAATCGAAATGATCGCCAACAATCCATCCATGATTCCCGATTTGCGATCCGATTTCAATGATGTATCAACTAAGGTTTCCGTTTTGAGTGATCGTAGGAATGCGAAGTACGGAAAAGCATATACCAGTCCGACTCCACCGAGTGCGAAGAAAGCAGTTCGCCACGCACCCATGTCGGCCATCCAACCACCAAACCAGCTACCGACAACGGTACCAGCTATTTGAGCGGTTGTTAAGATTGCGATGGTCCGAGATCGCAGCGCGGGAGCGAATGCGCTGGCGGTCAGCGCGATCGCTGTCGGCATAAACAGTGATTCCGAGATGCCCATGGCGGCTCGCAACGAAAGCAATTCGATTCCCGAACGTGCCAAGCCTGTCGCCACGGTCACCAAGCTCCAGATGATCAGACTAAAGACCACCAAGATGCGTTTAGAAACTCGGTCGCCAATGATTCCGGCGATCGGACAACCCACAGCATACACCCAAAGAAAATAGGCACCCGCTAAGCCAAGTTGTTGATCCGTCATCCCTAAATCGGACTTAAGCGATGGAAACATTGCAAACACAGCTTGCCGGTCGCAATAGTTTAGAAAGTATGCAAACCACATGAACCCCAACAGCAAGATGGCTTGTATAGATACCTTCGAATTGTTCGACTCGGTTGTTTCAAAGCGATGTTCAGCGGATGTCGTCATGCGAAAAAGTCCTCTCGACACCATTTGAAATGGACGGTCGTCCAATCAATTTTCATTATTGTCGCGCTATTAGTCTATCGCGCGTCAGGGAGACGAATAATATCCGCTTGCTTGTCGGATTACGACGCTTGACACAACACTGCATTTACAACTTAGTCATTGGTAAAGCTTGTAACAGTGCAGCTAAGCTGGCCGAGTGCAAACACTTTCTTGCAGTGAATTGTAAGCTTAGGATGGAAACGCACATCGAAGACAATGTTCCATCGTTCTTTGTACGGACAACCGATTACGGTTCCCATTGGCGGCTGATGATAAGCTTAATGTAGGACCATCGATCGTGAAGATGCCAATCCGTTATTGGTTGATTCTTTGCGGGAGGACGGTGTTTGGAGTCGCTCGAGCAGAAGGTCTCGAGCTTTTCAGTAAGCATAATAGCATCTTGAATTTTTCCTGCGTCCGTCGGGAGCCGTGCGATGAGAGGCTTCAGGCAGACGGGGCAACTGGTCAGTTCAAGTGGTACTGTAACGCCGTTTTGAAATTCTTTGGTAGTAAAGGCCATGACAGTTGGTGATTAAGAGGTGAATTGGTGGGTTCAGGGGGAAATGCTACCGGATGGTGCGGCATGATCGGGGATGTACCAGCGCGGGTCTGGTTTCGAAACATTGTCGACAATTTTCTTGACAAGTGTAGGTGACAGTATCACGCATTTCTCAGATTTCATTCCGAGTGCGATAGGTATTTTTTCATCGTCGCCTTTTGGAAGACCGGAAATTTGTTGGTCCGGACCAAGCCCACTCAGGCTCCGGATAAAAGAATAGTTTGCTTCGTCTTCGAAAAAGTCAGAATTTCTTTCCGAAAGCGGCAACAAATAATAGCAGTTGATCCACTGAGCGTTTGTGGTTTCGAGCGTCCCAAAGAATTCCACAACGACGCCATGTTTTAGACGTTTTACTTGGTCGGACGGAAGTGGGATGGAGATCGTTTTAGGTTCCGAATCGGGAAGCTCAAGAATTTTGCATAGGGTTTTGACGTTTGAGAAGTCTTTGCCAGCTCCGGATGTTTCCAAGACGTCAACAATTTCGCAGTGCAATTTATAGCGAAGCTTGTCCAGCGAAGCTCGCATTTCCTTTAATGCCTTGTCGGTCTGCTTGTTTGTTTCAATTGTTGTAAGTTTACGGTCGAGGATCTGACTGCGAGTCTCAACGCATTTTTGAACGATGGCCTCAACTTTGTCAGCATCAGGAAGTTGCGCATGGGCAGCCATGTGAGCAGGGATCATCAATGCGATGCTGACAAAAAAATAGATGAGTTTCATCGGCCACCTCAAGTTAACATGAAGACAGTATTCTGACGGACTCATTTCAGTTTATCAACGGTACGAAGATCTTCTTTTAGAATTCTCTCGGTCGCGTTTTGGCGGTCTACGCCAGACGGGGAACGACAATCGCAAGTGTGGTTGAACGTGGGATGGGTCGTCGTGGTTGAAGAGAGAACGGCTTTGCAAAAACTCGATTTGAGGCAAGCTTTTGTTGGCGTTCGATCAGCAATTCCCGGTGGTCGGCGTTGGGTTGGTATATTTAGCGTAGATTAACAAAGATCAGAAAGGGGTTGGGAATGATATTGGTTTTCGTGGGAGAATTTAATCGAATGGAGGTACGGAGGATTGCGAAAATCGGTGATCGGGCAGTGAAATTTGTCATTTGCGCGTGCGGCATTTGCAACGCGGTCGGCGCGACGTGTCATGTGAGTTAGGCAGACATCCGTGCTCGACGCTCGAAACTACCTTGACGGCAGTGTCGTTCGTCGCCAGCCACACCAGCCGCAGTTACGACGAGTTCAGAATCGATTTCACTCCCTTCTGGAATCCATGGGGACACACATGCTTTTTATTCGCGACGAATCGGGACAAGCCCGATCGTCGCTGGGGCAAGGGTTGGGTCAGCCGTTTTTGCACACCAAATCTTGCGACGGTTCGGGGCAAGTCCGAGCGTCGCTAAGTGGGTGTGTTGGCGGCTCAGTGCATCAGACGCGAAACTGGGCCTTGGGTCCTTGTTTCGCAACAGGTTTGGTGCGCTAACCGCTCGAGCAACGGTGCGAGTTTATCAAAGCACTTTAGCCCTGAGACATCCTGCTCTCGAATCTTATCGCGTTTCTTGCCAGCCATTCCAAAGCCCTCTGCCAAGTTGACAGGTTCTGAAAATGGTTTTTAAGTAGCGCAAATTGCGTGCCAGTCGACTGCGATTGTGCCGCTATTTCAAAAGTATTCCTGGCGCAAATCTCGTACCGAACAGTATTGCCCTCGTCCCCTTTTCTTTCTCGGTCCATTGTGGTGGTGACTTGACCAACCTATTATGCGATACGACGGCAATAGCCTTGGTCGCTAAATTACCGTTAGCAAAGTACGTTGTTTTTTTGCCGTAGTCTCGTATTTCCTATGCTCTAGAATTTTGTGAGAAGCGAATGGAAGATCCAATTTCCGATCCATCGCGTTCTTCGACCGAGATTACTCGAATCCTAAAAGCGATCGGTGCTAATGAACTAGTTTCTGGGGAACAGCTTTTGCCGCTCGTTTATGACGAACTTAGAAGATTGGCCGCTTCAAAACTATCGCGGGAGGCCCCCGGACAAACGCTGCAAGCAACCGCTTTAGTTCACGAAGCTTACTGTCGCATCGCGAATGATGGTGACCGCATGCACTGGAACAGTCGAGCGCACTTTTTTGGCGCGGCAGCAGAAGCGATGAGGCGCATTCTGGTTGAACAAGCTCGTCGCAAGAGTCGCATTCGCCACGGCGGAGATTTTCGACAGCAGGAATTGCCCGAGATCGCTTGTCCATCCCTTGAGGACATGGACCGAATCCTCGATATCGATATGGCCCTTAGCGAGTTAGCAGAAAAGGACTTGGATGCAGCGGAGGTCGTCAAGCTCCACGTTTTCGCTGGGATGACCCTGGATGAAGTTGCTGACGCCATGCAAATTTCGAGGGCGACGGTTTACCGCAACTGGGCATACGCCCGAGCGACTCTCAAGGTATTGTTGCGGAAAAACGACAGCGTTGTGTGATTTCCATTGGATTTAACAAATCCCAATAATTCTTGAGACCAAGTTTCGGTTTTCGTCGCACTGAGAGGTATAGACGCAAAGAATCTAATCGGAGCTAGATAATGTCCTCTGCGAATCGTGCCAAAGAAATTTTTCTGTCCGCGATCGAACTTCCCGACGCTTCCCGGCGAGATGCATTTGTCGTCGCCGCATGTAATGGCGACGACGGATTGAGGCAGGAAGTAGTTGAATTGATATCGGCGCATCTCGAAGCCGATAGTTTGCTCGACAAGTCTCGTATCGAGCCTAAATTCCTAAATGCAAATCGGCCTGACATGCCAGAAACTCTGCCTTCAAAGGAAGTTCGACCGGGCGTACAGATCGGACCCTACAAATTACTTGAGCAAGTTGGATCTGGTGGTATGGGCGTGGTCTACATGGCGGAGCAACAAAAGCCAATCCGTCGGAAAGTAGCGATCAAGATCATCAAGCCCGGCATGGACACCATGCAGGTCGTAGCCAGATTTGAGGCCGAGCGACAAGCCTTGGCCATGATGGACCATCCCAACATCGCCCATGTTCTCGACGCTGGCACAACGGAATTCCAACGCCCCTACTTCGTTATGGAACTGGTTCGGGGCATTCCAATTACCGAGTACTGTGACAAAAACAAATTGACAACTCAAGAACGGTTAAAACTCTTTGCAATTGTCTGCCAAGCCGTTCAGCATGCTCACACCAAAGGGATCATTCACCGGGACATAAAACCATCCAACATATTGGTGACACTACACGACGGAATTCCAGTCCCAAAAATCATCGATTTTGGCGTTGCCAAAGCGACCAATCAGCAACTGACGGACCGGACCCTATTCACCAGTATCAACCAGTTTGTCGGCACGCCGCTGTACATGAGTCCTGAGCAGGCAGAAATGAGCGGATTGGATGTCGACACCCGCAGTGATATTTATTCGTTAGGAGTTCTGCTGTACGAATTGCTGACAGGCACAACCCCTTTTGATCGACAACGATTCCATGCAGCAGCCTTGGACGAAGTGCGACGAATCATTCGTGACGAAGAACCGCAAAAGCCAAGCACGCGTGTTAGCTCGATGGGAGATTCGAACGCAACAGTATCTGCCCAGCGTTCGACTGATCCTGTCAAACTGAAGCAAGTGTTACGCAACGAACTGGATTGGATCGTAATGAAGACGTTGGAAAAAGATCGGACACGCAGATACGAAACAGCTAGCGCCTTGGTTGCCGAAGTGAATCGCTATCTGAACGGTGAGCCGGTCGAAGCCTGCCCGCCATCCACCACGTATCGTTTGAGAAAATTCGTTCTGCGACACCGCATGGCGGCAACAGTCGCTACCGCTTTCTTGTTGTTGATCCTCGGCTCAGCAGCCGTAGCGTGGTGGCTCTACGGCGACGCGAAGCAATCTCGCGACAATGCCGTTGCTGCACAGCGGTTGTCGTTGAAAGAACGCGACCGAGCATTAGAAGCAGAAAAATCTGCCGAGACGAACCTGCAGTTAGCAACCCGGGAAAAAACGCGGGCTGATAAACAAGCCATAGACCTTAAGCATAAACTTTACGACTACAACGTCATCAAAGCCGATGCCGCATATCGCGACAATCAAGTCGACAATGCCATGCGTTTGTTGAACGATTGCATGGATGAGCAGCGCGGTTGGGAATGGCGTTACCTCAACCGATTGACAGGCGGAAGACGTTCCATCTTCCCGCCATGTGATCCGATTGTGGAATTCGCATTGACTCAGGATGGTCAACGCGTCGTGGCCATTGATCGACTAGGCATGATGTACATGATCAATGCTGCGGATGGCTCAATTGTTTGGACAACGAGAACCAGAATTGGTGTCGCCTGGGGTCTTGTGTTTTCGCCCGACAGCCAATCCGTTGTCGTAGTGGGCTGTACGACCCCCAACGACAGTGACCCTTCTAAAAACCAGGGAGTTATACAGCTAGTGGCTGCTGAGAAGGGGAATTCTTTGTGGGAACATTCGATTCCGAATGCTGTGGCAAAGATGCCTCAATTCCGACCGGACGGAAAGAGCATTTCGTCAACTGTGGATTTTAACGGACAGGGAGTCAGTCAATTGCAAGTGAGGCAGGCCGGTGATGGTGGCATCCTGTGGACCAAGCCCACCAAACCTATTGCCCAAGCGATCTTTGACGCCTCGGGCGAAAGAATATTTCTATCGGAAGCACAGGGTTCCGAGATCAAACCACCGTCGACAGTCCGATGTCTGTCGACAGCGGACGGCAATGAGGTTTGGAGTTTCGAACGCCCCACGGAATTATCGGGTTTGACTGTGAGCCCTAATGGCCTGGAGCTGATCGGCGGCGGACCAAATCATTCGATAACGGTCTGGGATCCCGTTTCCGGAGTGAAAAAGTATCAAGTTGAAGGGGCAAGCTCCGATTCAGTCTTATTCCTGCGTATCTCCGCTGATGGCAAGCGACTTCTAACCGTCGGATTGGAGGGTCAAGCCGTCGTTTGGGATTGGGAGACCAAACGCCCAATCGAATCGTTCAACAAGATTGCCCTGGATCCATTCCTCGCGCACATCACTCCGGACGGTAAGCAACTGGTGTACGTCGATAAAGTCCCGAACGTTATCAACTTTCGATCGGTCCGTCCTCCTTCGAAAGTCGTACAGCTACTTGGACATGCCCCGGGTTATAAGGGAGCACGCTTTGTCGACAACGAAACATTGATTTCGGCCGGTCCCGAAGGCGCATTGCGAACATGGAATGCTCGTACAGGACAAGAGCTCAAGTCGTCATCCACCGGTAAAGCCAGTCTGGAACTAGCGTGTTCTCCCGATGGAAGATTGATCGCAACGGCCACAACCGAGGGTGCCAAACTATGGGAGCGATCCAGTGGTAAACTCCTCCAACACTGGAATGATCTCGGCGAAACGTGGTTTGTCAAGTTTGCCAATCAAGGTTCGGTGCTGGCCGCAGCGGGTAAAAATGGCGTTCTGAAACTATGGTCAACCGATGAGGGACGCGAAATCAGTCAATTCCAGGCTGCAACCAGCATCCACGGAATCGCGATCACCCAGGATTCATCCGTGGCTGTTACATTATCCTCACCCGGTTGCGAGGTCGTTTCGTGGAACCTCGTCGATCGATCACGCAACGTCCTTCGCGAACCTCAAGGTAGCCAGCGAGGGCGGTCCGTCGAGATATCTCCTGACGGCAAACTGATTGCCGTTGGGGTCGATCGGACCGTCGAGTTGTGGGCATTGAAAGAGAAGCGACTAATCACTTCGCTTTCGGGTTTCAGCGGACTCGCCGTTTCGCTCGCATTCGACACGACGGGAAAACGATTGTTCGTGGGTACAGCGGACGGATTCATTTGTGTCTGGAACGTTGAGACCAGTGAAATGCTATTGAGCTTTAGAGCGCACGACAGTCAAGTCACCAGCGTCGCTCTGACTCCCGACAATATGACCCTAGTGTCAAGTTCACATAGCGGCGAACTCAAACTTTGGGAATCGATCGAAGCCGATGACGAGGTACTCCATCAGCGATCGATCGTGCAAAAAGCTACGGAGATCATAAATCAAAAGTTCTCTCAAAAGCTTTCCAGTCGCGAGATCCTGAACCAACTTGCCGAGGATCGTTCGATCGAACAGCCAGAAGTTCTATCCATGGCCATTGCGATCGCCAATACTCGTAGCAGCGGACCGATATCGACACGAGCATACAGTCCTGCCGCCCCAGCCAGACCGCAACCGCAACTCACGAACGTGCATGACACGTTAGCCGACGCATCCCAAAAATTGTCCGAGTTCATTGACTCTACAATCGCTGGTTATCTTGATCCCCTGACTAATTTTGATGACAAACGACTGAATGCGGGTCGGTGGCACACTATGGCGCAAACCCTATCTGAAAAAGCTATTTCCGGCATCGACACAGATGAGTTTAGTATGCTTTTGGATTACGCGCTCGAATTGCCTGATCCGCCTCACTACTTGATCTATATTCAAGGAGTGACTCAAGCCAAACTTGGCCAGTGGAGTAAAGCGGAAGAGAACATATCTCGAGCACTTGCGATGGTGCCACGACGAACGAAACTCTGGCATGAATACGCGTATCGTTTGGCGTTTCTGCGAGCATACCTGGAAAAGTGGGATGCGTACAACGAGCTATGTCAAATGGCTCTGGACGATTTTCAGGATACCGAAGACGAGAAACTTGCGGAAAGAACCAGCAAAATGTGTCTTTTCACTAAGGAGTCGCGAATCGATCCTGTCAAGGCAGGTGAACTAGCCGATCGCGCATGGGGGCAAATCGAAAAGTCTACGATTGCTCAGTACACCGAAATGGCGAAAGGGATCGCTGACCTGCGCCGCCAGTCTCCTGAAAAAGCAGTTGAGCATCTCGAGTCCTCCCTCCGACGATTGCAACTTTCTTCGTCCCCCGGCACATTGATGACAATCGCCGCCACGCAGTTATATCTGTCGATCGCGTACAAGACGCTTGATCGCACTGATGAAGCTCAAAAGCTGTTGGTCGAAGCCTCCCAAGTGATAAATTCGTCCCCAGACAATTCAATTGCGTGGAACGATTGGATGAATGCTAAGTTGATATTGATGGAAGCGGAAAACGCAATGCGTGCCGAACCCGATGCCAAACGCAACTAGGAAACCCAATTCGGCCCAAAAAGGGATCGTTCGACGGCTAATCTTCCATCAATCTATGTCAACACTCCACGCTCGGTATTGGCGACTTATTTCGCATTCCCGACGACGCCGGTTGCCGCGCGGATGATTCCGGAATGAATTCTTGTGAGTGCGACTGTGTCTACGAGAGCAACCGCTGTTCCGTGGTTCGAACCAAACGAAGGACAAGATTCTAGGACGACTCAATTGGTGGGAGGCTGACGGTAACTGCGGAACTGGTACAAAAACCCAAAGCTAGAGTTTTGAATTTGGGCATTATTTGATGGTGATCAGCGAATTGTTCCCAAAGCCCAAAACGAAAAAACCCACTCCGAACGATTCGATATCGGAAGCGAGTCTTTATTTGTTTCTTCGTGTTGGGCCTGGCTTGGCTGGACGGAACTCCTTAGAACAAACCGTTTACGCTTTGGCTTTCATCTTGTCGAGCAAGCGGCCGGGGCTGCCCATGGCGTTGTAGCCGCCGTCGATATGCATAATCTCGGCGGTGATTCCGTCACTGTATGAGCTAAGCAAGAATGCGCCGACGCGTCCGACTTCTTCGTGCGTTATGTTTCGTCCCAGCGGTGCCATGTGTTCGTATAGGTCAAGCATCTCATCGACACCAGCCGCGCGTCCAGCCAAAGTTCGCAGTGGACCGGCACTCACTGCATTGACTCGAACCGATGCTGGCCCCAAGTCATACGCGAGATAGCGAACCGTCGCATCTAAAGCAGCTTTGCAAATGCCCATGACATTGTAACCAGGCACGCATTTTTCACCGCCAAAATATGTCATTGCGGCAACCGACGCACCGGGATTAAATAGAGGCCGAGCTGCGTTGGTGACGGAAATCAAGCTGTAGACGCTGACGTCCATGGCAAGCTTAAATCCTTCGCGACTCGTCTCAACGGTGTCGCGGGACAAATCGGCTCGATCGGCAAATGCAATGGAGTGCAGCAAGAAGTCGATCTTGCCCATCTTTGAACCAACCATCGCCATGAAATCGGTGACTTGCTGGTCTTGTTGTACGTCAAGCGGCTCAAGGAAAGCGACATTGTCGGGAAATTGGTCGGTCAATTGGCTTACGCGTCGGCGATTGCGTTGACGTTCATCATCGGCCCGATCTGGAAGGTGCGAAAAGCCGCAAACGCCACCGTGCTGAATGATTTCATTTGCGATTGCCCACGCAATAGAATTCTCGTTTGCAACTCCAAGGACAAGACCTTTTTTACCTTCGAACAATTTCATAGCAATCTCCTCTGCTCTGATAGCCGCCAACCGCGACTATTTTCAATTCCAAAAATGACATTTCAACTCTTACCAGCAACCGTGCAAGACAAATTAAAAACGTATGCAACCCTTCTCCAAAGCCAATCAAGAATTTGAACACCCATGAGCGGCTTTGTAAGTACGCTGTTGCACCGCCGAAGCCGAACTTCGACACTTGGTGTTAACCGTTACGATAAAACAAAGGTAAAACGGATACTTAAACTTCGTGATCTGATTTCGAGCCAAGCAAAATCCTGCTAATCGGAAAAAAATCGCCGAAAATTAGACCACAAGTTCTTCGTAGTTGCTCGCCGCGTAATCGAGTCAAACTCTTGTGACGACAAACATACTCGCTGGCACATATTTTGCCTATCCAATGCCAAGCTTGCCCGGCGGTTAATTGCACCAAAAACTACTCGAAAATCGACACGGCCAGCCAATCGAAAACTTGGAAACTCCAAAACAAAGGTAGATGTTCTGGGGGGATTCAGCAAAAATGGTCACCAACTATTTTGTGCGAGAAAATGATGGTCATCCAATCGAGAAAAGCGTATCATAGATGTGCCAGAGTGAATTGCCTTTCAGATTGAAACGGCTTGATGACGGTTTTCGTTCGTCTGGACTTTTAATATTTGAAAGCATCCAACGATTTGCTCCTTTACGAAAATGATTTTCGTTTAAAATAGGTTTCATCGATGGTATTCCGAACAGCAATTACACTCGATCCAGCCTCGCAATGGAAAATCGAGCAAGAAGACCGATTAGTAGCCTCACCACACACTCCAACCCACCTTAACGATCTCCGCAAAATACACCTGCAAGAAGTGTTGAAGTCCATTGTTCAAGACAGTAGCACGAAACCGTGGTTCTATGTGGACCACGTCAAAGTCCCGCAGTCGGGCGAATAAGCACGCGATACTCGGTCGCTACCTCGGCCTTGAGACCGAGTATGGAATGCATTTCGCCGCCGACAGCGTTCGTGATAGCGAAGATGCCGATTGGTATTTTCGATTAGTGGAAAAATTGGTGGACGACGTCCCTTTGGTACGTTCGATTCAGGACCCGTTGAAATTTTTCTTGGCAAACGGCGGATGCATTTCCTTAGAGCCAACGACGGACGGCCATTGGGGACAAGGTCTGTTGGAATCCGCGACCCCCGAGTGCAACAGTCCACGCGATGTCGTCGCGTCGCAGTCCGCGCTCGATCACTTGCTGGCCCGTCATCTCAAATTCTTGTTCCCTCATTCCGAGACGTGCTTAGTCAAAAACTCCTCGGACTCCGAAGGGCGTTGCTACGGGCAACAAGAGAACTACACCGTCGAAATCGCCAACGGGCTCCAGCTACTTTGTTGGCGGTTGGGTTTGATTCTTCTACTGCCGTTGTTGCTCATCTACAAAGTGACATCACTTGTCTTTCTGGGCGTCCTCTTTTTGATCGTCAAGTTGTTTGGCCGTTTTGCGAAGCACGAGGATCACGATCTTGCTCACGACTACGACTTCATCAACAATCCGATGATCCGCGAATCGGGAAAAGCGGTTTCGCGATTTGGATTTGGCGAACAAGCTTGGTTGTTCCCGAAATTCGTGCAAGTTGGTTCGTCGGGTCTTCGCGTCCTCCACTCGCCTTTGGCAATCCTGTTTATGTTATTGATTCGATTCACCGCGCTTGTGTCCTTAAGGCGGCAGTTGATGCCATTCTTGGCAACGCGGGTTATTTGGGACGGCGGTGGATTTGTCGATCCGCGCGGCCGTTTTTGGTTGAGCGCTCGAATGCGTTCGCTGACTTGCGAAATTGGATTTGGAAAGTATTGGGGAGAACGACCTGCGATAGTCTTGGGACACTGGCTCGAGGCGATGTGCTCCGACCATTGGTACTCGCTTGGCGGTTGGGCCGGGTTGTTCCGACGAAGTCAACGCATCCAAATTCAGCTTGGCGACGCGACCCCATGCAGCCAAGTCGAGTTTTTGAGGCTGGGAACGACTTCGTTAGTTCTGGATTTGATCGAACGGGGATGCGATTTACGGTTGCCGCGATTGCGTCGGCCGCTCGACGCCATGGCGCGCTTTGCCAGCGATTGGTTGCTGATCGGCCGGGTTTCCGACCGAAAGGGCTTGTCTCGCTCGGCGATCGATATTCAACGAGAATATGCAAAAGCCGTTCGTGGGATGCTGGGCGAATCCGAAGACGTACCCGCAGAAGCCTGGGAAATACTGCATCTCTGGCAATGTACGCTCGATCAATTGGAAGAAAGCCGACACGATACAGACTGCCAGCGATGGTTGCTGGGTCGTGTCGATTGGATCAGCAAGAAATGGTTGCTCGACCAAGTGCCCGCGTCAACGAATTGGGCGATCAAGAAGAAGATCGATTTGCGTTACCACGAACTTTCAGGTGACGGATATCAGACGCGACTAAGCGATGCTTTAGACGTTCTGCCGATTGTGTCCGATGTCCAATGCAACCGCGCTCTACGACTACCGCCGATGAATTCACGTGCGACGCGCCGAGGTTATTTGATTCGGGAGTTTGCTTCGAACGACGATGTATTGCGAGTATCCTGGGATCGAGCAGAACTGATGATCGGCGAGAAAAAGAAGACCATTCGGTTCTAGCTGAAAACTCTTTTTTCGAGCTTTGCTAGCCGCTGAATGATCTATCTGCTATCCTTCCGTTAGCTCAATTGACACTGTTACCTCTCGGCCAACTGCATTGTTAGGCGAGCGGCAAGAATTGCCCTACCCAACGTAGGACGGATCTCCAGGCCCGTCCCAGTCAGTTCGGACGGGCATGGAGACCCGTCCTACAGGTAATATATTTCCTGCCGATCGCCTTAATGCTCCCGCCTCCGGCCGCGTTAGACGAGTTCATAAAGGAACAGCGATACAGTGAGCTGTAAACACGGTAGCTGTAAATATTCCCTCCGTTCGGCTTATACTGTTTCGACGAAATTCTTGTTGAATAATTTGCTTTTCGAAAATGAGTGCCCATCGCGATGGACCACGACGCTACCAAATCGTTAATGCATTCGAGGATCGCTAGGCGGCAAGCTTTGCAAGTTGGTGCGGTGGGCGTTCTAGGATTGGGGATGAACCATCTCGAAGGCCTCGTGCAAGCACGTGAGTCGGACAGCGGCCCGGGTTTCGGACGCGCAAAGTCTTGCATATTCATTTTCTTGTCCGGAGGATTGGCACAGCACGAAAGTTTTGACCTCAAGCCTGACGCGCCCGACGGCGTGCGCGGCGAATTCAAACCGATTGCGACGAACACTCCTGGATTGCAAATCTGCGAGCACTTGCCGCTACTCGCCGCTCGCAGTCACTTGTGGGCCATTTGTCGATCGTTGACTCATTCGTCGAACGACCATTCCGCCGGGCACCATATCATGTTGACCGGCCGATCAGCGTTGCCAACTGGATTTGATCCCAATACAAACGGTCGATCCGACGAACCCTCGATCGCTGCGATTGTGAATCGCACATTCGAGAGTCGCAACAATTTGCCAACCGCAGCGATACTTCCCGAGCGATTGGTCCATTATTCCGGACGGATCATCCCAGGACAAAATGCAGGAAAGATGGGCGACAATTACGATCCCTGGATGATCGATGCTTCGCCCTTTCACACGACTTGCTACGGTGCCTACCCAGAATACAGTTTCGATCATCAACAGAGAGAAACACCCGACAACCGAATATTTCAAGCGCCTCAATTAACCTTGCCGCAAGAATTACCGCTGGGTCGCGTCAACGGGCGATTGGATTTATTGGCCCAGCTCAATCGGCAACGCGCTGCTTGGGATAATGCGGGCAGCATCCATCAATTCGATCGAATGCGAGAATCGGCGATTTCGCTACTGACCCACGAGCGCGTTTTTCAAGCGTTGAATGTCACCAAAGCCGATGATGCCAAGCTTGACCGGTACGGCCGCAACAGTTTCGGATGGTCGTTGTTGATGGCACGCCAGTTGGTTGAGACGGGTGTTAGGCTGGTGCAAGTCAACCTGGGAAATGATGAATCGTGGGATACGCACGGAAACGCTTTTCCGCATTTAAAAGACAAATTGTTGCCACCCACCGATCGCGCGCTGTCGGCGTTGTTGGACGATTTGTCGTCAAGCGGACAATTGGATGAAACACTCATCGTTATGGCGAGCGAATTCGGACGTACGCCTAAGATTTCCTTGCTGCCCCAGCATTACAAATTGCCAGGTCGTGACCATTGGGGCGCGGTGCAATCGGTATTCTTTGCTGGCGGCGGCGTGCAAGGCGGAACGGTAATCGGCAAATCGGACCGCATCGGCGCTGTCCCCGCAGACCAACCCGTCACCCCCGAAGATTTCGCCGCAACCATCTACAATTCACTCGGTATTCCCAGAACCGACGCTTGGCTCGACGCCGAAAAACGCCCGCATCAGATCTACTACGGGACACCGATCAAGGGATTGGTTTGACGAAATCGGTTAAGCTGAATCCGCAAATCTTGCCAGTGGACGCTTGATTCATTATTCACGGCCAGCCTTTTTTTCGCCACGGATTTCTGCAAAGTGGTGGCGTCATTGATCCGCAGGGGGTTCCCAAAGTTCAACTTTGTTGCCATCTGGGTCTATTACCCAAGCGAACTTGCCGTAATCGGACTCATCAATCTTATCGAGCACATTGCAGCCTTCAGCCTTTAACACCTTGACCAATGCGTGAAGATCGGCGACTCGGTAGTTGATCATAAAGGGCGCGGTACTCGGAGCAAATGTCTTGCTGGTTGCGTCACCGACACTCCAAATCGTGGTTCCCGCCGTCGGCTTGCCTTCCGAATCAGTCCACGTAAACGCGGCTCCACCCCAGTCCTGCACGTCGATTCCAAGATGCTCTTTGTACCAAGCTCTTAATGCAACAGGATTAGGTGAATTGAAGAACACACCACCGATGCCAGTAACTCTTTTCATATCTGTTTCCAATGTGTGAGAGCGGGTGAAGGAAAGGTTTTGGCTGGAACAAACGGCTATGTTAATCGGTACGCGCCGGAGATGGAGTGGTGGCAAGCCCCAATCGCGAACGCAACGAGAGTTGAGCTGATGTTGTGATATGTAACGATTCCAAAGTATAGCCAACAGCAACGCTGGGCCGACAGCATTTGACCGGTTGTTCTGTGCAACAGCAGTTTAGGCTGTTAACGAATGTTGTATCCGACGATTGCGCACCTAGTGCGATGGAATCAACCATTAATCCCCCTTTTCATATCCCTATTTTGTGGAAATGAGTTTGCCGCCAATGATCGCTAGAGGAAGCAAGATAGCTGTAAAGATGACGTGATACCAAATGGGAACATAAGGCCAGGACATTACCATCTTCAATACACCAAGCGCCAATAACAAACAGCCAACGACAAAGGGCGCTCGTATGTTTTCGCCAGCAATCAGTGCAGCCAAAGATCCCGACATTAGCGAGACCAATAATCCAAGGACGATTTGCGTGAGAAGCATCGTCGTGTTCGCTGTGAATGGTCCACCATTCTTGATAGCCTCTTCGAAAGCACGTTGATGAACGCCAAAACCCTCCGGCCAAATGGCTGAAAGAATCTTCTCGCTGGCGACCCAGACAATTACCCAAGAAATAAATCCAACGATAACTCCCACAATGATGCGCAGCATAGTTTGTTCCCACCAATCATTTCTTAAAGTCACCGTACAGAATCAGCACATCACGAGTTTGATCATTTATATCAGGTTCAAGCCACATCTCGCTGATCGCCGGTAATTTATGACCTGGAAATCGTGCTCGTACTCAGTGAAACGGTACTCGTACTCGTACTCGATCGGGAGCCAAATTCGAGTACGAGTACCGCCTGCGGCTGAGTACGAGTACGTGTACGAAAATGCTGTCAAAGTCGCGCATTTTGTTGTTCGAAGCACCGGCGATCAGCGAGAAGTGTCGGTTCAAGCCACATAAATACGATGGGAATCACCCAACAACTCTGAAAACTGTTCGGGCGATCCCGAGCAAAAAAATTCCAAAAATAAGCGGAGCGCGCCGGAATTGTTTGACGCATGTAATAAAAGAGCGAAAAAGGCGACCAATGTCTTTAATCGTCTCAGCTCGTCATTTCTGATCTACCAACAGTCCGATGGCTTGGGCTGCTTGATTCGCATTCAACGAGTTTTTCACTACCTGAAACCAGTTCCTGAAGGTCCACGATCATGCTTTTCAACAAAATTTCAGGCCATCGATCCAACGCCTCGAACAAACTTTTCCTGGCAAAAAAACAAATCAAACAGGATCGGCGAGTCGTTGCCAGGAACATTTTGAAGGGGCAAGGTATAGAGCAATTGGAGTCGCGACTGATGCTGAGCGCGACACCCGAAGTGGTTGACGTAAACACGCAGGAATCGGGATCAAGAATCAGCGAAAGTGTCGTCGTCGGCAACAACGTATTTTTCGGCGCAAACAATTCCACAAATGGTTTTGAATTGTGGAAAACAGACGGCACGGCAAATGGTACGAAAATTATCAAGGACATTATTCCTGGGTTTGAGTCCTCGGATCCAAGTTACTTAACCAATGTTAACGGCGTCTTGTTCTTCGCCGCAAACGATGGTTCGCACGGAGTGGAGTTGTGGAAAAGCGACGGGACTGCGGCCGGCACCACCTTAGTCAAGGACATTGTCCCAGGGCCAGTGGATTCATCTTTCGGTGATTTTTTGGCAGTGGGCAGTACGCTTTTTTTTGTCGTTGACGATGAGGTCCACGGAGAAGAGCTTTGGAAGAGCAACGGAACTGCAGAAGGGACGGTACTCGTCAAAGATCTTTTTCCTGGTCCCGATTCGTCCGGTCCTTCGAAACTAACCGAAGTCAACGGAGTGGTCTTCTTTAGTGCGAGCAATGCGGCGACTCGGAATGAGCTTTTCAAGTCCGATGGAACAGCAACAGGGACGGTGTTGGTAAGAAACATTCGGCCCGGTGCGGATGCATCGTACCCGAACTATCTAACAAACGTGAATGGCACACTATTCTTTAAGGCGGACGACGGAGTTTCAGGGGATGAATTATGGAAGAGCAACGGAGTTGCTGCGGGTACTGTAAGAGTAAAAGACATTTTCAGCGGGCCTGATAGTTCCGGACCTCGAGGATTGACGAATGTTGGTGGCACTTTGTTTTTCTCGGCGAATGATAGCACCAATGGAAATGAACTTTGGAAAAGCAACGGAACAAATGCTGGAACAGTATTGGTAAAAGATGTCAACAACGGAACGTTTGGTTCGTTTCCTTCGAATCTAATCAACGTAAACGGTACGGTATTTTTCGAAGCACTCGATCCAGCCACAGGATATGAAATATGGAAGAGCAACGGTACTGCCGGGGGGACCGTATTGGTTAAAGACATTTATCCCGGTAGTGGGAACGCCAGTGCTTACAAGCTAACAAATGTGAATGGCATTCTTGTTTTTAGAGCAAATGATGGAGTTCAAGGAAATGAGGTTTGGAGAAGTAATGGGACGGCAAATGGAACAGTATTGGTCAAAGACGTTCTCGCGGGCTCCGAATCCTCCTATCCTCGAGCGTTTGCTGATCTGAATGGGACACTCTTTTTTGCCGCTAATGACGGTCTGATTGGTCCAGAACTGTGGAAAAGTAATCTCACCACAAACGGAACGACCTTGGTCAAAAATATCAATCTTGGAACGGAGGACGCCCGAATTCGAGACAGTATGTTTAACTTCAACGGAACAATGTTCTTCGTAGCCGAAGATATCGTTCATGGCCGTGAACTTTGGAAGAGCGATGGCACCGCCCAGGGTACTGTTTTAGTCAGAGATATTTTCCCAGGCCCCGAAGACTCGAACGCGTTTCAATTCACCATCCTAAATAACAGTTTGTATTTTGTAGCCACAGACGGCGTTCATGGAGAAGAATTGTGGCAAACAGACGGATCAGAAACAGGTACCGTTCTGGTTGAAGATATCAACCCTAGCACAAGTCAATTTGCCCAAGGCCCTACGGCCATTATTGCAGTAAACGGAAAACTGTATTTTGCAGCGGATGATGGAACACATGGACGTGAATTATGGGAAAGCGACGGTACAGCTGCCGGAACTCAATTAGTCGAAGATATTAATCCCGGTCCTGATAGCTCGGGTATTTTTGAAACCAGCAGAATCGGCCGCTCAATTATCTTCCAAGCAAATGATGGAGTCCACGGTTCGGAACTCTGGCAACATATTCCTCCGATTCCAGGAACTAGTGGCCTAACAGTTCTCCTGAAGGATATCAATCCGGGGCCCGCTGATTCATTCCCGTTTGGATATACACTATCAAACAATGTATTAGCGTTCTCTGCAGATGACGGCACGCACGGACGAGAGTTATGGAAAACAAATGGGCTAACAACAGGCACAGTTTTGATAAAGGATATCGAGGTTGGTCCGGATGCGTCTGACCCACGCGATCTCTTGGACGTAAATGGCACGTTGTTTTTCAATGCCTTTCGGACAAGCGTTGGACGAGAATTATTCGGTAGCAACGGCACGTCAAATGGTACTAAGTTGGTGAAAGACATAAAGCCAGGTGTCGTCGATTCCTTTCCACAGAATTTCGTCAATGTTGGTGGAACACTGTTCTTCGTTGCGAATGATGATGTTCACGGCGAAGAATTGTGGAAGTCCAATGGTACGGCAAACGGTACGACTCTTGTTCGCGATATTAACCAAGGCGTTGATAGTGGACACGTTTCAGAGTTAATCAATTTGAACGAGGCTTTGTATTTCCGGGCATTTGATCCAGTCAAGGGCTCAGAATTATGGACGAGCGATGGAACACCACCAGGTACATTGTTGGTAAAAGACATTTTCCCTGGCCAACTTGGTTCTCAGCCCGATAACCTATCGGAATTCCAGGGTTCGTTGGCCTTTACTGCCGACGATGGTATTCATGGATCGGATGAACTCTTCTTACTCGGGCCAGCTTTGTTCGGAACAAACGGTGATGATCAGATAGTGGTGACTATCAAGGCGGATTCGGTTTCGGTGTCTATCAATGGGTTACCGCATAGATTTAACCCGCCCGGATTATCAGATCTCACGATTGATGGGCGTGGCGGCGTCGACACAATTCGATTCATAGGCGGTACGGAAGCCGAGACCGGGACAATTCGGGCAACTTCAGCAAGCTTCGCGGGACCCGATTTCGTCATTAACGCCATTTCCGTTGAAAAGATATCGATGGACGGCGGTGGCGGTGTCAACACTTTAACAATCGACACGAACTCCAACGTGACGAGATCGGTCAAGGCCGATCGCGACGATACTAACAACGAACTTGTCATAACCGACCTTGCGGACCCGACGACGGAAAAACGTGCCAAAAATTTCGAAGGTGATTTGAACTTCGTGTTCCGTTCGACTCGAACGACCGGGGTGCGAGACACCATCGACTTTTCGCTGTTGTCTTTAACTGATCTGCAAGCCCTGAACTTTGCCAGAACGCGCATTGATGCACGCAGTAGTATCGCCAATACCATTAGAGGTTCGCTTGGCGTCGACGTTGTCTTAGGAAGCCCAGGTCTGGATATCATCAACGGCTTTGCAGGTAACGACGTCCTTAGCGGCCTCAATGGTGACGATATCATCCGTGGCGGAAACGGCGATGATAAACTATTTGGTGGAAACGGCGATGATCAACTCTTCGGCGAAAACGGAAACGATACGCTCGACGGCGGCCCCGGAAATAATACGTTAGACGAAGGGCCCGGTCAGGGTGGCATCATCTTTCGCGGAACGCCAGGCGACGACGTGATGATGGTTGACTGGAGATTAGGTCTGAATGGTGCCGTCGCGAATTTGTGGCTTAACGGAGTTGCCAGCTCGCACGAATATCGCAACGGAGAAACGATCATCTTGCTCGGTGGTGATGGCGATGATCGTCTGGAGTTGATTGGGGACGCGCGAAGTAAATGGAAGGCAACATTTTTCGGCCAAGAGGGGAATGACCTCCTCATGGGTGGTGACCGAGACGACAGATTGCTGGGCGGACAAGGTCACGATCAGATTCACGGCGGCGGCGGTTCCGACATTATCCGTGGCGACGAAGGCAACGACTTGCTGTGGGGCGACTCTGGAGATGACCGCGTGCTTGGCGGGCAAGGTAACGATCAGATTTTCGGCGGACTTGGGCTGGACGCACTATTTGGCGAAGACGGAAACGATGTGTTGTTCGGCGAAGACGGCGATGATTTGATGCTTGGTGGAAACGGCAACGACGAGCTTTACGCAGGGTCGGGCAAAAACGTATTGATCGGTGGCGTCGGTCGAGACAAATTGTATGGCGGAATCGGCGAAGATCTACTCTTGGGTGATTCGACGGAATTCGACTCGAGATATTACCGTCTGTCCCTCATCGCCAGTATTTGGTCGTCTGACATATCTTTTAACCAACGCATCGCTGCTACCCGTCTTGCACTTCCAGCTCACCGCATCGTGGACGATGCGCAAGTCGATCTTCTGTTCGGCGATACGGGTCGCGATTGGTACCTCAACTTGTCGAATTCCGACGCACTTCGCGGCGTCGATCGCGACCCTGTAAATGGTGATATCGTTAATTGATCTACCTTGACACACGCTGGCTGGCGGTTTCCCGTAGACGGCTACTGAGCAGCGAGCGTCGCATCGAGAAGTTTTACAGGTTGAGCAGAACTGGCAATAGGGATTATCAGTCCATCGCAACGAAACTCGTGGCTGCGAACGCCGACGACTCACAGAGCGCTACACGAATTTTTTTTGCACTTGCCCTCTTTGTATAGTTAGCTGGCTTCTGAGGCCAATCCGGTTTGGTGACGACTTCCACTGAAACTCGTATCCGACCGGCGCGAAGGCGTTTGATTTTAGAACGTCTCAAGTTACCCCTATTATTGAAAGTGAATCGAATGTCTACTGAAACAATTGCCAAGCCAGTCGCAACAAAAACCATTGTAGAAACTGCTATTGGCAACGGCAGCTTCAACACATTAGTCGCTGCTGTGAAGGCTGCCGATCTTGTAGCAACACTGAGCAGTGCTGGTCCCTTCACCGTGTTGGCACCAACTGATGCCGCCTTTGCAAAGCTGCCAGCCGGCACGGTTGAGTCACTGGTTAAGCCAGAAAACCAATCCAAGCTAGCTGCTATCCTGACTTATCACGTCGTGGCAGGAAAAGTACCTGCAGCCACCGTGGTTACGTTAAAGGAAGCAAGCACCGTCGAAGGCTCGAAGATTACTATCGAAGTCAAGAATGGCGAGGTTTTTCTGAACGGAAACACGAAAGTAATCATCACAGACGTGCATTGCAGCAACGGGGTCATCCATGCGATCGATACCGTGTTGATGCCACCAAGCAAGTAAATTTGCGTTCGTCAATTTATGAAACTCGTTTGCGATGCAGACGAGTTTTTTTCGTTTTCGGGCCTCATTGAATCGTATCCAATAAGCTTTTTTTGCCTTGCTACCTGCAATCGATCTCGTGCTTCGTTATGCGTGACAACAGGTCACAAACTCACGGCTGCGCTCGTCGATTGATAACTTCAATCGCGAGGTTACTGAGCTCTTTCATTGTCCCACAGCGAACCGCCCCCTCGCCTTCGAAAGTGCCAGCACTCCTACCACCAATTAGGAAAGTGCCGCCGTACTGCGTTATGACGGTTGCCAAACGACTTATCTCGCGATCTTGGACCCGGCTGCGGATTGCATTAGTCATCGCAAGCCAAACGATGCTTGGTATTTCATCTCCCACTACATCGGTCAACACATCTATCGGCGTATTCGGCCCCAAGTTGGTTTCGTCAAAACCACACTCATGCAAAACCAACGAAACCATTAGGGATGGAAGGAGAAAGGGATCACCATCCGGCGCGGCGCCCATTGCTGTTGGGGCATTCGCATCGGGATCGGGAATCGAAAGTCGAATCTGACACAAAGCTCGGACGCAAAGAATCGTAGCACGATGCTCAATAAATATCGCCCGCTTGTCCGGCCAAAAATTTCCGATCGACGTCATTGCTTGGTGAATCGGACCATCGCAGATCTCAGCAATCGATAAGCCATGAGCGTACATCGCCTGCATCAAGCCGATGACGGCTTTCGCGTGCCCGTCGGTCAACGCAGCCGTTAGCTTCGCACCGAAGTCATCGTCGGCAAACTTATTGACCGCTTCGTCGATGCCCAGCAGGTCGGGCCGAACGATGGATACGTTATTTTCACGAACATAACGAATCGCTTCGGTCGCAGGGATTCTTCGATGTCCGCCCCGCGTTCGATGGATCTGCAACTCGCCGCTGTCGGCCATCCGCCGCACGGACGATTCACTTACACCGATCGCAGCGGCGAAATCAGAGGTAGATAGCAGGATCTGTTGCATTTCATTCGCACTGTTGAAAGGAAGATTGACGGATTTGGGAGTTTTGAAAGAAGACCGGGTTAGTTTAGCCAAAAATTCTGTCAATGGAACCCTTAAAACAGCAATAAAGCCACTTGACGAGCCAATATCATGAACCATAAGACAGATTTGGCAGTTTTTGCCAAACGTAACCCTTTCAAGCTGTTTTTATTAAGAGGTCACAGAATATGTTCCACTTACCCCTAGATTTGCTGGCGAAAATGCCCGATCTAACCGTCCTTCAGTACGCAACCGTAGACAATATTTTTTCGATGACGGTAGCGACCATGGGCGCCGCAGCGATCTTCTTGTTCCTGTCCCGGTCGATGGTTGACGCTCCCTATCGCCCCGCCCTGATGGTCTCGGGCTTAGTCGTCACGATCGCGTGCTATCACTATTTCATGATTCGCCACAGTTGGCAGGGAGCCTACGCCCTGTCTGGTGACGGTTATACGGGAACCGGCGCGGGCTTTAACGATTTCTATCGTTACGCGGACTGGATTTTGACGGTGCCGTTGTTGATGGTTGAACTGGTGGCCGTTCTTCGCTTAGAAAAATCGCGTGCCAAGTCGCTGTTGACTCGACTGGTCATCGCGGCCGCCGCGATGATCGCCTTGGGATATCCAGGCGAAGTGATCAGCGACCCAGAAGGATGGACGATGCGAGTTGTGTGGGGAGCGTTATCGTCGATTCCCTTCTTCTACATTTTGTATGTCCTTTGGGTCGAATTGACCAAGTCGCTCAATACCCAGCCAGTGGCGGCACGCAAGCTCATCGAACTTGCTCGGCTAGTTTTGCTAATCACTTGGGCCGTCTATCCAATCGCGTATGCTCTCGGTGGAACGCCTGAAGCACTTTTGGCAAAGTCGGGCGGAGCGGTGGATGCGAGCGGTATTGTCTTCTTGCAAGTCGGATATGCGATTGCGGATATGACAGCCAAGGCTGGGTTCGGATTGCTGATCTATTTCATCGCCAGAGCCAAGAGTAGCGATAAGTTAGAGTTAAATGACGGCTTGGTCGCAAAGCTCGCGTAGTTTTTAATCGCCATACCGGAGCCCAGGCAAATGCACTCAGCATTGATATCAATAATCGCTCTAGCGTTTGTGATTGCAAGTGCAATAGGCCTGGACTCCTCACGGAGTGTAGAAGTTCTTTCGTTAGCAATCTTTGTGGCTCTAATCGGAGTGCCGCACGGGGCACTCGATCATGTGGTAGGCAAGCGACTCCTTCTTCCGACCTTCGGGAGCATGTGGGGCGTGGTATTTTTCAGTGTTTATCTGACGATTTCGATCGTAGTTGTGATCGGATGGTATGTGATGCCTGTGGTAACTATTCTGACATTCTTCATGGTGTCGGCCTGGCACTTTGGGCTTGAAGAACGTGATGTCGAGAGTGCCGGTTGGCTTCGCCATTTGATCGCGATCGCATCTGGTGGAATGATCATCTGGATGTCTGCGTTGTTTCGTGGAGACGAAGTTGCTGAACTTTTGACAGTTGTTATCCCCAGCGATCAGGACACAACGATTGCTTATTGCGTGAGGGCCGTCGCAGCTTCTGCGGTAATTCTCGCGCCCATGTGGGTAATTGACTGTATTCGAAAAGATCTTCAAAGCGGCCGACCGGATAGAAGTTGGGGAGAGTTTACCTGTACGTCGAACAGCTTGCGAATGCTTTCGATCGCTGTGCTTTGCTGCTTTGTTAGTCCGCTCGTTTCGTTCACACTCTACTTCTGCGGCTGGCATTCCATACGCGGCCTGAATCAGCTTGCTCGATCACTCGGCGAATCAGTCTTTGCCACATACCGTAAATTATTGCCCTTAACAGTTGCTGCCTTGGCGTTAGTTTCGGCCGGAGCGTTCTTCTGGTCACCGAGTGGATCAATCGAAGCATCTTTGATACGAACTGTTTTTCTAGGTCTAAGCTCTCTGGCGGTTCCGCACCTTTGTCTCCACATAGCCGCTGGCTCTTTTTCTCAGCTCATTACAAATCCATCGGCTGCTCACCGCGGAGTGATCATTCATGCATGACTACATCATCATCGGCGGTGGCCTGCAAGGTGGACTGTTAGCGCTCGCCATCAAGCATCATCAACCCCAGGCAACTCTGTTGCTGATAGAACGCGAGAGCACGATAGGCGGAAATCACACTTGGTCGTTTCATCCAAAAGATGTGCCGGCTGAATCACGAGCTTGGATCGAACCGTTAATCACAAGTCGATGGCAAAACTACATTGTTCGCTTTCCAGGACTTGAGCGACGCGTGAACCTTCCCTACGCATCGATTAGCTCGAATCACTTTTCCAACGTCGTTACGGAATGCTTTCGAGAGCTGCAGACCAGCGGATACAAACAAAGCTCAGCAGTCGAATTCCGCTCCAGCGACACGGATGTGAACCTTAGCAACCAAGCCACACTGCACTCTAGAAGATCGAACGAAATGGGAGTTCTGTCACAGGATCAAGTCGAATCATTCCTGCTGACTGAGACCGAAATCGAGAGCATCGGTGCTCACAGTATTCGGACAAAGCGCGGCGTGACATTCGCTGGCAAAGTTGTAATTGACTGTCGAGGTCCGAGTCGCGTATTCACTGAACAGGCAACCCCTGAGCCATTCCGTGGTGGCTTTCAAAAGTTCTATGGGTTCGAAATCGAGTTGCAAGAAGACTGGCCGGAATCGTATCCAGTCGTCATGGACGCTTGCCAAAACCAATCGAACGGATTTCGCTTCATGTATTCGCTTCCGTTTTCAGATCGTCGCGTGTTGGTCGAAGATACTCAATTCTCCGAGGATCCGAAAGTTTATCGCGCGGAGTGTTTGCGGAACTTGGAAGAATTCGTTCGCCTTAAGACAAATTCGTCGTGGAAAATAGTCCGTGAAGAATCCGGCTGCTTGCCGATGCCAATGTCCTACGAGAGCATGCCTCGAAACACTCTTCCGCTGCAAGGCGGATACGCTGGCGGTTTTTTCCATGCCGCGACCGGATACTCATTTCCGCTGGCCGTTCGATTCGCACAAGCGGTTGCCTCGGTCGAACCCGAACGAGTCGTTGAATCGGTTGCGGCGTTAGTCTCCGAGAATCAATCGCAGGCGAGGTTCGCCCGCTTGCTCAATCGTTTGTTGTTTCGCTTGGTCAAGCCGAGCAAACGATGGGGGATTTTTCGACGCTTTTATCGAGTGCTTTCGGACGATACGATCTCGCGATTCTATGCACATCGCTTTACTAAATACGATGCTCTGCGAATCGTCGTCGGTCGCCCTCCCGCTGGCTTAACCCCCATGCGTTTTCTTAACTCGTTTCGGGGGCAAAGGTAATCATCATGTTGATCGAACAAACAAAAATGCATGAGGCAACCAAACACGAGTCAATTAGGTCGTCGCGAGATCCTGTACAATATCTGCTTGAATCCGGACTAATGCAACCTGCGAACACGTTTCTTGGACATGGCGGCAAACGGTTCCGAGCTGCTTTGATTGAGCTCAGCTACGCAATTGGCGGAGGACGGGACTCTGTTCAAACTCCACTCATCAGTGCGATCGAAATGCTCCATGCGGGTTCGCTAATCATTGACGATATCGAAGATGGATCGGAATCGCGGCGCGGTGAGCCAACGCTGCACCGGCAAGTCGGACTTCCGCTCGCGCTCAACACTGGGAACTGGATGTACTTCCGAGCGTTGGAATTGCTAGGTGACCTTTCCGTCGATGAAGCCTCTGGGAACAAAATCCTAGGCACTTCGATTGCTACGATTCGAGAGTGTCACGAAGGACAAGCACTCGACTTGGCTGCCCGAACTCATGATACCGATCAGCGAGATGTACTTGCCGTTGCTGAAGGAATTGGCAAGCGAAAGACGGGCGCATTGACCTCACTCGCAGCTCGCCTTGGGGCAATGACGGCAGGTGCATCTCACGATTATGAACAGGCACTTGCTGCGTTCGGATGTGAACTGGGCATTTGCTTGCAGATGCGGAACGATCTTGATGAACTGCGAATGGTTGCCAATGACGGTTTGCGCCATGATGACATGAAGAACGCTCGCGTGACTTGGCCTTGGGCTTGGTACGCGGAAAAGTGCGCGAGCGAAACATTCAGAGAGTCGCAACTTAGTGCCTACGTTGCCACAAACGATGCCGCAGTCGCGAAAAGTGTCGCGACCGCGATTGACAGGCAGATCGGAACTTATGGCGATCAAGAAATCGAGAGTCGCCTACAGCATGCTTACTCCGAACTAACCGAAGTCGTTGGTGTTTCAAAACCGCTTCACGATCTCCAGCTTTTGCTGCGGGCGGTCAACGCCTCCGCGAGAGCTCCTGTAGCAAACTTTCGCTTTCAAGAACCGTAAAACCAAATTGCAGATCGAGTCGCCTCATGAGCCAATTATTAACACAAGTCGAGCCCATTTATGGACCTGTTAACGCGAGTCGTGGCAACCATCACACCGCAAATAACCATGGCGGTGACACAAGAGAACGATTACGCGGTGCCGTAATCGGTAGTGGCTTTGGCGGGCTTTCAGCGGCAATTCGGTTGCAAGCGATGGGAATCCAAACAGTCTGCTTCGAGGGACGCGACAAACCGGGTGGACGAGCGTACGTTTACAACGACAGTGGTTTCACATTCGATGCCGGACCGACCGTTATAACGGCTCCGCATTGTATCGAAGAACTGTTTACGCTTGCCGGTCGACGGATGGAGGATTACGTCACGCTGCTGCCTGTAACGCCGCTTTATCGGCTTCAGTGGACCGATGGCGTGGTTTTTGACTATGTCGCAGACGAAGCGGGACTGGTGGAGCAGATTCGCCGAATCAGTCCGAACGATGTCGATGGATATCGACGCTTTGCAGACTACTCACGGCGAGTTTTTGAGAAGGGCTACGTAGAGTTGGGAGCGACCCCTTTTCTGAAATTTACAGACATGCTTCGAGTGAGTCCTGCCTTGATGCGTTTGCGAGCCGATCGCAGCGTCTACTCTGCTGTGTCGCGCTTCATCAAAGACGAGCATCTGCGCCAAGCATTTAGCTTCCATCCGCTGTTGGTTGGCGGCAATCCAATGGAAACGAGTTCTATCTACACACTCATTCACTGGATCGAACGAAAGTGGGGAGTATTTTTTCCAAAGGGTGGCACGGGAGCATTGGTGAACGGATTGGTTCGACTGTTCACAGACATCGGCGGCGAGCTGCGACTTGACTCGCCCGTTGAACACGTCGAGCTGTCGACCACCGACACTGCGACAAACCCGAATGGACTTTCGCATTTGGTCACTACTAAGCAACGTTGCAAAGAGCGGTTCGATGTCGTCGTCTCCAATGCTGATATCCATCACACCTACTCGAGGTTATACAAAGGCATTCCGACCGCCGCCCACGCTCAACGAAAACTAGAACGAGCCGAATGGTCGATGTCGTTGTTCGTAATGTATTTTGGTACGAGTCGCCGTTATGAGAACCTAGCTCATCACACAATCCTCTTTGGACCACGTTTCAAGGGATTATTGAAAGACATCTTCGCTGGCAATACGCTCCCAGATGACTTCAGCCTTTACCTGCATGCACCGACGGTCACTGACCGATCCCTAGCACCCGAGGGCGGAGAGGCGTTTTACGTTCTAAGCCCGGTGCCTAACCTGGCGCAAGCGGATCTCGATTGGGCATCGATTGCCCAAGCATATGGCGATGCGATTCTAGCGTCGCTTGAAACGCATTTGCCTGGACTTCGAGAATCGATTGTGACTCGGCGCCACTTCACACCTCAGCAATTCAAGGCGGAGCTGAACGCCTTTCATGGCTCAGCCTTTTCAGTTGCACCGAAGTTGTCGCAAAGCGCCTACTTTCGACCCCATAATCGCAGTGATGGCATTCCTGGTTTGTACATCGCGGGAGCGGGAACACATCCAGGAGCTGGAGTTCCTGGCGTGATCAATTCCGCCAAGGCAACCTGCAACTTGATTGCACAAGACTACGGAGTGATGGTCCATGCATGATTCCTTCGATTCAATTCCACATAACGAGTGTGATGTGATCCGCCACCACAGTCAATCATTCTCGCTCGCCGCGAGATTATTACCGAGGAATGTTCGCGCTGATGTAAAGAAGCTGTACGCTTGGTGCCGCTGGTGCGACAATGCTGTAGACGACGCGCCGTCACGAGTGCTTGCCGCACAGCGTCTTCTACGACTTCGGCTAGACGTCGATCTTATCTATAACAACCAAGAGCCGATTCACGCGGCATCGGCATGGTTAGCAGACTTGGTGCGTCGCTACTCCATCCCGAAAGAATATCCACTCGATCTGCTTGAGGGCATGGAAATGGACGTGAGTCATCGCCCGATTCAATCCCAAGAGGACTTACTGTTGTATTGTCATCGCGCTGCGGGGTCGGTGGGACAGATGATGTGCTTTCTGCTAGGTACATCCAATGTTCAAGCGATCAGTCATGCCGATTCGCTCGGCATGGCGATGCAAATGACGAATATCGCCAGAGATGTCAAAGAAGATCAACAGTCTGGGCGCTGCTATTTACCCAAATGTTGGCTGGACGCAGATCCGATGAAAGAGGGCTTACCAACCAATGAGAATATTCAAGCGGCAGTCAAGCGGTTGCTTGCACTGGCGGATGAGCATTACGCGATTGGGATCGCAGGCTTGCAATACCTTCCCTCACGGTCGGAACTCGCGATACAGATTGCGGCGGACCTCTATCGAGAAATTGGAGAAACCATTCGTCGCAACGACTACCGCGTAATGGATGGTCGAACCTTTGTTCCGATGTCCAGAAAGGTGGTGCTCGTCGTCAAAGGCTTTCTACGGTCGCGACATCAAACAGAACTCACAGTTCCTCCGGTTACAACAATTCACCCGTTTCCATTTACTCCACTAAGTTAGGTACATGATGATGAACAAAGACGCTTTCTACCTGGTCACACTTGGCGTGTCGCTTACCGCAATTATGGCAACAGCAATGTTCTTACTTGTAGCCTACAATCCAAAAGACGCCACAACCTACAGCAACTTGCCTTGGATCTACGCCGGCGTGAGTGCGACAGTTGGGTGTCTAACGCAAGCTACTCTTTACCGAATGGATAGGGCGATGCGGCCGCAACCCGTTCGCGTTGATCGTAGTGCTCTGCCTGAATCGAAATACTAGACAATCACATTCGTTATTCTCTACGGACAAGTCAATCTGCTGTTCGGCGATACGGGTCGAGATTGGTACGTCAACCTGTCCAATTCCGACGTTCTGCGCGGCGTCGATCGCGACCCCGTAATTGGCGATGCTGTGAATTGAAAGAGAATTTGTCTCGTTTGTTAAGCATCGTGCGGTTTTTAAATGTCTTCTTTCGCTTCGCAAAAGAACCAAATGACGCAAGTTTTTCGGATCGAAAGGCAACACTGATTTGTCGCTCGATGCTTACTCCCGTTCTCTTCGGTACTCCGAGGAGAACGGGTCTGGGGTTGAGGAGCGAAGCATTTCGAAAACTCGCGCGAAGTCAAAAATTCCTGAACCGCTCTCAAACACAAGCGAACCCCTGACTCGCTCGAAACTCTCTGCCCCCTCATCCCTCGTTCTACCACACATCTCATTTCGCTACTCCATATCGTAGTAGCATTGCGATTTCAAACACTACAGGTCGTAGAAGCAAAGGATGGAAATGGATTTGTGTGGTACAACGAGCCCCTCATCCCCAGCCCTTCTCGCCCGAAGACGGTGGAGAAGGGAGTGAGCTATCAGCGGGCCATCGTCAATCGTATTCATACCTCCACGCCACAAAGAATTTCGACACTTCTCGCTGATCGCCGGTGCTTCGCACGACAAAATGCGCGAATTGACAGCATTTTCGTACTCGTACTCAGCCACAGGCGGTACTCGTACTCGACTATGGCTCCCGATCGAGTACGAGTACGAGTACCGTTTTACTGAGTACGAGCACGATTTTGATACGATCGATTCCGGCGATCAGCGAGAAGTCTCAGAATTTCTCGGAATTGTTGGCGGTTGGCGCGTGCCGAAGCTACTCCATTAGATAGCTTCGCCATTACAACGAAGAAGCTACACTTCGTCCGGAAACAGCTATGGGGGAGGGAGAACTATGGGCACTCTCAAATCGTATTGTCGACGCGGGTTCGCTGGTTTCACACTCAAGCCTTTGCGAATTATTGCGGTTTTCTTGCCTGCTATGCTTTGCGGGCTTGCCTCGGCTCTAGCTCAAACGGGTCGCTACACTGCATTGGGGTACAACGAACTTGGCATGCACTGCATGAACCAGGATTTTTCGGAGATTTGTATCCTTCCCCCGTTCAATACTTTGCGAGTCCAAGTTATCGATCGAGCTGGAGAGCACCCGAGAATCGTTCAAAATGGCGTTGTGATTCAGTATTCTATTCCCGGAAATACGACATCGTTTCCAAAGACGAATTTCTGGCGGTATTCGAAACCACTGTTCGGAGCAAACTTGCCCCTGGACCGGGGGCTCACGGGCAACGGCTTGAATGGCCGTATGATGCCAAGCGGCAACAATGACTGGGTTGCTACAGGAATCCCAGTTACGCCATTGACAGATAAATTGCAGAATAATCCGTTTCAACTTGCAAGGATCGTCGTCAAGGACGCAACGGGAACGACTGCATTGACGGACACAAAAGCGGTAATTCCGGTCTCTTGGGAGATCAGTTGCAATCTCTGTCATAACAATCCCAATTCAAGCGTCGCGACGGATATCTTGCGAAGGCACGATCGGCTTCATGGAACGAAATTGATGGCCGCCCGTCCGGTATTGTGTGCTGGCTGTCATGCCGACCCCGCTTTGGGAACGTCTGGCAAACCTGGTATATCCTCCTTTTCTCATGCGATGCATAGCTCGCACGCGCCGCGCATGAACAAACTGGGGCTTACGAATTCCTGCTATGCTTGCCATCCCGGCGTCAAGACGGAATGCCAACGGGATGTTCATATTTCATTAGGTATCGATTGCGTCGACTGTCATGGAAATATGGCTGCGGTCGGCAATGTCAATCGTACGCCTTGGGTGGATGAGCCAACTTGTGCACAATGTCACTCGATCACGCGACCAAATTTTGCTTACGAAGAACCCGGCAAACTATTCAAGGATTCTAAAGGGCACGGCAACATTCACTGTGCAGCTTGTCACGGTCCTCAGCACGCCGTCGGGCCAGCAGTCACTGCTGCAGACAACGTGCAAGCGATACTCAAGCAAGGCCATCCGGGCGTGATCAGCGATTGCCGCGTTTGCCACTCGCGCCCACCCGGAGATCCCTTTTTCCATAATCGCGGCGATGACTGACGCAATTTTCTCGTAACATTTGAGACTGATTACAGCGCAGTTTTACCTGGCAGTCCGATAAACAAACTTGTTGTAGCCAGTTGGGAGATGGCCTTAAGCGAACTTTCTAAAAGCAATTTCAGATCGCTTGGCCCGTCTAGCGAAAATACGATTTGCGTTGCAGTGGCGTGCATGATGATTCGCGTCGTCGGAATGCGCAGCGTGAATTCGGTGCAGTCGGGATCGTATTTAAGATGGTCGACCAACGAATCGATCTCTTCGATTTCATCGATCTTGGAAGCCAAGTCAATTTTTTGCCCAAGATCGATAACAACCTTGTTGCAATATTCGGCAAAGACCTCGATAAAATTCGGATCGTCGATGACCTCCGGTCTGTGGAACGAAGCGACTTCGGTACGCAAAACATATTTGTCCGCTGCGTCCGGATCCTGAGCCAAAGTGATGTTGACGTCAAAGTCGGGTACTTTGATCGATGCGACCGATCCGAGATTTGTGAAACTGAGGTCTTTGCGTTTATAGCGAAAGAGACTACGAAGCTTGTCGACAATCTCCGTTGCCCGAGTCGCGACCTCCCCTTCGCCAGCTTTCTGAATGAAGCTCTGTTCCCAGGAGTTGTGTGATGTCAACGCAAATTTTGGTTTCACGAATCCGCTTAGGTCCCGAACTCTTCCGAAGCTTTCGCCCACCAAGCTTGAATCCTTAATGATGATGGTTGCTCCTTGCGATGGATTCTGAAGTTCGCTTGCGAATGGCTCGCCAGCTACCAAAACTATTCGGTCAGGGTCTCTGGCTACTATCCAAGGCGTTTGTGTTTTTGTCGACGAAAAAGTAAGCCGAAGGTAACGAGGTATTTGCTCCAGTATAGAGGATTGCAGTGACGCTGCCGTGACGACTGTAGAATTTTCTCGGTTCGTATTAGCATTACCAGCCATCGCATGCCGCAAGCACTTCATCCAAATACCCTGTTTCAATCCTGGGCTGGCATAAGATTTTTCATCAGGCCGACAAGAAACAAACGCGGCCAGATTTTCCAAGTTAGCGAATTCCAAAAGTTCGCTGGCGGCAAAGGAACTTGGCTTTTCCAACAGCGTCTCATCGATCCATTCGACTTCGTGACAAGCATCGAGGAAAACGCAAATCTGCGTGGCCTTTGACCGGTTTAACTCATCCAGCAAATCATGCAACGATAAACTTGATTTTTCTATCAAGTGCCTGCGCGAGTCGAACGCCGTCAAGAAACTAGTTTGGCCCATCGACACGCCATGGCCAGAGTAGAAGAAAATGATGCGATCGCCGGAATGAACGCGTCTCAAGAACTTCTTCAGCGAGTGAGAGATGTTCGCCAAGCTCGCTTGCTGGCCAAACAAGCTGCAGCAGTCGCCAGCGACAACACCTTTATCTACCCAACACTGCACAAAAGCTGCAGCGTCTTGCTCTGCATATCGAACTAGCGGTATCCTCTCGTCGCGGTAAGAATCGATCGCAATGGTTAAGATGTGCGTGCGGGGAATCATGTTTGGCGAAGATATTCGAATTCCATTTCGAGAACGCAGCGAACGAGCCAGCCCAAACGGAGAGCACTACTACGCTTGTCAAATACGCTTGACAAATAAACTGCGAAACGCAAAAGGGAGCGTCGGCCCTTAAAAACCTCGCTTAGTATATTCGCCTTGCAAAGCGCGTCGCTCGATGTCTAAAACTTTTTCGAGCCGCCGTGCGTAGCGCTCGTTGCGAATGTACCGTGCCGCGACGAACGCGCGGACTACTTCAAAGGCTAGCTCAGGGCCGATCACCCGAGCACCGATGCAGAGAGCGTTCATGTCGTCGTGTTCAACGCCTTGCCTCGCTGAATACGTATCGTGGCAAACTGCGGCTCGGATGCCAGGAAATTTATTGGCGGCCACGCTAATTCCAACGCCACTACCGCACAGCAAGATCGCTCGATCCGCTCGACCAGCCAACATCTCCAGGGCGGCGGCTCGGGCAAAGTCCGGGTAATCGCACGCTTCAAACCCAGTAGTCCCGCAGTCCACGGTCACGATATTCTTCTGCTGGAACTGTTTGACCAACTCTTGCTTAAGGGCAAATCCAGCGTGGTCCGACCCGATAGCGTATCGAAATATTGTGTTGTCCGACATTTTGCGATTCTCCGAGACGATTTCTAGATTCCGCCATTGTAATGGTCTTTATTTTGTCGTGTGTGGCGAAAAACAGGGAAATTGCCTTGGTGGGGCAAATCGCGACATTGCCGTAAAACGGGGGAGTGGTTAAACTTCCGACTTCTAGGGCGGAGATTTTTTTGCCTGGCGACGTGCCAAGGCGACCTTTGCTCAAAACTTTTTTTGTAGGTTGTACCCACCTTTGGGTCGTCGAGAGGGTTTGCGAGTACTATCGCAGCTCAGTTGTTCTCGCCGGTCGGTTTGAAATGGCGGGTACGGTTTCAGGATCATTTATGGTAAATCGGAATCTCATTCGTACTCTTGACGACGACTCAATGGCAGCTTTGTTGGACTCCATGCTGCCAGGAGACGACACAGAAGATTTTCTCCTGTCGTCGCTCGAAGATACGGATAAACAGTTCGATGTCAACAAGATCGTCGATGGAAAAATCGTCGACATTAACGATGAATACGTCGTGGTCGACGTCGGATTCAAGAGCGAAGGTTCTGTCCATCGCAGCGAATGGGGCGAAGACGAAGAGCCACCAGCAATCGGTCAAATAGTTAAAGTTCTCATTGAGGACGTTGAAGATAATCAGGGTCCGGCACCTGATACGCAAGGCATGATCAGCCTGAGCAAGCGTAAAGCCGAAAAGATCCTGCAGTGGGAAAACATGATGTCCTCCGTCAAGGAAGGACAAGTCGTCACCGGTACCGTCACCCGCAAGATTAAGGGTGGTCTGTTGGTCGATATCGGGGTGAACGTCTTCTTGCCAGCTAGCCAAGTCGACATCCGTCGTCCAAACGACATCGGCGATTACATCGGCCGCACGGTTCAATGCGAAGTTCTCAAGATCGACGAATCGCGTCGCAACATCGTCGTCAGCCGCCGCTCGCTGATCGAAAAGCAACGCGAAGAAGATCGCGAACACCTCTTGTCCGAACTCGAAGTTGGTCAAATTCGCAAAGGTATCGTTAAGAACATCGCCGACTTCGGTGCGTTCGTGGACCTCGGTGGTATCGACGGTTTGCTGCACATTACCGACATGAGCTGGGAGCGTATCGGCCATCCATCAGAAATGGTTGCCATCGACCAAGAGATCGAAGTCAAGATTTTGCAGATCGATCGCGAGAAACAAAAGATCGCTTTGGGTCTGAAGCAAAAGCAACAGAATCCTTGGGAGAACATCGAGCAAAAGTATCCAGTTGGCACGACAATCCAAGGCGAAGTTGTCAACGTGATGAGCTACGGTGCTTTCGTGAAACTCGAACCAGGCATCGAAGGCTTGGTTCACATCAGCGAAATGTCCTGGACCAAGCGTATCAATCATCCTACCGATATGGTGCAGATTGGCGACAAGATCGACGTCCGCATCTTGGGTGTCGATCCTCAAGGCCAACAGTTGTCCTTGGGTATCAAACAAACCCAATCCAACCCTTGGGACATCGTCCTCGAAAAGTATCCCGAGAACAGTGTTGTCACCGGTAAAGTTCGCAATCTCACCAACTACGGTGCATTCATCGAACTCGAAGAAGGTATCGATGGATTGCTGCACGTGTCCGATATGTCGTGGACTCGCAAAGTTAGCCACCCAAGCGAAATGCTCGAGAAGGGCCAAGAGATCAAGTGCCGCGTACTCAGCGTCGACCAAAATCGCCGCCGTATCGCTCTTGGTTTCAAGCAGCTTGACGACGATCCTTGGACAACAACCATTCCAGAGAAGTACAAGCCAGGACAAATCGTTCATGGCAAGGTTACCAAGATCACGAATTTTGGTGTCTTTGTAGGGCTTGAAGATGGCCTCGAAGGCTTGCTGCACATTTCCGAGTTGGCCGAACACAAAGTCGAAAACCCAGAAGACGTCGTCAAAGTTGGCGATGACATCGAGGTCAAGGTTTTGCGTGTCGATTCCGACGAACGAAAGATCGGTTTGTCTCGCAAGCGAGTTGAATGGGCCGAAGAGCAAGAACAAGCGGAAGCGGCTCGTGAAGCTAAGGAAGCCGAGAAGGCGAAAGAAGCACGCGGTTCAACCGAGCTTCGCGGTGGTCTAGGTTCCGAAGGTCCACTGATTGCGTCGTCTTCGTCGGACGAAAATCCGTCCTAGTCGCAAATCGACCCTTAATTTCCAAATCCCTCGCTATTCAACCAGCGAGGGATTTTTTTTGCCCACAACGTTTAGCCGCGAAGCGCGCCTGTCGGCGGCTAAACGTTTTGATCGGAACGATTACAGTTCAAGCACACTTATCCGTTGGGGTATCGCGTTGCGATTGATGTCACCGGTGGCGATCAATGGTCTGGGGATATCGCGGACTTGAGATAAGAATCGCAATACAGCCTGACTGCGGTTGCTAACTGTTTGGCGGTCTTCTTGCGATTTTCTTTTGAACGAAAACTACTTCCAAACTCCAACTGTACAGCGTCAATGCCAAAAGCTGTGTGGCTACCGTACGATTGAACGATGTAGCCACCGGTGAACCCGGTTTGCTCATTTCCATTGCCCGGCTCAGGAAATACTTTCCAGCCCTGCGATTTTAGAAGGCCAAATAAACTCTCGTCTCCAGCATGGGCCGATGCACCAAATCGTTGTTGCAACATCGCCACCGTTTTTCCGTTTTGAGTACCGCGAAAGACCGTTTCCGAATCAGACTTTTGGCCATGTAGATCGAGTAGCAAACCGCCGCGAAATCGGTTTTGGACTTGCCGACAAAACTTCGCTAGCGACGAATGGTACTCGCGATAAATAGGCTGGGCTTGGTCGCTTTCAGTACCAATATCCATCGGGCGATTGACGTCCAAGAATTTTCGATGGACACGATTGATCACAGCAAACGGGTCGCCGCCCATTTCCTGCTCGATCGCTGCAATAACATCCTGCGCCAATTCTTCTGTACCTGAATCTCGTCCAGCAAAAAATCCTTTGCCACCCGTCTCAAGCCCCGCACCGGTACGAGCGATCAAACCTGGAATCGACTTCCTACCGCCGTGTGGTGCGGAAATGATAATTGGCAACGAGCCTTCGTACACCGAAATCAACTCGTCGCTCGCGACATGAGTTGCAGCAGATTGTTCTTGGCTGTAGAGCGGTTGCGCGAAGGGCGATGAAATAAGAACGAGCAGTAGTCCAAATTGAAAGTGCTTAACCATCACGTCCCAATCCAAACTGGCTCTCGTGAAACTGGAGAATGTGTCCAGCAGTTGCAGTTGCCATCATAGCTGAATTATGTGCAGCCTCGAGACAATTCCTTTCAGGAATCGAAAATGTCAAAGCTAAGGAATTGTCCCGAATTAACTTCCCGAATAATGAAACTTGATCGTAATGTCGATCCAGGGCACCGAGTTGCACGTCATTCCCGCGAAGGCGGGAATCCAGGGTTAATTGCGCTGGATTCCCGCCTGCGCGGGAATGACACCGATGCTCCAAACACGGAAATTATTTCGGGACTGTTCCTAAATCCACAACTCTCCCATTCAGAATCAATTGGTTTCTTGTCTCCACGCAGGAGAACGATTCAATTTAGGAATCAGCAATAGTCGCGGTGCTGCGTGCCGATTGAACTGGAATTCCCTTTGCAAAATTTCGAAGTTCCTGTCATCTTAATTCCTAAAATAGCATCGACAACATCCTGCGGATAAATGGCTCCGCCAGTTCATTCCCTTGCCAATTGCCTATAGTTTCCAAGTTAAGCTCGCGGAAACATGCGGCTCCAGCTTGACAGCTTATGCAATCTTAAATGTTGAGAATTTTTGATTGTCGTAATCCTTGAACGCAAAGAATTTTGCAGAATTGAGATGTACCATGTTTCGAAGTGTCGATTTGTTTTCTCGTTGCATACTATCGATCTACTTCGTTGTGATGTTCACGGAAATCGCACCAGTCTCAGCAGTTCAATCTGACTGGTTACGGTACGGTGGCCCAAACGGTGATTTTTCTGTGCCCGCTTGTGAAGCAGATTTAGAAGCACCATCCGTTGCTTGGCGTCAAAAATTAAGCTGGGGCGCGTCGTCAATTGTTGTGGATGGCCTGCGTTTGTATGTGACAGATTCCCTACCGGGTGACAATGGGCACGCGGTCGAGTCTGTCCTTGCATTAGACTCATTAACAGGCGAGGAGATTTGGAAACACAGCTATTCAGTAAGCTTTCGAGGTAAGCAACAAACCCACGACGAACCCATTCAACCACTTGCTACGCCATTGCTTCACCAAGAACATTTGTTCGTCTTGAGCTTTGACGGAATCGTCAGGAAGCTCAACCGAAGCAATGGAAACGTAGTCTGGGAAATCGATTTGGTCGATCGTTTCGAATCTACTCCAGTTCAATATGGTTTTGCGGCCAGCATCGTTCCAATCAACGAATCCACCTTGATAGTTGCAGCAGGTGGTACGCAAACTGCAATTGTCGCAATTTCCAGTTCCGATGGTGAAGTTGTTTGGAAGTCCGCAGCGGACGAACCGGGATACGCAACGCCCGTCATCGCGGAATTGGCAGGCAAACGGCAAGTTGTAATGCATGGAAGAGATGCTGTCGTCGGATATGACGTACGGGATGGAGCTACCCTCTGGAGATACCCTCTTCGTTCTGCTGGACTTACAAACGTTCCAACCCCATTGGTTCTATCCGATGATCGCATTCTAGTGCCGCAACCTGCAGTTGAGTGTTCACCAGGTAGCTGTTTTCCGCAGCTTTTAGGACTGGGATGTCTCGTTGCTAGCATTGGAGTGCTGAATTGATCTTGACACTAAAGGCACCTTCCTTGCTCACTTATAGCCACA
>JANMGV010000040.1:0-5885 GCA_031374825.1 Pirellulaceae bacterium
CTCCATCAGAATGTTCGATGGCTTGATGTCGCGATGCACCAGACCTTGCTGATGCGCGGCGGAGAGTCCAGACGCCACTTGCATTCCGATGCGGAGGATCTCACACAATTCCAGCGCTCCCTCGCGATCGATTCTCCCTTGCAGCGATTCTCCAGCAATGTAGTGCATCACCAGAAACGGCGTCTCGCGTTCGGTCTCGACGTTGTAAATCGGCACGACGTGTTCGTGAACGACTGCCGCCGCAGCTCGTGCTTCGCGTGCGAAACGTTTGCGAGCCGGACCACTGCTGGAAAGATATGGAGCCAGGATCTTGATCGCGACAGGACGGTTCAACTCCGAATCATGCGCCTTGCAGACAACTCCCATGCCACCCGAACCGATCAGTCGTTCGACATCGTAGCGACCAATTCGACCGAGCAACTCGGGATGAGACGCCGGCGAAAGCAACTGGCTGGCCATCGACTCGGTCCAGGCAATCGGACCTTCGTTCCGCAGCGAATAATCCCATTTGGCTGAACCGACCCGGTTTTCGGAACAGGGATCGTCGTTCAAAAGAGCCTGACGTGCTTTGGTCCAATCCTGTGCACCGGCCGCCAGCTCATCAAAGCGTTGCTGACAGCGAGAGCATTGCTCGATGTGCTCAACCACTTCCTGATGCTGGGCCGCTTGGTCTCCATCACTTAAGACAGCGATGAGCTTGCCATCGTCGCAGTGTCGCTGACTGGGTTTGTTGCGAATCATTGATTGTCCTCAAACTGTTTGACGAGTTCTTTAATGCGGTTCATCACGCGACCTCGAGCGACGTAAACCGTCCCGGTTCGCATGTTCATTTGTTTCGCGGCCGAATCGACCGACAAGCCTTCGACATGAGTCAGCCAAAAGGACTGCCAGGTTGTCTCCGACACCGAGTCGCGAACTTGAGCAGCGGCCCATTGGAAAACGGCTTGTTCGTATTCGACGTCGAACTGGGAGGAGAGATCGCGGCGCGGGTCCGGGACTTCGGCCAGCAGTCGCTCGGCGTCCTGACCATCTTTGCCACGCGGTCGCGTGGCTCGCCGCGTAAGCATGTCGACCGCTTCATTGCGAGCAATCTTGAGCAGCCAGGCATGGAAGCTGCCTCGATCCTCGCGCTGCAGCCATTGCGGCAGGGCGCGAGAAATGGAGAGCAGAACCTCCTGGATCAGGTTCTCGGCATCAGCGGTCTGAAATCCATGGCGGCATGCGACTCGGAAAATGACCGGAGCATAGATGGCGACGAAATCATTCCAGGCTGCCACATCTTCCGCGTTTTTCAAGCGCAGAATCAGGCTGGCTCGAGTTTCTGGTGGACTGGACTGCATCTGTTTTCCGCCTGGCTGAAGTGGTTTGGCTACTTAGTAGACTCAGGCAGAAGCAGAAATTGCACAGTCGTAGCGAAATTTTATTGAAAATCACTAGTGGTTGGGGAAATCGCGCGGCCGGATTACTGTATGCACCTCGTAGCAACCCCGTTTTATCTTTTAAGAAGGACTTTCTGTCCGGACTGCGGCAGGATTCGGGTTCGGCATGGAATTGGAAGTCAGCGGTGGCAGGCCGATCGAATTTGGATTGGCTTCCAGAAATCTCGTCAGTTCCTTTTCGGCATTTGATTCCGATTCAAAGTCGATATCGATCACAAGCCATTTGTCGTCAGTAAACTTAAGCGTGAACACCAAGAAGCCATCGCCTTATCGCACAACAATCTCGTAACCGTAAATAATTTCTCCCGTTGCGTCGATCTCCTTGAGCCAGTCTGCTTGATCTGCTCCGGCTTTGAGAACCGAAATCTTCAGGCTTGACTCCATGGGCTCGACCTCTGGCGTTTCGACGGGCCGATCGACTGGCACCGCCCCTATCGGATCATTGACTCCGGTTGCACTATCGGGGTACGAAAATACTTTTACCAGACGTTTGCGTTCGGCGACCTGCGCCAATTCGATCAGATTTAGACTCGATTGAAAGGAGGTCCCGGCGACAAACGCCATTCCGCGCGGTGAAAGGTTGGGAAGGAAGTAGCGAAGCGTGAAAACCTTGCCTGGAAACCCCGGTACCCCGGAGAACTCTTTCACGGCTGGTCCCCCGGCAGCCAGACCCTGACTTATGGTCTCGATTCCCGGTATGCTAAGCGTGTAGGTTGCAAACACGCCAGCACCATCTTGACTCTGTGACCAATCTGACAGTGCTAAGGAAGCATTCGAGTCGACGTCTGGCAATTCCACATGTTTCCGTTCCAGGGCAAAAGTCATCAAGCCAGTGACAGCCGGTGGATTGCCAAAGGACTTTGGGCGCTGTTTACCTTCGGTCAGGCAAAGCCAAAGCTGACTATCACGAAATTCATAAATCCCAATAAATTCAACATGCGTCTCGCCAAAGGTGAGACGACATTCAATCTGTTTCGGGACGGTATCTGGCGAGAGACTGAAAGTACCAATTCCCGCTCTCTGAGGTCCCGACATCGCCATTCGATCAGCAAGAAAACTGACCGAAAACTGGTTTAGTCCGGAAGGCTTCACCGGTAGCGTTTTTAAATCAAGCGATTGCCAAGCTCCTTGGAATCGAGCATGATCGGTTAGGGGTGGCACTGTCTTAGATTGATCATCGGAGGAGTTTGCACGCATTGATCGCGTTTGGGTGGATACCTTCTCGGCTACTTTTTCACGAGTCGCGATCGACTCACGGATAGCCTCGCGGATTTGAAGACGTGTTGGTTTCGAATTATTGATCGATTGATCTGGTTCGCGCGGTTTCATTTCAGGGTGTGGCGCAGGTTGTTCTGGAAGAGGTCGAACTACCGGAGCGTCTCGGCCTGGCGAGAAGTAAATTTGCATCGCCATGTCACGAATTGCGGCGGCTTCAATACCTTGTTCGCTGAGGAAATGCTGCGTCGAGGTACCACCTGCAATTAACACCATCAGCAAATGCTCCGTTCCGAGGTAGTCGTGTTTCCACTGCTTTGCTGTGTCGTTTGCCGTTGCGGCTAGCATCTGCCACTGCTCGATGGATGTGACATCGGCACCTTGAGCCGCGAGTTCGCAGCGCTCCATCAAGTCTTTTATCTCGATCTTCTTTTGTTCAGCGATTTCAGCAATTGCGGGCACACTGCCATGACGTATCAGTGCAGCAAGTAGATACAAAGTGTTAAGCGGTTTGCCATCTTTGTGTGCAGATGCGGCTGCGGTTCTGAACGCGTTTTTGGTACGGTCAGTGGCTTTGGGATGGCTTTGGAAAATCTTTAATGCTACCTCGGTCGATAGCGCCGCAGTTGACTCCACTGATTCGCTCGATGCACCAGTTTTCAGCGAAGCGTCGGCTGGAATGTCAGTCACCCGATTGCGGCGATACGTCAGGTTCGTCGACTTGCCATCCTTGGTATGAAACGTCTTAGGCGTTGAGCTTCCCTCAAGATCGACCGCAAAGACTAATGTGGTGTCATCGACAAAGCCGTTCCCCATCAAGACGCCCTCGAACTTTGTTTCACCATCCCAACGGATCGTGTATTGAGGCAAAATGCCAGCGTCATAATCAACCAGGAAGTCAAACTTCGCGGCATTGTCGCCAGCCATCGTTAGCGAGTTTTCATCAATGGTTAGTTCCGTCCAACTGGCGTGCTTCTGCCGCCAATCATTGAAAGCATCCTGCGTGAGCGATTCGCCACGTTCTTCGACCGCAATGAGTTCCCACTTCCCAGTGATCGGCGGGTGAATATCGCCCCAGGTTTTTGATGACCAGCCCTTGAGGCTGTAGCGAAGCTCTGCCTTGCTAAGGGTAATCGAGGCAAGTGAATTAATGGCAATTTCAAAATGGAATACAGGAGTGATTTGACGGATGCTCGCTGGTGTAGTTCCCAATGACCCCATGAAGATAAGCCGATCGTCTAGGCGACTCGCGACAACAGAGTTCTCCAGCGCCGCCGCGACCTCAACTTTGCCTTGCTTACGGTATTGTTCCGCCGCATCGAGCATGGCTGCTCGCATCTGGTCTGTCGTCAAATCAGGAATCGGTGGATTGAACAGTTCAGTCCGCAGTTGACGCGTCTGTTCGTTGTAGACCGCAGTCACGTCATCGAGCGTTCGTGCATCGAGCGAGTTGAGAGTCTTTGGGGCGTCATCTGCGTTGACCGTTGTTTTCGAGTATCGAATCTTGACCTGTTCCGTCTCACCACGCTTCAACGAGACATAATCATTCTCAACAACCATTCCATCGAGCTTTGTCTCCAATTCCACAACGTAAGTGCCTGCAGCCACTCGAACGGAATTACCAGACTTGGTCACCGTCAACCGCTCAACGACTTTGTCACCTTGCACAATGCGAATGGGAACGTTGTCCATTTCCGATTCGATCGTCAACGTGCCTTTATCCAACTCCAGTACGATCAATATCCCAGCGAAGAGCAGCGCAAAAGCACCTGCCGCAGCGGCAACAAACTTGCTGATCGGTGGGCGACGAATGATTCTGGGGGGTAGGGTAGTAACTGCTTCAGGTAATGGCATGGCTGCTGGCTGCTGCACATGAGCTAAGCATTCTTCGAGTATGTCCGCGATTTCTTTTGCCGACCTAAATCGATCACTGGCCTGCTTTGCCATTAGTTTGTTGATGACGGAGCAGAGCCATTCGGGAACATCTGGATTGATCTCACGAATCGGGCGAGGTTCTTTGTCAGTGATCAATCGCAGAACGCTGTAGCTGGATTCGGCACGAAAAGGAGCATGGCCAGTGCACATAGCATACATCACGCTGCCGAGACTGAATAAGTCGCTGCGATGATCGACGGTTTCGGCGCGAGCTTGCTCGGGTGACATGTACTGCGGAGTACCAGCGAGTGTGCCGGACCGAGTGAGACTGGCGTCATCAACGGCGCGGGCTAAGCCGAAGTCCATCAACTGCACGCGTTCGACGTTTTGATCGAGAAAGATGTTGGCCGGTTTGATGTCGCGATGCACGATACCTTGCGCATGTGCGGCAGCGAGTCCCTTGGCGGCTTGCATGCCGATACGCAGAATCTCGCGAACTTCCAAAGGACCGTTGTCGCTGAGCCGTTTTTGCAATGAAACGCCACGTGAATAGGTCATTACCAGATACGGCACGCCTTGCCACTCGTCGACACAGTGAATCGCCATCACATGATCATCGACCACCGCCGCAACCGCCTGCCCTTCGCGAGCGAACCGTTTGCGAGCGGCTCCCGAAGCAGCCAGATGCGGCAGTAACATCTTGATCGCCACGAAGCGATTGAGTGATCGATCAAAACCTTTAAAGACTGCTCCCATTCCGCCTTGCCCCAGGAGCCCGATGATTTCATACGGTCCGATGCGCCCAAGCATGTTGGGGTCATCGGTCGGACCGAGCAGATCGAGAACGCTTTCACGTAGGCGAGTCTCTCCGAGACTCGCAGCATATGCTGGCCCGTCTTCAGTGTCTCGGAGAGACGCTGCAACGTGTTGGCTCCGCAGCGATGACTCAGTTTCGTTCCACCAGCCATCGTCACCGACTTGTTGCTCTAGCCGTTGGCGACAGTCGATGCAGATGGCCAGATGTTGCTCCAGCTCGGAAGTTCGCGCTGCGTCGATTTCGCCAGTCAGCAGTCGTCCAACTTCTTCGTCATGCAAACACTCAATCAACGGTTTCATCATTCGTGACTCCAAAAATCGGACAGCTCTTGCACTTTTTCTTTAATCCGTTGCATCACTCGACAGCGAGCGATATAGACGGCACCGGCTGATCGCCCGAACGCTTCTGCGACCGCTTTGACGGGCTTGCCATCGATCGCCGTTTGACGAAACATCTCCCAAGTCGATGGCGAGAATTCATCTTCAATCGCACTCACTGCCCAAAGAAGAGCCTGTCGGCGAGCTTCAATGGTTATGCTC
>JANMGV010000044.1:0-10065 GCA_031374825.1 Pirellulaceae bacterium
TTTTGTTGACTTCGATAGCGAGTTGTGGCAAAGTTGATTGATAACCACAAGGAGGTGCGTTGCCGTGACCGAGCTTCGAATCCGCAACATTGACGAATGGGTTGTCGATATCCATCGACACAACGCCAAAAAAAACCGAACTACTCTTGAATCTGAAATAAAAAAGATTCTGGCAGATTCAGCGTTAGCCAAGCGCCAAGCCATCGCTCAAGAATTGGAGCAAGACCGAAACGAGCTTCGCGATAAATACGGCGTCTTCCCGAGTAGCGTCGCCTATATTCGCGAGTTGCGCGAAGGGCTTGTGTGAAAGTGGTTGACGCCAATGTTGTCGTAAAGTGGTTCGTTCCAGAACCCGGCGAAGCTATTGCTCAAGAGTTGCTTTTAACACAGGAAATCCTCATTGCTCCTTCCATCATTCGATTGGAAGTATTGGCCGCTATCATGCGTTGCGTCCGCGACAAGCGGTCCACGGTCACCGAAGCCGAGCTTCGATGCAGAAAATGGTTGTCTCAGCTTGACGACCGAGCGATTGTCACTGTTGATGATTGTGAACTACTAAGCGATGCAATAAGTCTGGGGATGAAGGTCAAACACCAATTGTTTGATTGCCTATATTTGGCGCTTTGCAAAAGACTTGATGCAACGCTTGTCACGTTTGACGAGGAACTTTCGAAGCGGGCAAAATTAGCATCGATAGTTTGCCAATTGATTAAAGAGCCGCCGCTGAACTAGGAATAAACCGCTCAAATCAACGGTGGCAGCTCAATGCCGCCTACATTTGCAAGGAGGGCAATTGTCTATTCAGGAACTCGAAACTCTCGACAAGCCCTCTGGGCGGTTAAGTAAAAGGGATCAGCTCCCGCACGCCGTAACACGTTTCGGGGCGCAAGGTCAATTTGCTTGGGAGGAGTTTTTTGAAGGTCAAATTCGCAACCGCCATACGCGTGCCGCCTATGTGCATGCAGTACGTGTTTTTCTGAAATGGATCGAACCATTGGAAGCCAATCTCGCCAGCATCACTCCGGGGATGGTCGGTCGATATTTTGATCAACTGAGTTTATCGGTGCCTTCGAAAAAATTGCACATGTCGGCCATTAGGGGATTCTTCAATGTCTTGGTGCTCCGCCACGTGTGCTTGCTCAACCCTGCGCTTTCGGTCCGAACTGAACGCTATACAGTAATGGAAGGCAAAACACCGGAAATCACGAGCGAACAAGCAAGACAACTACTTAACTCGATTAAAACCAATTCGCTCATTGCGATTCGCGACAAAGCGGTCATCGCCACGCTGATCTTTACCGCGGTGCGTGCTGGGGCAGTTGCCAGCCTGCGAATCGGGGATTTGGTGGATGAAGGCAATCAGTTCTCACTGCGATTCCGAGAAAAGGGCGGCAAGCAACGTTCCATTCCAGTGCGGCATGATTTGGAAACCTGGTTGCTTGAGTATTTTGACATCCTCGGTTACGGTACCCAACCCAAGGAGTCGCCATTGATTCGGAGTATGACGCGAAAGGGAGCCTATTCGGAAAATGGAATATCGGGTGTCGATATTTGTCGATTGGTAAAACGTCGACTGAAGATCGCAGGACTACCCAAGAACCTATCGCCACATTGTTTTAGAAGCTGTACGGCAACCAATCTATTGCTTCAAGGTACGCCATTGGAAGATGTTCAATACCTACTCGGCCACACTGATGTTCGCGTGACGCGACTTTATGATCGGCGGCAACGCCAGGTCACGCGGAATATTGTCGAACGGATATCGGTGTAACGAACTACGGCAGCTTTCAATATGAACTTGGGCGGCAACAGGTCTGAACCTCGATCCTGTTCCGAGGACCTCTAATTGCGCCCATTTAATTTGAATTTAAGCTAGTTACGACAATTGTTGAATTGACTGCGCTCGACTTAGTGACGCATCGTTAATCGCAGATTCCCTCGCTAAGATCTTGCATCACGCCGTGATGAAACGCCCCGAATTCGAACAGTCGTTCCCTTTCGAATTGAGATTTTAACAGGGAATTGACAGCGTGTTGACACGTTTTCCACGGCGCTTACAATGTTTACTTAACTTGGTAAACACGAGTACCCATATGACCTCATTAAATCAGCGTCTCAGAAGCCTCCGCAAACAAAGTGGTCTCACAGTACGCGAATTCGCAGTTCGAATTGGAAAATCACCTGGTTATGTATCTCGGATTGAGGGGAAGTCCGAAATCCCGAGCGCAGAGCTTCTTTGCCAGATTGCAAACGTGTACGAAATACCGGCGGAAGAACTATTGGAACTTGCAAAATCCAAGCAGATCGCAGACGTGAAGAAAACAATTGAGGAGAAGCAGGCCTCAGCACTCGCTTTATTTCGGAAGGGAAAAAAATGAATTGTCGTAATTCTAGACAAGTTAGCGCCCCGCCTTTGTCTCGCTCTCAAATTATCGAGATGGCGGAAAGCCTTTCAATCGAGTACGCAACTACAGTTGACCACGATCTAGCCTTACTTTCGATTGGATTCGATGCGATCTACGATAACGTAATTTACCCACAATATGAAATCGCTCTCGACGAATCTCGCGACCTTGGTTTCGATGAGGCAGGGTACAAAATTCTTGGTGAATACAATCCATTCGACAATATAGCCTATATCGATCCAACAATTGGTCCTACGACTCGCGACAATCGCAGGGTGTTTACGCTCTGGCACGAAGTTGCAGGTCATGGAGTTCTTCAAGGTGAATGGCTGAGGTCTGAATTTCGAAAGCAAAATCGAAACTCGTTCATTATCACTACCGAGCAATCGCTTGATCTGAACACAATAAATGAGCTGGAAAGACAAGCAAATCTCTTCGCATCTTACGCTGCCGCACCGACTTGGTACTTACTATATGCAATCAGGGAAGCATTGTACTTGCCACGGCCAATTCGATTCACTGGTCCAGGACGGTACTGTTTGAGCCTGCGAAACGATTTAAGCACACATTACGAAATCAAAAGCTTCAATGAACTTTGTAGAATTATTGCTTACAAAATCAAATGGCGCTTCGGAGGACTGAGCGTCGAAGCCTTGAGCTATAGAATTGAAAAGCTTGAATCGATTTTCGAACTGCACCTACCAGCGATTCGTCTGAAACGCTCTCATCGTCCAACTGCTTCCCATAAGTTTGGCCTTCACGGAATGCAGATTTCACGCCATCTTGCAGTGGGATGAATCGCCGTGAATTTCAAAAAATCCCGTGCGACATGACGAGAATTCGGTGATCGAACTAGGTGCTCCATTGAGTCACTGATTTTTATGGATTCTTAGCTTGCTTCAGCATCTTCACGCGCCAACTGTTGAAGGTTTTCAGAGATAAAGCCATCGATTGCATCCATCGCCGCAGATGCTTTTACGTACGTTACCGTTTCCACACACTTAATACCTGCTCTCGTGTAAGGAAGCTGCGAGCTTTGTACACCAACCCAAATATATTCTCGTGTACTAATGGGCAAATCGACAACGAACCCACCACTCAAGCCTACGACCGAGGGAAGGTTTTCGCCGATTGGTCTTGAAGTCAATGAATCACCTGCACTTTGGACATCAGTAGAAAGCCTTATTGTCCGCATCGTTAGTGACGCGACCTTACTTAATTTACGTGTGTATTCCTTTCCATTTGATCTGATATAAAATAAATCCTGATCCTGAAGAATTGCATCATTCGCGGAGTATCCAATTAGCAATCTCAAATCCCTTGGACCAGGTGGTGCAATGGAGATGAATTCTCGATTGATTGGCACCAACCCGGTAATTTGAGCGAGTCGAACAAATTCTTTGCTCAAAGGAATTATTCCAATGTCAAGTTCGTTCTTGGACCAATAACGCGCAAACACAAAGTCATCGTCGGTGAGACGATACTCGCTATAGCCGCTGTTGTTCGAATCCAGGGCCAGAACTGCGCCGATGAAATTATCCTTTTCCATCCACTCACCCATGCCCTCTAGAACATGAGATGCTGTGACGAGGAAGTGGTACCCATGACTCTCGACAACAAACCCAGATCCATATTGGAATTCGGGCCGCCGATCGGCAAATTCTCTTCCGTAATAAATGCCGACAAGTCGTTTGGCAAAGAATTTGGAAACGTTCTCCAAGTAGTTGGATAGTTCTTGTTCCATCGATATTCCTGTAGTAGGTCTCTAGCAATTACGACTGCCGTCGTCGAGCAAGTTAACATCCCGCAACTTTGGGTTGGCAGTGCGCCTTCCTGATGCGTCGGGAAAGGTCAATTATAACGAACGACAGCAGTTTTCAAAATCCAAGTCTATTCGGCTATTAAACGTGGGCGGCAACAGGCCTGAGCTTCGGACCTGTTCCAAAGACCACCAGTTGAGGCCATTTACTTCAAATTTGAGCTAGTTAGTGTCTGTCCGTTTTCGCCGAAGTCGTTATGCGGCAAAGTGTTGTAGCAAAACCTTCGCTTGAAGATTTCGGTATTGCTTTACATCCTTCTGATATGTATGTCGGAACACTTTTCGTGTGGTTTGATCGACCTGCAAAAGAGGGCGTGTGAGTCAATAGCACAATCTTCGCGAGACGTTTGCAACCTAAGTTACGCACACCAAATGTGTTTTGAATTTCCGGACAGACACTAGTTACGACCGTGTGAGGTGACTTAGGTTTTGGCTCGCCGACAAAACTGTTGCGCTCAAGCGTAGGATGTGTTACAAGTTACACATGGAGGACATTATGGTTGGTATTCGGTTGGGCAACGATCTCGAACAAAAGATAAATTTAATTTCGCAGACATTGAGACGTCCGAAAAGCAGTCTCATTCGCGAAGCCATCGAAACTCAAATGGAAGAATGGGAAGACATGGTTATCATCATCGAATCGTTACATGACAAAGGGAAACGCTGGACATTGAATGAACTGATGCAACGATATGATGTGAGGCCGGGTGGCCTGGAGAGTTGAGTTCTCAGATCGTGCAAGGAAACAATTGGACCGGCTGGATTCGATGGTCCAAAATCGAATTCTACGATTTATTTACGAAAGAATCGTGCCATCAAACGACCCAACAAAGCTTGCAGTTGCAATGTCGGGAGAATTTCGTGGGCACTATCGATTCAGAATTGGCGACTATCGAATCGTTTGCAGGATTGAAAATGATCGAATGATGATTCTGGTTGTCGGTGTCGGGCATCGTCGACTAGTTTACGATTGACGATATTTTTTTGTGGTCACAGAAATTTTTCAAGGTGATAGTTCTGTGAATCCAAACCTTGCAGGGTACTGAGTGCTTGCGCAACGGTTGTGCCTGAATCAATTTTGGATCGACTTTTCTAATTGGCGGCGATGAGCGGCCATCGACAGGTCCAATATCCCGCATTCATTCATTTTGAAGTGAATGTTATGGTAAGCAAAAGATAGAAGTAGCCGCATGAACCAATTCGATCCATCACTTCCACAAACTGAAGACCAGATACCGCATTTGGCAGCAATTGCCGTTGAAAGAGCGTATCGAAATGCGTTAGATGCTGGTCAAGTCGTGTTGATTGCCGACGCGGGCATCATCTTTGAGATATATCCTGACGGAAGTCGTCGTGAGTTCAAACGGATTCCACCCAATGTTCCAGCAACTTGTGGACAAATAATAAGTTTGCAATGACGTCCAAATGCGACGCAACTCACGAAATGGACTGACAATTCACGGATTCCATTTTGCCTTTGCCTGTTGTCGCAATCGCTCTTGAAGACCAGCAAGCTTTTTCGGTGAAATTCGAGTTTTAGCCTTGGAATTGATTACGTCAATTCGTGTGCAAAAGTAGTCGATTATTTCCTCTCTGAATTCGGATTGCTCTTCGAGAGTCATTACGGGGGGAAGATAAGAGCCAGCTGCGGAAAGCAGTCGGTTAATCAGTTCGCATTCAACCGATCCAGAACTCGCAACTTCGTTTAGTAATCGGCTGAGAATCTGACTATGCGTTCGTCGCGAACCAACGGCCATCGCATTGAGCCGCTCCAACGCCTCACCGGTTAATGTCAAAGTTACTTCGATTTCGCGGGTTTTCATGGGTCGAAGTTGATAACATCCTCTTAATTCTGCGTCAAGGATAAATCTGCCTTGTTGAAGCACGGTTTGCGTGAAAAAGTTCTTTTCGACGTTAAATATGCCAAACCCACCGTTTGATAACACTTTATTGATGTCATTTTCCGAAACGTCGAATCAAATCGTTGGAACACGCGAGAGATGTCGAGAGTTGGCCTCTTGAAAGACGTGCCTTATTACCTTGCGCGCCGTAATTCCAAATTTGTGTACATCCGCGACGGACAATGAAATCTGCTCGCCCACCTTCCAATCAGGTCGTGCTGCAAGTCGGAGGTCTGCGACTGAATTGTTATGAATGATGCAATTCCTGATCAGCGATGCCGTGAATAACTCCTGCAGGTCGGTGTCCAGCCAGAGAATTGATAATTTATCTTCGAAGTGTTTGGCAATGTCCAATAAACCCTTATGCATAACTTCGTGAATCACGTGTTCGATCATCCGAGTAACTACGGAATCGTAATCATTGAAAGCAACGATGTCGCCAAAGGTCAGAGTCTTATTTCCCGGCAACATCCTTGGATGACTGCGATAACACTCCCTTAGGAGATCGGCCAAAAACGCATCGACGTAAGAGCACCCCAATATGAAACCTGCATGCGCAAATTGAGTGGTAAAGGCCTGAAATGTATTCGGCATGGGAGTATTTGCAGGCGTTGGGCACCACAAGTCGTATTCGGCACTTGCTAAATCGAATACTTCCTGATGTGCGAGGGATAGGTAAGGTACCAGCATGTCAAGTTGAGAAATTGTGCGTTCGAGGAGATTGGGCATTTGAATTCCAATTGATGGGCGTCCAACCGTGGGCCGTGAATCGTATTATCGCGAGCGCGCAGCTTTAATGATGGCCTAGTGGGCAATTGTATTCTCATCGATGCTCAATGGTATATTGAATCTTGACGGAATTCACTTCAAATTGATTGGCCGAATATTAGGGTGAAAAAATGAAAATCGCGTTCATTGGCTGGGGCTCATTGATATGGGACAAACGAGAGCTGCTCATCAGTTCAGAATGGCATCCAAATGGCCCAATGTTGCCGATTGAATTTGCCCGTGTATCGCCAAAAGATGAAGACGAGCGAGTGACGCTGGTTATTAATCCGGGTTCAGAACCAGTGCAATGCCTCTGGGCTTTGTCTGCCTCGGATACAATCGAAGCGGCCGTCGAGAGTCTTCGCAAACGTGAGGGAATCGAGTTGGAAAACAAGGAACTCAGTATTGGAGTCTGGTCGCGTATTGGTCGTTCCCAAGATAGTGTTGAATGCATCATCGATGAGTGGATGCAAAACCTCGTATTGGGCGACGAGCATGTCATTTTGGATGCAGTGGTCTGGACCAAATTAAAGCCTAGGTTTAAGGTCTGTAAAGAATCACCAACAGTCGATGATATCATTGAACATTTGAAGAATCTTCCGCCCGAAAAAAAAATAATCGCAGAAGCGTACGTGAGAAAGGCTCCGAAGCAGATCATCACCGCTTACCGGCAGAAAATTGAAGAAATCTTCAAATGGACGCCGACCGGCATAATTTGAAAAATCTCCGAGACTACAAGACGGACCATTCCTCGAAAACAGATTACTTTGGAAAATGCCGAATGCAAATAACCGACCAGGGGAATGGAGCAAAGACAAGCGACTTCCTCTTTGGAATGACTCTGACCGACTCCTTCGATTGGGAGCGAAGAATTGTCTTACAGACTTTGCCGAACAACACGCGGTCGTTCTCACGTCAGACGAAGTGTCGACCTTTCGCGATAATCGCGGTAATTTCGTCAATCACTATTTCATGCGTGCGGGATCCGCGCAACGGCTAGCTGACTGTTGGCAGGACTTCTTCGACGAGGTAGATAGAATCTACGGTTTCTCCGATTTCCACGACTGGGGTCGTCAACGAAATGGACTTCAATCATTGTTTCGAAAGTTTTTCAATCAACGTCGTATGGATATCGTTTTCGGATGGGTGGCGTTATTGACGATGCAGCGGCCGCAACATTTGCGTTGTTGGGAAGATTCTCGAATAACACTGTCAAGTTCAATCTGTAAAACTAGTCACGGCAAACTCGGACTACTACTTAAGCAACCCGTCGGGTTAACGCGGTTGCGTTTTCGTCCTGACAGATTGTTATTTGCCTATGATGGCCTGCAATACAAGCAGCGTTGCCGCTCCCTTACTTTCCGCAGGCAGCTTTCTGTCGAGGGAATTTCAAATAACCCGACCTATTTCTCGGAACGCCGATTCGTCATGGCCTTGGATGGTAAACACGATGAAATTCTTGCGAGCGGAAAAACCCCGGCAGTGCTACTAAATCGTAGAACCTCTTGCGATACGATTGGCGTCAACGGCTATCTGAATCTTGTCGCGATCACGCAAGATTCTTCCGGTCAATTCAAATTTTGCAACAACACCTTAGAGATAGATCCAGTTTCAGGTCGCATCGCAACCATTCGCTGCTTTGAAGTACCGATGTGGGTGGGTTTGCTGTCGGCATCAGTTGTTGAACACGAAGTGCTAAGTAAGTTGTTATCTTCCGTCGGTGACGCATAAAAGGGAATGAGCCCAATCAAATGGCAAAAAAGAAAGCACTAGTTAAATCGACGTTAAACGTCAAACGCTCAGTCAAGGCTGCAAAGACAATCAAGTATTCGCTTACAGTGGCATTGCAAGGAAAGGCTCAGCTTGAATATTCGGACATTGAAGGCAGCCCTGAGCTGAGCATGCTTCACGACGCATTGATCAATAGTCGCAAGAAATACGATCAACAAATAGGTTGCCCTAGCGGAACGATTGGGAGTTTGCGATTTGAAGTGACGGTCAGGGGAAACGGTCCAAAGGGATGGTGGGATGCTTTGGAAGATTATTTCTATGGAGCATGTTTGAGCGCATTAAATAATGTGGGACAGTGGCAGCCTGTTTCGACATCATCGGAAGCACTTCGCATTCGAGCGATTTTTGTCGCAAGTGATAAATCTGTTGATTATCAATCGCCGTTGCAGCAAAATCGCTCGACCAAATCGTCTTCAGGTAAGGTTACGATGCAGGATGGGATATCGAGTGCTGCAAGGAATAAGCAGATCAAGGAAATTCTTGAGAGTTGTCCTGCCAAAAGCTATGCGGAACTCTATGAGAATTTGTCTGAGCTATATGCGGGGCTCAAAAACGGAATGGCAGTGCGTCTGACGCCACTCTTCAATCAGGAATTACAATCACGACCGCATGAAACCTACGCTGACAAGCAGGCGCTTTGTGCATGGGCTTCCGAACAATTGCGTATGCTTGGACTTTGCATTAAATCCGTAAACGGTTCCCCGGCTATTCTCGTAGCTAGCTACAGCAACAATCCCGAGGAGAAAGGGCGCTTTCGCATTCATGAACGCGGCCCGGCTGGCCACCAACCCATATCTCAAACATCGGTCGAACTCCCCGAGCTTGAATTGATGGCCTCTCCATCGCGCGACGAAGGCTTCGCCGCAGGCAAAAGAAAAAGAAGCTGATTTTTTTCGCTGGCCTCTTGATTGTTGATAATGGGATATGTATATTTCCCTAAAGCAATCGACATGGCATCAATTAGCCATGCGTTGGCGGCGCGACAAGAAGCCGTTTCCTGTCCGTCGGTTCCCATTTGTTATTCATGTGCAGGAGAAAAATCCGAATGTTTCCACTCATTCCGGTCGTTTGTGTTGCTGGTTTTATCGCAAGTGCACTTGGGCTTACCTGGTACGAATCTTTGCCCTCGGAAAAGCAGGAGGAAGCGGATCGGATCGCCGCCGATCTTGCCATGCGATGGTATTCAAAACGTGTTGAGAATTTGGCTCAGCATGAATTGGACGCCATCAATTCGGCCCTCAACAAGAAATTCTTCGGTTGAGCAGATCAAGCTGGCAGCGAGGTTGGAAAGTCGTTGCAAATTTGCCACGACAGCATGTTTGGTATGAGGTCGCACTTAACTGGTTGAGGTAGCAACATTATGTGGTTCCTAAATAGCGAG
>JANMGV010000045.1:0-2202 GCA_031374825.1 Pirellulaceae bacterium
TTTTGTTGACTTCGATAGCGAGTTGTGGCAAAGTTGATTGATAACCACAAGGAGGTGCGTTGCCGTGACCGAGCTTCGAATCCGCAACATTGACGAATGGGTTGTCGATATCCATCGACACAACGCCAAAAAAAACCGAACGTCCCTCGAGTCTGAAATAAAAAGGATTCTGGCAGATTCAGCTTTGGCCAAGCGGCAAGCCATCGCTCAAGAATTGGAGCAGGACCGAAACGAGCTTCGCGAGAAATACGGCGTCTTCCCCAGTAGCGTCGCCTATATTCGCGAGATGCGTGAAGGGCTTGTGTGAAAGTAGTTGACGCCAATGTTGTCGTAAAATGGTTCGTGCCGGAGCCTGGCGAAGCTATTGCTCAAGAGTTGCTTTTAACTCAGGAAATACTCATTGCTCCTTCCATTATTCGATTGGAAGTATTGGCTGCTATCATTCGTTGCGTCCGCGACAAGCGGTCCACGGTCACCGAAGCAGAGCTTCGCTGCGGAAAATGGCTGTCTCAGCTTGACGACCGAGCGATTGTCACTGTCGATGACAATGAGCTACTGGGCGATGCAATAAGTCTTGGGTTGAAGCACAAGCACCACTTGTTTGATTGCCTATATTTGGCGCTTTGCAAAAGACTTGATGCAACGCTTGTAACGTTCGACGAGGAACTTTCGAAGCGAGCAAAGCTGGCATCGATAGTTTGTCAGTTGATCAAAGAGCCACCGCTGAACTAGGAACGAACCGCTCAAACAAACGGTGGCCGCCAATGCCGCCTACATTTGCAAGGAGGCAGATTGTCCATACAGGAACTTGATATTCTCGATAAGCCCTCTGGGCTGATACTTAAAAGAGTTCAGCTCCCATGCACCGTAGCACGGCTCGGGGCGCAAGGACAATTTGCCTGGGAAGAGTTCTTTGAAGGTCAAATTCGCAACCAGCATACACGCGCCGCCTATGTGCATGCAGTGCGTGTTTTTCTGAAGTGGGTCGAACCAGTGGAAGCCAATCTCGCCAGCATCACTCCGGGAATGGTCGGTCGATATTTTGATCAACTGAGTTTATCGATGCCTTCAAAAAAATTGCACATGTCGGCCATCAGAGGATTCTTCGATGTCTTGGTACTCCGCCATGTATGCTTGCTCAACCCTGCACTTTCGGTCCGAACTGAACGCTATACGGTGATGGAAGGCAAAACGCCGGAAATCACTAGCGAACAAGCGAGACAACTACTTAACTCGATTAAACCCAGTTCGCTCATTGCGATTCGCGACAAAGCGGTCATAGCCACACTGATCTTTACCGCCGTGCGGGCTGGCGCAGTTGCCAGCCTGCGAATCGGGGATTTTGTGGATGAGAGCAATCAGTTCTCACTGCGATTCAGGGAAAAGGGCGGGAAGCAACGTTCCATTCCAGTCCGGCATGATTTGGAAACCTGGTTGCTTGAGTATCTTGACATCCTCGGTTACGGTGCCCAACCCAAGGAGTCGCCATTGATTCGGAGTATGACGCGAAAGGGAACCTATTCGGAAAATGGAATTTCGGGTGTAGATATTTGTCGATTGGTAAAACGTCGACTAAAGATCGCAGGACTACCCAAGAACCTATCGCCCCATTGTTTTAGAAGCTGTACGGCAACCAATCTCTTGCTTCAAGGTACACCGTTGGAAGATGTTCAATACCTGCTTGGCCATTCCGATGCTCGCGTGACGCGACTTTATGATCGGCGACAACGCCAAGTCACGCGGAATATTGTCGAACGGATATCGGTGTAACGAACGACGTCAGCTTTCAATATCCAAGTCTATACGGTTTTGAATGTGCGAGGCAAAAGGTCTGAGTCCCCGGGGACTTTTGCGGAGACCACTAATTACGACCGTCTACATTGAATTCGAGCTAGTTCCGACCGTGTGAGATGGCTCCGGTTTCCACTCTCTGACAAAACTGTTGCGCTCAAGCGTAGGATGTGTTGCATGTTACACATGGAGGACATTATGGTTGGTATTCGGCTGGGAAACGATCTCGAACAAAAGATAAATTTGATTTCGCAGACATTGAGACGTCCGAAAAGCAGTCTCATCCGCGAAGCCATCGAAACACAAATGGAAGAATGGGAGGACATGGTTATCATCATCGAATCGTTACATGACAAAGGGAAACGCTGGACATTGAAGGAACTGATGCAACGATATGATGTGAGGGCTGGC
>JANMGV010000055.1:0-2966 GCA_031374825.1 Pirellulaceae bacterium
CAGCCCTCCAGATTCCTTCGAGCTGGAAAACATTACCCATGTCGAAACTGCAGCGAATCTCCTCGCCGCTTATCCAAAGCTGCAGATCATTGGGTCTGGTTCGCGGGACAGTCAAATGAAACCTTGTGATGCCATTCCGAACCACGATCGGTGTGGCCAATTTGCAGCCACGCACACCTCGTATCTGAATTTGATCAGACTCCTGCTTCGACTCGGCCCGAACGCGTCGCGGGTAGTTCCGAATGAAACTCATCTTGCAATGCTATCACAACAATTAGGCGTGAATGGCAATTGACCAAACGTGTCATCGCCATCGAGAAACTCGTGGCAAAGGAGTACATGCCATGTCAAAGAAACCGAAGGAAATCGACTTTCGCAGGGAAGCCGAAGATCAACTCAACGCTATTAGGTCTCGAATTGGACAGGAAGTTCCACTCAGCAATCGCTACGTCCGAGGCCAAAGGGCGATTCTAGTCTCCGTCGACGGTGAAACCGCGACGCTTCAATTTCCCAATGGCGCGACGCTTGCCAAAGTACCTCTTCGAGATTTAGTGGATGACAGCGGTTACTGAAAATCTTAATCGTCTAATAATTTCGAATTCACTTGAGTATTGACCTAAGTTGTCACATGCCCAGCTGATAATGATTGTGTTGGGACGCGGCAGACCAACAATTCCCGCACTGCCGCAGCAATCGAACTCACGGAAGAATCAAAATGCTAGTTCTAAGTCGCAAAGTTGGTGACAAGTTGGTTATCGATGGCAACATCACTGTCCAAATCGTGAAGATACAAGGAAACCGAATTTCGCTCGGCATCGTTGCCCCATCTGATGTAACGATTCTGCGCGGTGAGTTGAACAAGTTTAAATCTAATCCGCAGACGGTTGAACTTGTTGTTGAAGATGGATTGCTGGTAGCTTGTTAAAGTGCGATAAGGTGTTGCTTATTATCCGTACTTTCACTTTGCTGTTGGACCCACTACACTTCTCACATGGAAGTCATCACATTGCAATCTGGAAGTGCCGGCAACTGCGTTTTCGTGCGGAGTGGCGATACGCGATTACTTTTTGATGCAGGCATCAGCAGTAACAATGCCGAGTCGCGTTTAGCCGATTTTGGCTACGATATTCGCGATTGCAATGCATTGGTTCTTTCACACGAACACTCCGATCACATATGTGGCGTCGGCGCGTTTCACCGTAAATTCGGATTACCTGTCTACGCCAATTTGCGAACTTGGAACGCGACCCGAGCAAAGCCATCGACGGGCTGCATTGGTAGTCCGAATTATTTCGTGTCGGGTAAACCGTTTCAAATTGGATCGCTGCGCATCGAGACATTGAGAACACCTCACGATGCAATGGAAGGTGTGTGTTTCGTGATCGAAGATGTCGAGTCCGGACAGCGATTCGGTTTGTTTACGGACTTAGGGCATGTCTTCAGCGGGCTTCAAAAAGTCATCGGAACGCTTGACGCTGTACTCATCGAAAGCAACTACGATGACGATATGCTACGTTTCGGACCTTATCCCCAATACCTGAAAGATCGCATTTCAGGAAAGCGTGGACACATCTCGAACAAAGAAGCTGCCGAGCTTCTGGACGCTTGCGAAGCAAATCAACTGCAGTGGGCATGCTTGGGGCATTTGTCGGCGCACAACAATTCACCCGAAGTCGCCTTAGCCACACACCGTGAGCGACACGGAAATCGCTTCGCCCTCTTCTGCGCCCATCGCGACGGTGCACTGCAATTGCCGAAAATCAAAGAGCCAATATTCTCGCTCAGAGCCAAGGCATCATCCGTTTGAGATTTTTGTGACGATCCACAAAAGAAATGCTAGTTTACTTAGTGGCTCTCTTGCTTCGATGGCGAATGACATAAGCATAGAACTTCCGTTACCAATAAAACGGTGCAAGGTTGCTAACGTTGTTATTGGAAAGGTAACCTTGCAGTTCCCATTACCGATGTCATCGATTAGATTGATTAATGTACGCGACCACAATGGAATCAGACAAAGCGAAGATCATGCAACCAACAGAAATCGATATCGAATACCAGCGACGCGTGGATGCCATGTCGATTAGGGAAAAGGTCGAGCGGTCGGCTGCAATGCTTGCTTGGACACGCCAGCAGATGGCTTCTCGAATCCGCCAGCAATCCCCTGAGCTTACGCATGAACAACTAAAGTGGCATGTCGCACTGAAGCTTTATGAGTCGGAACCCGCTGTCGTAGCCATGATTCAAGGTCATTTAACCAATGTTCCCGGTTGAAGCTTTTCAGCGCACTGTCATGCAGTTCGTCTCGATCTTACGGCAGCTCGAAATCCCTTTCCACATCACGGGTGGATCAATCAGTTCGGCGTATGGCGAACCTCGGTTAACTCAAGACATTGATATTGTTGTTTCACCCGAGGTTACCAAGAAACGGCTCGATAACTTGGTTGACGCGATCAGCAAATCGGACTTCCTATACACGGAAGATGTGATGCGGCGTGGTGTCTTAAACGGGGATATGTTTCAGTTGCTTGACACGAAAGAGTCTCTAAAGCTCGATATTTATCCGCGAGAATTGATCCCCGGCGAATTGGGTCGTTCGGAGTCGGCCGAGCTTTTTGCGGGAGTCTATCTGCCGATCGTTTCTCGAATCGATGCGGCACTTTCCAAGCTAATTTGGATCGATAAGGGAAGCCACCGAAGTCGCCGAGACTTCCGCGGTATTTTCCGGAACTGCAGTCCAGTTCAACAAGCTTCCATTCGTGAATCCGCTTGTTCATTAGCGTTGGATCAACTTTTGGAGACAGTCCTCTCCGAATCAGACGAAATCCGGTAGCTAGTGTCTGTCCGGAAATTCAAAACATATTAGCTGTGCGTAACTTAGGATGCAAACGTCTCGCGAAGATTGTGCTATTGACTCACACGCCCCCTTTTGCAGGTCGATCAAACCACACGAAAAGTGTTCCGACATA
>JANMGV010000095.1:0-11244 GCA_031374825.1 Pirellulaceae bacterium
TTTTGTGTTTTTTTGTTTCTTTCTTTTCCCGCTGGTTTCGCGCCACTCGGCCCCCTCCCCTCCCGCGCCCCCGCCGGGGGCCCCGCCCCCCCCCCCCCCCCCCCCCAGCACTGTGAGTGACTCCAGCCCTCACCCCCCGACCCCCTCTCCCAAGAATACTTGGGCGAGGGGGGGAAAGAGATAACGTAGAGATCCCGAGATAAAGACTTGGGCGAGGGGGGGAAAGAGAATGTCAAGGTCTGTCGCGATAGCGACTTGGGCGAGGGGGGGGAAGAGAAATAATAGAAAAGGAATGAGTCCAATTGGCCGTTAACTACATTATTTCGTGTGCGATTTATCATCTGCTTACTCATTGCCCATTCAATGCAAATCGCGTTGGGCAGAATCGCCGCAACGCGAAAGAAAACTACTGTTGACGCCTTAACATATAAGTTTACATGCCAAAGCACCACGGACAATCGATCACTCCGAACCGGAGTCTAGTAAGGACTCGAGTGCGGATTTCTTTTGATCTTCGCCCAAGAAATCCAAAGACCGCAGCAAACGATTGGTTTGCTCTTCGGTGACATTTTCCTTCTTAAGCATCTTTACGAGGAGCGAAGCCGTTTTCTTGGAGCGACTTCGCCAAACGATATTCTCGCCTGCTGGACTCATCCACTTGTCGCCAACCAAGCTCACATAGGCATCGAGGCATTCGTCCCAGCGATTCGTAGCGCCGACTCCTAACGCTTCGAGGTACCAGCGGTCCTTGCCGTCGTAGCGTTCTGCAAGCTTGGCCCACAAAGCTGGCATTTCTGGCGATGTGTCTTCATGCAATGCTACGGCCAACTCGCGCAACACGACCGGGTTCGCATCGCTGGTCATTGGCCCGACGTAATCTTTGGTTGCGACCTTTAATTGACGAGCAAGCCGAATGCCAGTTGCTCGAACGTCGGCATCCATATCTTTCATCGCTTTCCTCGCGTAATCGACTCCGCCCGAAGGTAGCTTTCCCAGCAGCCAAATTGCACGTGCACGCAATCGCGGATCGGAACTTGTCAGCAATTTCTCAACCGCAGGTTTCGCGTTGGCGTCCATCTTCATCAAAGCTTCCCAAGCCAAGTAACGCACGGACAGGCAAGGGTTCTGGAAGGCTGCGATAGCACCTTCGGCAGTACTCAAATCAAATTTCGGAACTGTGTACTTGGTGTTCGCCGGAGCTATGCGGAACAAGCGGCCTCGCTCCATGTCTTCCATGTTGTGCCCACCGACCCCTGGATCGTACCAATCGCTAACAAATAGCGACCCATCCGGCGCGGTACAAACATCCGCTGGACGGAACCAACGGTCTTTCTCGCCAACGATGATATTCTCAATCTTCGCCGAGTACCCTGCCCCGTCGGCCGCAGCCGGATAAGCGCGCACGACATTCGGACCTGCATCACAGTGAATCACTTGGTTTTGGAAGACTTTAGGCAGTAATGTTCCTTCGTAAACCATGATGCCCGTTGGGGAACCTGCGCCGGTGATCAATGTCGTGGGGACAACACCAGGATCGTTCAAGTGCCAATGTCGATTCGGAATCTCAGCTTCCCAACCCGATCGTTCAGCTTGCCAACCAGCACCCGTAAATTCGTCGGTGTAACCATAGTTGCCAAACTCCATAACGAAATTGATACGAGTCGCCTTATTGCCGTCGTCATCGTTATCCGATTGCCATAGCGTCCCAAAGGAATCGATAGTCACCTCGTAATTGTTGCGGAAATTGTGGCCTAACACTTCCATGTCGCTGCCATCGATGTTGCAACGGAATACCATGCCTTGCCGATATGGTTTACCCGAAGCGTTGATCTCACGGCCCCAACGATCTTTGACCGGGTTACCTTTGGCGTCATGAATGGCTTTCCCTTCGTTGCCAAAATTCCAATACAGTTTTCCGTCAGGACCAAACAAGAAACTGTGGGCTGAGTGGTCGTGCTGGGGAATACCCGTCTTGGTGAACATCAGTTCTTTTTTATCGGGAACATCGTCACCGTTCGTGTCCGTAAACAACCAAATATTTGGCGATGCACTCACGATGACTTTGTCACCAAGGACGCAAATCCCCATCGCGGAATCGACATCGCGACCTTGATAGTAAACTTTCGATTCGTCCATTACTCCGTCTTGATTGGTATCTTCGAGAATAAGAATGCGGTCACCTTCGGGTCGTTCGCCATTGTGCCTGCGGTAATTGACGACTTCGCAAGCCCACACTCGCCCGCGATGATCGACGTCGATATTCGTTAAGCTTTTGAGCGTCGGCTCCGAAGCAGCCAATTGCACTTCGACACCTTCATGTACTGTCAAACCTGCAACGGCGTTCTCAGCTTTGCGAACCTCAGACGCATCCTGCGAACTTCCCACGGATGCGGGAGCCGCGTCAGCATAAACTTCAAACTGCACAGAAGTTGCTTGACCATTGTTCTGTGACGTACCCCCGTTATCTAAGGCACAGGTTACGACCAATTTGTCGTATCCTTCAGTCAATTCGTACTCAATAACGCTGTTGGCGTGCGTTCCGATCCCGTCAGCCACAGGTTGTCCAGCCACCGAAATCGGCTGACCATTTGCATTCTTGTTCTTAGAAACATTTCCCCATTGCGAATTCGCTTTTTTCCAAGCCAAATCCGTTAATTTCTTTTCGCCGCTTGCCCCAACCAATTTCGGATTAACCCAATCAGCCCAGTCGCAACCAAAGCCATCGCCGCCATCGTTGACTACCAAGAACAATTTCTTGACACCCCGAACGTCAACCGTTGCGTCGACTTTGTGGCCAGGTGTCTTTGCGGTTACGACTGGCGAACTATACAGTTTTCTGCCGGGCTTGGCATTCGCGGAAACTTTGTCGGCCGGTGCTGCAATTAGCAAGAATTCCTTTTGAATCCGCTCTGCAGAAAACTGTCCGGGAACTTCTTCATCTTGATTCGCTTGGAGAGACTTTACATCGAGTGCCGGAGCTTTGACGCCAGTCGTGGGAACTTCTAATTTTGCGCTCCACGCGATCGCATTGGAGACCAATCGAGACATTTCTGGGCGACCCCAGTTCCAATGAAAATGCCCACCCGTATAACCGAACGATCGTCCGCCGTCGGCTCGCTCGAACGCCCAAGCCGTATGCTGTGGCTCGTGCTTTGCGACTGATTTGCGTACATCCGGATTTCCGCTATGTGATCCATCAGGCCGGTCCATAGTTGACTCGGGAGCGACCGCTGACAAGATCGGAGTGACGCCTTGCATGTTCGGACGGAACCGCATGTGAAAGTACCATTCATCGTTGGCTTTGAATGGCGTCACGCCCAAAGCTATCGGGTGAGCTGGTAGTTTTGCAAAGTCCGCCGTCCAGTGCGGGTTGACCGACCAGTTGACTTCAAAGTAACCGCCAAGCCAATCGAGGAATCGATCGCCTGGCTCGCCCTTGGGAACTTCGACAGCGTAGTGTAGACATACCAAGCCTACGCCTTTCTTCATTAACTCACCCAAGCGATCCAAATGAGCTACGGCTGGATGACCGCCGCCTCCGTCGCTGTAGATAACGATAGTCGCTGCCCCGTCAAGCACCGAATCATCTTGCGGCCAACCGTTTCGGATGATCTCGCATTTAACATCCGGCATAGCCTTTTGGATTGTGTCGGCCAAAATACGGCAGCCAGCATAATGTTCGTGCGAGCCATAATCGTGACTCGGATTGCCAGCAATAAAGACGATTCGCGTGGCCGCTTGGACGACGGGATGATTCATGGTCATCAGCATCGCAACAGCCGCAATGGACAAGAGGAATTTTGAAACGTGGCAGGTCATCAGTGATCAACCTCAATAAAATGGCAGGACAAAAGTTTCAGGTCGCAAAGACCACGAAAAGTAAGGGGAGATCGTATTGTACACAGAACAGCGCTTCGTTGGATTCAGGCTCGAACGAAAAATGACTACTGATTTTCGAAAGTTGCAGGTCTGGCTCGGTGTTCACGCCCTTTTTAACACAATGACGAGCATCGGGGTTTTTGATGAGTAATCCAAAATGCGAAGGACGGATTGCCCGTTGCCTGCGGTCCGGGGAATCTTCCCACTAAGATTCCTTCATCGCTTGGAGAACATACCGGCTGTTACCTACTACCGTTGAGCGGTTTTATTTTGAACTTCACTCGATACAACGTTGAGAATTATTAAGCCGCCACTGTACAATTTCCTTTGGGTTGGGCGGCAGAATAATGAAACACGGAGCCAATCCACAACCCCACAAAACCATCCGTTAACTCCGAAAGCACCACTATGAATCTGCAAACCAGAATCCAGCTCAAGTCGTTTATTATTTCTGCCATGGTCGTAACACTTTGTATTCCCGTACATGCTCAAAAACCAAAGACCGAGTACACCACTAACCAGCAGGTCTCAAAAATGTCGCCTAAAGAGATGTTCAAAAAGCTAATCGGAAAATGGGAAGGCAACTGCAAGACTTGGTTCGAGCCAGACAAATTGGCGGATGAATCGTCAGTTGCTGGCGAGTTTACTGAAGTTTTTGGAGGCCGCTTCGTTCGGCATACTTATACTGGCTCGATGCAAAAGAAACCGCGTCACGGCGAGGAACTCATTGCGTTCAATTCGGTTACCAAGTTATTCGAGACGTCATGGGTCGACGATTTTCATATGAACTACGCTATCCTGTTTTCAAAGGGAGAGCAGTCCACACGCGGATTTAAGGTCCGAGGAGACTACGACGTCGGCAATGGTCAACCCAAATGGGGTTGGCGAACCGAATTCGATTTCATCGACGACGATCATCTGACGATCACGGCATACAACATCACACCCGAGGGCCCCGAAGCCAAAGGCGTTGAAACGGCTTATCAACGGGTGAAATAATCCGAGAATCTTCTTGGCGGCTTCGCGGCCTCTACTTCCTACACTTCGTGCCTGTTTCCTCGCAAAGCAATACGATCCATGGCTTCTACTGAAGAAATTTGGCGCAGGTATGACTCCGATGAAGTTCGATTGACGGCTTCGGTTAGTGAACGAATGCTTGATCTAGCTGTCGTTCGCGCCGGTATGCGTGTCTTGGATCTGGCAACTGGACGAGGCGAGCCTGCCATTCGCGCGGCTCATCGCGTTGGACCTACCGGGTCGGTGTTGGGCGTCGACATCGCCAAAGACATGTTGCAAATGGCTCGCGAAAGAGCAGATCGCGAAGGCCTAAACAATTTAGAGCTGCGCGAATGCAATGTGGAAACGCTGGAAAGTGTCCCGCCTGAAAACTCTGATGTCGTACTGTCACGTTGGGGATTGATGTATCTCGATTCACCGATCTCGGCACTCGTGTCAGCCCACGATGCATTGCTTCCTGGAGGCGTTTTGGTCGCAGCGGTTTGGGTGGAACCAGAACGCGTATCGTACTTCTCGTTTCCACGAAGCGTCCTCGCACAGTACCACGAATTTCCGGCGATTGATTTTCGAGTCCCCGGCACGTTTTACTATGCCAGCGAAGATCGACTTCGCTGCGATCTGGAAACCGCAGGGTTCGCGGTCACACACTGCGAGGAGCAAGAAACCTCTGTCATGGAAGCCGCGACTGGCGATGAGCTTGTCGCCTGGACTCGAGCTTTCGGGATGAATCGGTTGCTGGTAAATTTACCGCAAAGCGTCCAACAAGCCTGGGAAGAAGATTTGATTCGCCAAGCCGAACCCTATCGCTCGGGAGATCATTTTCGATTAGGTGGCGTTACACGAATCGTTGTAGCACGTCGTCAGTAACTTAGCCAAAGTTCTTTGTAAGTCGAAATTGCAGATACTGCAAACAACATGACAAACCCCTACGAGCCGCCGAATCGCGAAGTCCGCTATCTGCCTTTTGGAACACGGCTCTTTCGTGCGTTGCGCGCCGCGATTCGCGAATATCGAGCGGGGCTCGTTCGCGAGAACATGACGACTTTCCAGCACTTTCATGCCTGGGTTAGTCTTTTGTGTCTCGCGTTCCTTCTTCTGGTCATGCTCGTTGCGATTATTTCCGCTGCGTTCTACATGATGAGGTCGGTCTAAGGCGTTGCACAACGATACGTTACCGACTTGGAATCGTAGCGGCTGGGCGCGAGCCCTCCGGTTTGCTGCACCGGACGGCTCGCGCCGTTCCGCTAAAATGGTAACTTATTGTTGTGCGATACCTAAGTCCAAGTCATGAAAGTTCTGAATTAGGCAAAATCCTTTACCTATCACTTTGAATCAGAAATCGTACCAAATGCATTTTCGAACCCGCATTGACGACGCTTTAAACTGCCATGCACTGTTGGTGCGTGCCCAGCTAATTCGAACAATTATTCTCATTGCAACTCTGCAATTGCTACCGCAACTGGTCATTGCGGATGAATTAGATGCTCCCCTGCCAGCCATCCAAGCCGCCGCCACGATGACGCTTCCCGATGGCTTCCATGCGACGTTGTTCGCTGGCGAGCCCGATGTCATGCAGCCTATCGGGTTCTGCTTGGATGATCGTGGGCGACTGTGGGTCGCCGAAGCTTACAACTATCCTGTTCACGGTACAAAAGCCGGTGACCGCATCATCATTCTCGAAGATTCCGACGGCGACGGACGACACGACAAACGGACGGTGTTCTACGAAGGTCTGAATTACGTCACGGGAATCGAAGTCGGCTTCGGCGGTGCGTGGGTTATGTCGCCGCCGTTCTTCTACTTCATTCCTGATCGCGACCACGACGATCGCCCCGACTCGGAACCCCAAGTCCTGCTCGACGGATTCGGAAATCACGACAACGCACATAATCTGGCGAACGGGTTTGCTTGGGGTCCAGACGGTTGGCTTTACGGAACGCATGGTAGAACGAATTGGTCGATGATCGGGAAACCTGAAACCCCAGCCGACCAACGTGTCCGTTTCGACGGAGGAGTTTATCGCTATCACCCAGTCAAACACACGTGGGAACCTTACGCAGACGGCACGACCAACCCATGGGGCATCGATTGGAACGATGTCGGTCACGCGTTCGTCAACAACTGCGTGAATCCACATCTTTTCCAAGTCATCCAAGGTGCTCATTACGAACCGTGGCGAGGTCGAGCCAGCAGCCAGCACGCATACCAGCGCATCGATACGATCGCGGACCACTTGCATTTTGTTGGACTAAGCACCGCACGCGGCGGTTTGGGATCAGCCGAAGAGGACGCGGCGGGTGGGGGACATGCCCACTGCGGGACCATGATTTATTTGGGCGATAGTCTGCCCAAGTCCTATCGCAATACTTTGTTCACCAACAACATCCATGGGAAACGGATCAATAACGATATTCTACGACGCCAAGGTTCAGGCTACGTCGCCTCTCACGGTCCCGATCTGATGCGTTCACGGGACCCATGGTTCATGGGCGTCACACTGACCTACGGCCCTTCCGGGGAAATTTATCTCAGCGATTGGTCGGACACAGGCGAATGCCATAGCGTTCAAAACACACAGCGACAAACGGGCCGTATCTTCCGGTTGACCTACGGCTCAGACAAGCTGCCTCGAGTCGACTTGGCGGCGTGTTCTGATTCAGAGCTCACGGAACTGCAAATGGACTCCAATGAATGGAAAGTGCGTCATGCGCGACGCTTACTGTATGAACGCGCGGCGAAAGGTGCCGACATGACGGCCGTGAAAGCTCGCTTGGGAGAAATGTTTTCCAAAGAAAGCGACGTTCCAAAGCAGCTTCGCGCGCTCTGGGCAATGTATGTTTGCGGTGGCGTCGATGAACCGTTCCTTCATCAAGTCTTGAATCACGCAAACGAGGACCTGCGTTCTTGGGCGATCACGCTACTGTGCGACTTATCTCAACCAACTAAGGAAACACTGCGACTTTTCGTTGAATTGGCCAAATCGGACCCATCCCCGCTGGTGCGTCTCAGTCTCGCGATCGCGCTGCAACGCATCGCACACAATGATCGTTGGCAGTTGGCTTGGGAACTTGCCCAGCACGCAGAAGACAGTTCAGACCAAAACTTGCCCTTGATGATTTGGTACGGTTGCGAACCGCTTGTCGATACCGACTTGGGAAAGTTCGTGAACATTTGCCTAGCCGCACAAATCCCTCGTGTTCGAATCAATATGGCAAGACGAATTGCTGTTCATGCGGAGTCAAGCGAAGGACTCAATTTGCTTTTTCAGCAAATGGCAGTAGCGACCGATGCCGTAGCGTTCGACATCCTGACCGGCGTCCTGCAAGGCCTTGAGGGAAAGCCGAAGGCCGATATGCCCGCAAGTTGGCAGCCAGCATTTGCTCGCCTTTCTGAAAGTTCCGACGCGAGAGTTCGATCGCTCGCAATACAGCTTGCCGCCGTCTTCAACGACCCCACTGCCCTGGCCAATTTACGTGAACTTGCACTGGATTCTTCGCGGTCCTCGGCCGATCGTTCGACAGCAATTGATGCACTTGTTACCAAACGTCTCAAGGACTTCGACTCGGATTTGATCGCATTGCTGAGGGACGAAGCCGTTCGTTCTTCTGTGTTGCGAGGACTTGCTGCTTACAATCATCCCAATACAGCCGTCGAAATTCTCAAAGTCTACGATTCGATGAGCGAGCCGGATCAGCAGCAAGCACAGAGTTCACTTGCAGCTCGCGAACAGTGGGCCACTGCTTTGCTGGAAGCGATCGAATCCGGCCGAATCCCGGCCCAAGCGGTTACAGCCTTTACTGCCCGGCAAATTCGCGCGCTGGATAACAAAGTACTTAATGAAAAACTTTTGCGGTGCTGGGGAGAAGTGCGTTCGACGCCGCAAGATACTGTTAAGAAAATTGCATCGATCAAGAAATGGTTAACGGGTGACAATCTCGCTCAAGCGGATAAGAATCGCGGAGAACAGTCATTCAAAAAACTCTGCGCTAACTGCCATAAACTCTTTGGCGAAGGTGGCAAGATCGGTCCAGATATTACCGGCTCCCAGCGAATGAACCTCGATTACATGCTAGAAAATATCATCGACCCGAATGCATCCGTCGCCAAAGACTATCAAATGGAAATCGTTCAAACCACCGATGATCGCGTCATCACGGGACTGATCGAAACAGAAGACTTAGATACTCTAACGATCCAAACCGTGAACGAACGGCTAGTCCTTCCACAGAATGAAATCGAAGCACGAAAGAAATCGAACGTGTCGATCATGCCACTTGGACTTCTCGAACCGTTGGGAGAAAATGAAATACGCGATTTAATTGCCTATCTACAGCGCCAGTAACAACTCCTGTTTCGCTTTAAGGATTGAACACTGGATTCCGATCCGCGAAAGCATCAGCGTTATTTTTGCGGAGTAAAAGCCAACACTGACGGGCCGCATTACTATAATACGATTTCCTGCCAACTCACCTTGCCATCCCATTTTAGTGAACACAACCGTTCAACAATCGCCTTCAAAGCCCCTTTTTTCATTCAGACCAACCGTCCCTTGCCGCCGTTATCATCCATTTCTGGAGAAGTTCGATGCGTATCCTTTTGATTGCCGCACTAGCCGCGTTCGCCTTGATTTCGTTTTCGCAATTCGCTTGTTGTGATGACTCAAAATCCAATCCCATCATTGCTGAGAATGCATTGCCTGGCTCGAACGACTGGCAACTTACGCGCGTTCGTGTGGATGGCGACAAGTATCGATCGCCTTGGATCGAAGGCTACTGTTCGCGTCAAAGTGTTCGAGCTGGCGAGGCAATCGACATAAAAGTCTCCGCGAAGCCCGCTCGCGCTTTCAATTTAGAAATTTTTCGCACCGGCTACTACGGCGGCGCAGGCGCTCGATTGATGAAGACGATTGGCCCGCTGAAAGCAATGACGCAAGAGACTCCAACCCCCGGTGAGAAGGATTTGCACGAATGCCAATGGACGACAACGACCAGTTTGACCATTCCTGATGATTGGTTGAGCGGAGTGTACTTGGGAAGAATGACGACGATTCCAGAGTCCGCGTCCGAACCCTATTGGCAAAGCTACGTCATTTTTGTTGTGACCGATGACAGACCGTGTGACGTTTTGTTTCAGTGCTCGGATAACACTTGGCAAGCTTACAATCAATGGCCAAGTCATTACTCTGTGTACACGCATCCCAAAGGCAACCAAGGCCCGTGGGCCGACGTCAGTTTCGACCGTCCGTATGGCCGCGAAGCACAGTTTGATAGCGTCGTGAATGACCCGTTGACTGTCGGTGCAGGCGAATATTTGCCGCTTGAGTTTCCACTCGCATACTGGCTTGAGCAAAATGGCTACAACGTTTCCTATGTTTGTAACAGCGACATGATCACTCCAGATCGTGGACTTAAGAGCCGTATGTTTATTAGCGTGGGGCATGACGAATATTGGGACATCCGGCAATTTCGAAGCGTCGAGACAATGCGAGATCAAGGCGTTAACCTAATGTTCCTTTCCGGAAACAGTGTCTGCTGGGTCACGCCGATGCGAGCTAGTATGGACAATCGCCAAAACCGAATCATGTTCCGGGGGGGGCCGTACGGAGGCGACCGACCTATTGCTCTTGAAAGATTAAAAACCCACGGTCCCTTTCCCGAGCACGGACCCGACGAAGGCTTTTTAATCGGAGCCCGAAACGTTGAGCCCGTTAACGGTGGCGGTGACTGGGTGTGCACGAATTCGAAACACTGGATTTTCGAAGGAACCGGTATGAAGAACGGCGACAAGATCCCTGGTTTGATTGGCTGGGAGTACCACGGTGATCCTGCACGTATTCCTGGTTTGGAAATTGTTGGATCAGGAACGGCTTGGGTGGGAGGCGAAACACCGCAACAATGGACCGCGACCGTGTATGAAGGACCCAAAGACAACGTCGTTTTCAATGCGTCAAGTATCTTCTGGGTTCAAGGTCTCTCGTCGCCTCCAGGTCACACTTTACCCTGGTCCCACTGGAGCCGCCCCCACGGACCCGATACTCGCGTCCAGCGAATCACCAAGAACGTTCTCGAACGCGCTTTGAAAAAGTGACACACCGCCTGGGCTGTGCGACAAATAGCAATGCTGAACATTTCACGCGAGTTTATGCGAGCCAGTTTTGTTCCACTGAGAACTCGCTCCCTTCTCCCCGTCTTCGGAATTTTAAAGAACAAATTAATCCAACTTAGGCTGAGCTCCACTGAGAACTCGCTCCCTTCGCCCCGTCTTTGGAATTCTAAAGAACAAATTAATCCAACCTAGGTAGAGTTCCACTGAGACCTCGCTCCCTTCTCCCCGTCTTCGGGGAGAAGG
>JANMGV010000099.1:0-29062 GCA_031374825.1 Pirellulaceae bacterium
ATAATGAAACTTGATCGTGATGTCGATCCAGCGCACCGAGTTGCACGTCATTGACGCGCAGGCGGCAATCCAGGATCAATTGCGCTGGATTCCCGCCTGCGCGGGAATGACACCAATGCTCCAAACACGGAAATTATTTCGGGACTGTTCCTAAGCGGAAATCGGCACATTAAAATATTATGTAGCCCAACAAATTTTTTTCGAAGCATGCAACCCAAATGGATTGCCTATAACATCATCCGGGGCGATATTCGCGACAGCAGAGCGGGATTTTTTACTAGTGTGAAATCCGAGGAGGTAATGATGTATGTAGCTTGGATGGCTGCTTTGTTAACGCAACAATTCTTTCTTTGCGGGCAAAGCCTTTTCCGTTCCTGTCGCCTGAGAACCGAAGAGCAGAAAGCGAATCATTCGCGTTATTACGGTCGTCGACTACTACTTTGCCGTAATTGAATGACGCGTGCTTTATCGTTTCGATTCCTTAAAGGCATTCACTATGAATTGCTCGGTCGTGTTCGGCTAACTGTATTTGGGCTGCGTGCCGGAGTAAGATTCGGTTGAACTCATCACGTCCAGATGATTGATGAGATAGGCGTGACTGAAGAGCGTAGATTAGACGGGCGATGGTGCAGCGTTTCCGATTCGTTTTCGGATTGCAAGGATATAAGACCAACGCGATCTGAAAGATGACTGTCGGAACCGTAGCGACCGAGTCCTTGCGCTAACAACATTAATGCTTAGCAGACACAGTGAATAATGTTTTCTTGATGAAAGTTAGTGGTTCATTTCCGTCGGTCACGAGCGATAATCTATCGGCTAGAAAGTGCTGGCGAACTTCATTTGCCACATAACAAAAACTTGGCATGACCTTGCCCCGCAATCGAACTTACCGATTAGAATAGGCCAGTCGGTAAAAAACCCCGCTACCCAACTTGAGAAATATCGTTCCACGAAGGAATCCGTCATGAATCAGCATTCCATGTCAAGCGATGCGAGCGACGATGATGATGGCGTAATTAAGCCTTCGATGCTTGAAGTTAAATTTGAGTACACGCCAATACTCGCTGAAATTTTGACGCACCTTAATGCTTCGCTTGTGATCACGACCTATCAAGCTGGCAAATTGATGGTACTGGGTGTTCACGATGGCCAATTAAAAATTTCGTTCTTAGACTATGACCAACCGATGGGGATTGCGGTTCGACCGGATCGCATCGCGGTTGGGACGCGTCGACAAGTTCACTTTCTAGCGGAGGCTCATCAAACGGTACAACCGCCGCGTGAGCCGCATTTCCATAATGGATGCTTCGTCCCCAAGACCAGTGCCTACACGGGCTCGATCCATGGTCATGATCTAGCTTGGGGACACGAAGGTCTATGGGTTGTGAATACGCTTTTTTCTTGCCTATGCACACTCCACGAAGAGTACAGTTTCGTTCCTCGATGGCGTCCGCGGTTCATTTCGCAGTTGATCGATCAAGACCGCTGCCACCTTAACGGGCTCGCCATGGAACACGGCGTGCCGCGGTTTGTGACAGCCATGGCCGAGACAAACGAACCTGCAGGCTGGCGACCGACGAAAGCGACAAGTGGCGTCGTCATGGACATACCTTCGGGCGAGACCATCGCTCGCGGTTTTGCTATGCCGCATTCTCCGCGAGTGTACCAAGACAGACTTTGGGTGCTTGATTCGGGCCGCGGAAGTTTTGGTTATGTCGATCAGCAATCCGGGAATTATCAATCCGTCGAAACCGTACCAGGCTACACGCGAGGCCTTGCCTTTCACGGCCAGTTCGCTTTTGTTGGATTGTCAAGAATCCGCGAGACAAGCGTTTTTGGCGGGGTCCCTATTGCCGAGCGACGCAATGAACTGCGCTGCGGGATTGCTGTAATCGATTTGCTCAGTGGCAAGACGGTCGCAGTGTTTCAATTCCATTCCGGCGTGACGGAAATTTTTGCAGTCGACGTAATCCCCGGCATTTCGAATCCGCACATTGCAGGCTCGTCGACAAGCCAGCAAGAGCACGATGTCTGGATCGTGCCCGCTCCCGATTCACCGATTCCAACTGTTCAACCGCGAATGCCGCTCTTTGCAACGAGCCCTTCCGAAGTATCTGAGTTCGGTCGGCATACATCGCCGCGCCGTTCGCCAAGTGCACTTGCCGACATGGCAGCTAAATTCCACGCCGAAGGTCGTATTAGCGAAGCAGTTGCGCTTTACGAAGAAGCCATTCAGGCTGACCCGGAATCGGCGGCGCATTGGGTAAATCTCGGTAACGTTCGGCAAGATCAAGGCGACCAAGCCGAAGCGCTTCGCTGCTATGAAAAAGCTTATGGCCTGGATGCGGAAAATGTGCCAGCGTTACAGAACCTGGGATACTTACTGTTCAACATGGGGTTTTCTGAGCAAGCCAAAGGGTACCTCGACCGATTGTTGAAACTAGTGCCATCGGCGATGAATCATTTGTTGGCGGCTGCCGTCTTGCCGATCGTTTACGATTCTCCCCAAGCGATCGACCAATGGCGAAGCCAGCAGCGACAAATCCTGCAGGACGCGGTAAACGCAAACTTGACAGTCGACGCCACAACGCAGCTTGTTCCGACAGGATTTTTCTGGGCTTATCAAGGAAAATGTGACCTTGAGATCATGCAGTTGCGCAGCCAGATTATTCGAGGGAAAGACAACTCGACCGTAGCTTCTAAAAAACGATCCAATAAGAAAATAAAGCTTGGCATGATGTCGGCTTATTTTCGCGATCATACGATTGGGCGGCTTAACATCGGCCGTGCGGAACATTTGGATCGCGAGCGATTTGAACTGACGATCCTTTTTGGTACTCGTCAAGAGGACGCCATGGTCGAGCGTTTCAAGAAAGCTGCGGATCAATTTGTTATGCTTCCTCGGGACGTCGCCGGTTCGCTCCGAACACTGGAGCAACTCGACCTGGACGTGCTGCTATTTGCGGATGTCGGAATGGACGCTCTCTGTTCGACACTTGCGTACTCGCGGTCAGCGCCCATTCAGATGACAACTTGGGGTCATCCGGAAACGACGGGCAGTTCGGTCATGGACTATTTTTTTTCCAGCCGACTGCTGGAGTCCGATGGGGCCGCAGTCAGTTATTCGGAAAAGCTGATTCTGCTGCCTGACCTCGGTACGTATTACGAACGGCCTTCACGCGGCAGTAAACCAAAATCGAGAGCCGAGTTTGGCATCCCTGCTGATCGCCATGTTTATACTTGTCCTCAAACTCTCTTCAAATTCCATCCTGAATTCGACTGGGCGCTGAATGAGATATTGCGTCGGGATCCAAAGGCGGAGCTTGTCATTCTCGAAGGCCGCGTTCCTGAATGGACCAATCGACTGACGGCGCGCTGGCGGAACTTGTCGCATCTTTCCGGTGATCGTGTGCGATTCCTGCCGGCTCAGTCGAACGCCGACTTCCTCGAGTTACTTGCCATTTCCGACGTCAATTTGGATCCGTTCCATTTTGGTGGCGGAAACTCCAGTTACGAGTCTTTGGCAGTAGGGACGCCGATTGTTACTTTGCCAGGTGATTTCCTTCGCGGTCGAATTACATCCGCGTTGTACAAGAAAATGGGATTCGAGTTATTGATCGCGCGTGATCGTGAAAATTACGTTGAGCTGTCAGTCCAGCTTGGCACCGATCCTGATTTCCGCCGCATGTGCAGCCAGCATATCGAGAAATGCAGCCCAACCCTTTTCGAAGATTTGTCCGAAGTCCGATCCTTCGAAAACGGTATTCAACAAGCCGTCGCAAGCCACTAAGCCCTTCGCATCATTTCGTACCAAGCCTACAGCGAGTCAACGGGCTACCGTTCGAGCCATATTGCGTCAGCCCTAACACACTTTAAGAACAGTGCATCCCTTGATCCGAGTTAATCGCGTTGGAATGTTTCGGCGTTGCTGCAGGTTATCTGTGCCGCCAAGACGAAGGGCTGAATATTCTCGCTTTGAAAACGCACGGCATTGTCACCAAACAAAAAATGACAACCACCTCGATGAAAGGAGTGGAAATTAGAATCGCGAAAGTTGTTGCAGTTGATTGGGCATTCGCCTTGCAGGGCAGGATATTGTGGGTTGCGAATCGATCCACCCAGCCAGTGCCGACCATTAAAAATGTCGCCCCATCCTCCACCATTGGTGCCTTTCAATTCGGAGGCAACTTCAGTTCTTTTGTAGCCAATGTAGAATTCCTTGCCGCCCGTTCTTTCCCCCATAAATGCTGTTTGACTTAAACCATCGGTGACATTTGATAATCGATTCGGAACCCGAGATTTGTTGGTGGATGGTTGCAGCGCGCCGGAAAAATTCGACAAGTCATTGGTTGTTATCTTGAAAGCCTCCGTCAGAAATTTTCCTTTCACTCCTGAACAAACAATGTAATCAGAGGGTGCAGCCATCCAGCGGAATTTCGTTGTTGGTTCGACTGGTGGGTGAACCAATTGGTCAAGAATGTCTGTCATCTCGGTAAATGACATTGAGCCTTCATAAATCCGATCTCTCGAATAACCAGGTGCTGACGGGCATACAAACACGTTGAGCGGTGTTGCAATGACTTCAACGTTCGACATGGAGTGTGTACCCGGCTCCAAAAGCGGGCTCACGGAAGAATCATATTGTTCATATAGCACTTGTTGGTCCAGGAATGGAAGCAAGCCAACTCCCATCGGTTGATACTCGTTTGGCCAATCGCCAAGATAATATGCCGAAGGAAGATGCCTATTTGCTGACTCGTAGTTATGAAGCGCAAGACCAATTTGTCTGAAATTATTGCTGCAGCTCATGCGCCGCGATGACTCCCTCGCGGATTGCACGGCTGGAAAAAGCAAACCAACGAGCAGTCCAACGATTGAGATGACCACAAGCAGTTCTACAAGTGTGAAGGCTCGATTTGTTTTTATCCGCATTTTACTCGCCCACATTTTTGTCGTGTCACTCCGATAGAATTACCCATTCCACATTAATATACATCTATACATCCCAATGGCGAGAAACAAAAACGTGAAGAATTTCAACATCCGCATCGATGGCGAATGAACCGCTACAGGGAAAAGACTGTAAATTGGTCCAAACGTTACTGTAAAACAAATTTCACTGTTGGCTGAGGACAAGACAATCTACCCACAAACCGCTTCGAACTCCGCCTCACTAATTAAGAGAAACATCTGTCCGGCATTCGCAAGCCACGTCACCGCGTGTTCGTCGTTAAGCAACCTGAAGATCAGATGCGGTCATAAAGCGTCGGTTTCCATTCGCGGTCGCTGGAAGAGTATTCAAATTACAATCGTTGGCCATCTTGACCGAAGGCCGATCCTTCGAAAACGGAATTCACGAAGCATTCTTTGACCAGTAACAATCTGTTTCGTGGCTCTCGCCAATCTGTCTCGACCGTCGGTCATTTCAAATTTAGTAACGTATTAACGACTAAGTTTAAAAAGATGGTTTCAATCGTTTTTCTGAGCAATTGAGGACAACTGCTCTACTCTCGAACCCGAAGAATAAAACTAGTCAGAGCACTCGTTTTAGGGTCGAAATGGTTGGTCGGTTCCGCGGCATGCCGGACACTCAATCTAATGGCAAAAACCAACTGATTGCCAATGAACCCACGCATAGAATAATCAACGCGACGCCAATCCAGCCAAACCACTGCGAAAATTTTCCGATCGACGCGGAACCGACTACTTGGCGATCACTCACGAGCAGTTGTAATGCGACGACATGCAGAGGCAACAGAACCGCATTGACGACTTGGCTGGAATAGATAAGTGAAATCAACGGCAAGCCGGGCAGCGAAACCACGCTGACGGCGGCGACGGTCAATCCTATAAACGCGGCATAGAAAAATTGAAAGTGGTGGGAATCGAGATCGAGCGAAGCGGGTGCTCCGATACCTTCGGCAATCGAATACGCTGTCGCTAACGGAACAATCGCGGCCGCCAACAGCGACGCTCCCAGCAATCCGGCTCCGAAAAGGACGGTCGCAAAGGAACCAGCCAATGGCTGAAGCGCGATTGCGGCATCTCGAGCATCCTCGATATGGATTCCTTGTCGATTCAATGTCGCCGCGCATGCGACGGCGATGGACATCCCTATCACACCCGTGAGCACGGAGCCGATAACGACGTCGACACGTTCCCAGCGCAGGTCGGCCACGGTAATCTTTTTGTCCACCGCATAGGACTGCAGAAACGCCAATCCCCAGGGTGCCAGCGTTGTTCCTAGGGTCGCCGTGATTGCGATCCAACCGGCATGATTGAGAGGCATGCTTGGGATCAACGAATGCCGGGCAACTTGCGACCAATCGGGATTGGCCAAGACACCGTCGACAATGTACAGCGCCAAAGTCGATGAAATGACAAGCAAGACCATTTCAACGCGATGAAACGAACCTAAAACAACGACCAAGCAAATCAAGGTTCCGGCCAGCGGTGTGCTGATCCACGAAGGAATTCCTACGAGCGATGCCGCCGCAGAAATGCCAGCGTACTCAGCGCAGATCGTCCCAAAATTTGCCAACAATAAACCGATCACCGCAACATAACCCATTTCCGCGCCCCATCGATCGCGGATGACAGCGACGAAGCCTTTGCCGCTTGCAGCGCCGATTCGAACGGCAAGCAAGTGGAAGTAAACGAGCAAAATTGTGGAGGCCGGAATGATCCAAAGAAGCCGATAACCATGCTCGGCACCAAGCAACGAGTAAGTCGTTATCCCGGCTGGATCGTCATCGGACAGCCCTGCCAACATTCCCGGCCCAAGCACCGCCATGAACGAAGCGATCGCACCAAGTCCCGCTGTCCGCAATTGCGAAAACCGCCTCGATATGCCTCGTCGGCGATGTTTTACACCAATCAAATTGGATTGCAAATTTTCAGATTGCTGTTGAGCACTCTGAATTTGAGCACCGACTCCATTCGCTCGACCGTTCTTCTTGTTGCGACGTGCGCTCATGCTACTCCAGTATATTACGTCTTAGCATCGTGCGGTTTTTAAATGTCTTCTTTCGCTCCGCAAAAGAACCAAATGTCGAGACTTCTCGCTGATCGTCAGTATCGATCATATCAAAATCGTACTCGTACTCAGTGAAACGGTACTCGTACTCGATCAGGAGCCATAGTCGAGTACGAGTACCGTCTGTGGCTGAGTACGAGAACGAAAATGCTGTCAATTCGCGCATTTTGTCGTGCGAAACACCGGCGATCAGCGAGAAGTGTCCAAATGACGCAATTTTTTCGGATCGAAAGGCAACATTGATTTGTCCCTCGATGCTTAGATGAAGTTGGTTACATTCTATCTCCCCTTCTCTTCGGTACTCCGAGGAGAAGGGGTCGGGGGTTGAGGAGCGAAGCATTTCGAAAACTACCGCGAAGTCAAAAAATTCCTGAACCGCTCTCAAACACAAGCGAACCCCTGACTCGCTCGAAACTCTCTGCCCCCTCATCCCCAGCCCTTCTCCCCCGAAGACGGTGGAGAAGGGAGTGAGCTATCAGCGGGCCATCGTCAATCGTAGGCTTCGTGTTCATGACCACTCCGTGTTTTAAAGCCAAAGTCCGCAGTCTCCGGTACTCCGAGAAGATGGGGCATCTCGATCCTTTCTTAGAATGGTGCGGTTTTTTAATGTCTTCTTTCGCTCCGCGAAAGAATCAAATGACGCTATTTTCTCGGAGCCAAAAGCGATACTCATTTGTCGCACGATGCTTAGACAACGGCGAAGTCTGCTGAGTATACACGAAGACCGAACACTCAAAACGAGCATTCGGTCTTTTATGGCAAGTCGCATATTGATTCAATCAGGATCAGCAACTGATCTTTGTCCAGCTTGCAGGCGCCGTGCAGGAATCGGTTCCGTCACCGCCATCGACAACGCCAAGCATGGTGAATGCCAAATCGATCGTGATCAGGTCGTCACCTCCAAGTGCTTGCACCGATACTTCGTCAGATGCGTCGTTAGTGATGGTGTCCAACTCCAGCGTCGTCGATAGCCCTCGCGGTTTACGAACAAACCGAGACGTCGTTGCCGTGAGGAATTCGAGACGCAAGGATTCGGCATTGTTCGTTCCTTCGAATTGGAACAAGTCAACGCCACCCTGACCATCCAACGCGTCATTGCCAGCTTGCCCGGACAAAATGTCGTTGCCTAAGCCGCCCAGCAAGCTGTCATTGCCATCGCCGCCAAAGAGCCAATCGTCGTTAGCGCCTCCGTCCAACGAATCGTCGCCATCGTTGCCGTACAGCAAATCATTTCCGTTTCCGCCGAACAAGCTATCGTTGCCTGCTGCTCCGCGTAGAATATCGTTGCCGTTGCCGCCATTAAGAATTACCGAGCCGCTGAACCCAACCGCACTCAGTAAATTGTTACTGGCACCACCCGTCAAAGTGCCACGCTCAATATCGTCGAGAAAGATTCGCCCGCCGAGGCTGCTGACTAGTTGCGAATCGTTCAGCCGGAGGTCCGCGTCGCCGGAAACCGACAATCGATCGGCACCTGCCCCTCCCAAGAACCAAAATGCGCCACCGGCGGCGGGTAGTCCTAACTCGCCGAAGTTGTTGACGGTCAGGATATCGGCACCCTTACCCATATCCAATGTCAAGTTTCGCATTCCTATAGCATCCAAACTACCGGCAGCAAAAGTGACCGTATCATTGGCGACACCTGCTGCGATTCCGTCATTGGACCCAGTATCAATCGTCACGTTGCGGGCATTGCTCCAAGTCAGTGGCCTAATCGCGATTGCCGAGCTGGTCCCGCTAATCATGCTTGCCACAGCACCTCCATATCCAATAGCCGGCGCAACGGCCATCACGTCGGTACTATTCTGAGTCTCAATCGCAAGCGAACTGACATTGGACACCACGGCTGACTCAACACCCGTCATCGTGACAGAATTTCCGTTAACGTCAAAAGAAGTGATTCCCAAGGCAGTGGCAGAAGGGCGGTAAGTCAGCAATTCGCTGCCCGCTCCACGAATCTTGAGCACGTCAGTGCCGGTATTTCCTTCAAATCGGATTCCGTTGGGCAAAGAAAACAATCCGCCAAATTGAAAGTCGATCGTCAGGCTATCGACAACCGAGACTGCTCCGTTAATTTGGACTCCCAAAATCATTGCGTATGGCCGTTGGCTTACGACCGCATTGGTCTGCTTGTTGAAAACTTGAATATTAGGGCCGCTACGCCGCAGCACCCAATCCGCAGCACCGGTCACCGGAGTAGGAACAACAAAATCTTGCGTCAGTTTCGATATGAAGGCCTCAGCACCATTGTTCGTCGTTAAGTTAAACGATCCTGGCCCAGGATCGAAATCTGCCGTTACCTGAAAACTGCCAGTCGTATGAACATTTCCTAAGCCATCGATCGCAATGCCTTCTCCAATATCTGGGCTCGTTCCACCAAAAGCCTTTGTCCAAACGAAATTACCTGCGTTGTCTAACTTGGACACAAATACGTCAAAACTACCGGCGCTGGTCATGTTAAATGTTCCTGTACCGGGATTGAAGTCAACCTTATCCTGAAAATAACCGGTGGTATAAACGTTGCCCGAACTATCGATTGAGATGCCGTTTCCTACGTCATTATTCGCCGCACCAAACGACTTGGCCCATATGAAATTTCCCGCCGAATCGAGTTTCGAAACGAAAATATCGAAGGCACCCGAACTGATTAAATTAAATGAACCTGAGTCTGGATCGAAGTCTGCAGTGTCAGAAAAAGTGCCCGTTGTATAAACATTTCCTAAATCATCAATATCGATCTCGGTCCCATAATCAAAGCTAGATCCGCCAAGTGCCTTGGCCCAAACGAAATTTCCTGCACTATCCAACTTTGAAATGAAAATGTCGGAAATGCCAGCGCTGGTCAAGTTATTCACTGCCGGACTTGGGTCGAAATCAACAGTCCCAATGAAAAACCCGGTTGTTAAAACATTTCCAAATTTGTCAGTGGAGACACCGTAAGCATAGTCGCCGTTCGTCCCCCCGAATCTCTTAGCCCATACGAAATTACCCGCACTATCAAGCTTAGAAACGAATACGTCGAGACTACCGGGAGATGTTAAATTGAACGTTCCGCCTCCCGGATCGAAATCTGCAGTTCCAAAGAATGTACCAGTGGTAAAAACATTTCCGAGGCCGTCTGTCGCAATGCCCCTACCGTTGTCGTCATCTACTCCGCCAAGTGCTTTGGCCCACACGAAATTGCCGGCGGAATCAAGTTTGGAAATGAAAATATCGTTTGCACCAGCGCTCGTCAAAATGAAACTGCCTGCACCCGGATCGAAGTCCCCGGGAAATGCGAGCGAACCCGTGACATAGACATTTCCTAGTCCATCAACTGCGATTCCGGCACTATCAACTCCTCCGAGTGCTTTGGCCCATACAAAATTCCCAGCAGAATCAAGTTTTGAAACAAAGACATCTTGCGGGTTTACACTCGTCATGTTGAAAGTCCCTATGCCAGGGTCAAAATCATGTGTACCGATAAAATATCCCGTCGAATAAACGTTTCCGGAATTGTCCGTGGCAATCGCACGTCCCTCACTGTTATTACTTGCGCCTGTGAATGCCCCGGCAAATGCAAAATCGCCAGATAGCACTCTCCTACTTTCAAGCATCTCCATACTGAACAGCCGATATGTCTTTCGCAACATCGCCCGCGAACGAATCGCATTTCGTCTCGATTTTACGATGTGTCCAGAAATCGAATTGCCGAAATCCTTCAGACTTGATATTAAATTTCCCATGACAACACTTTCTATTTCTGGACGTCAAAGATCTAACTACACTCCGACTGCACTCGAATACGTCTCACGATCACTACTGTTGGTTTTTCGCCGTTGCCATTTATCGTGGTTGCTATGGCCAAACCACTCATCGCAATGCGCCGATGATCAAACGTACTGGATGCCATTCTAGAACGAATTCAATGACAATAGCGAGATTCATCCCATCAAAGTGAAATTTCTCAGAACTAGCAACGAGAATGACGAATCTAAGTGCATGTAGATAATTTGGCAAATGTACAACAAATTCAGCGAACCTATTACACTTTTCCAATTTTGCCAGGTCAATTCCCAACCACCATCGCGATCAGCAATTCGACTCTTTAATCAAAAGATTTCGGAAATCACTCGACCAAATCAGCAACCGGCCCAGTTCGACCAATCATGGTCCCGCAATTGGCCGATCTGGAAATGGCGATTGCGGCTCGGTCCAATTCCATGCTGATTGATAAGAAAAGTTTAGCTCGGGCGTTGCAATTAGTTTGCCGCCGTCGCGATGAGAAATCAACAGCGCGTCGAGCATGCCGGTGGTTAATAAAGTTCGCTCGACTGGCCAGGTTGGAATGCCTGTTTGAAAGAATGGCTCAAGCTGCTTTACCAAAATTGCAAAGTGCGTAAAAGGACGAGCTTCCTGTGTCCAAAAAACTGTTGACGCCGATTGCCCATCCGCATATCGCCAAGCAACCGACCAGTCGATGTAAAGATTCCCAACCGTCAACACGCTTGCTCGCAATCCATCGCAGTAGTCCACGATGAATAACACCGGGTGTGGAACAAGCTCCCTTAGCGGCTTGTCTCGTGATATCGGACGATCTTTGTATCGACTCATCGCTTGGTCAAGCAATTCGCGATCGATTACGCCATCCTCAATGGCTTGCCAGACAGCGTCATCACGCAAAGTTCGCACTTGCTTGACGCCAGTTTCACCACCAGGCCGTCGTTCGGCCAAACATTGGATCATTTCCAAAGCATGAAAACCGTAAGCGTCCAGGCGATGATACGACAGCGCGACAATCTCCTTAAGCGGCTTGGTTCGCTCCACATCGACCGCAGGAGATCGCCACAACACGGGCAAGGACGAACCAGCCATCAAGGGAATTTTCAAGCGACTGGCTTCGTCGTAAATCCATTTTGCATCCTGCCAATTATCGGCCAAATGTTTATCGAGAAAGACCGGTACGCTGCGATGACTTCGTTCGCAAACATCGGCGACATCGGAAAACAGTTGGCGCTTCGGATACAAAAACTGCCCAGTATCTGACTCGGGATAGTTGCCGTGCTCGGCAATGAGCATGACGCCATCAACCGCCAAGCGATCCGAATCCAGCAGCAAAGCTTGCCGGGCACTTGAAAAAATTGGAACACTGGCCTTCGCGGCCAGATTGCGAGACTTGTCGATGTCAGGAAACTGGTCGACAAATAAAGAGACAAGTTTCAACTTTGGAAATTCGCCTTGGCCGTCTAACGAATAACCTTCAAGCATTCGGCCGAGGATGAGATCCGAATGCGAGTTCTGAAAATAAACCGTCGTCAGCCCTGCCAGTTTTGGTAATTCCCGCTCTGGCTCATCAGCACACAATGGCGACGCCCAACCAAGAATGGTTAGCAGAATCGCCAGATAAAATCGTGCACTCGTGCTAAACATCAAGGTACATTGACAACTTCGCCACCGGCACGCGTAAACATGGCCCAAAGCTGTTCGGGATCGATCGAACTGCTAATCATGTGCAACGAGCCATCGAAAAACAGCGCGCTGAATGCGCCGCTAGGTCCATTGATCCGCAAATCTTTTAATGGATCGTCTTGGTCCGGCGTGTAGTCTGTTGGCGATGTCCAGGGCACAGCGGCAGCATCATCGACTTCGATTGCAAGGATGGAATTGGAAGTTCCGTCGGTTATGCTTGCAAAAGTCATACCCAATTCTGGCAGTAAACCAGTCTCTTCTCCAACCACCGCCAAGTAAACCGTGTGACCATCAGGCGCGGTGCTTGACGGATGCCGATAGACTGCGGGCATTCTTGGAAGCAAAGTAAGGTTGTGCTCACTGTCCCAAGGCTCATCCAGATGGAACTCGTTGTAAAGCTGAGCTTCTTCAACAAAAGGTAATACCGACACACGCCAACTTAGCAATGGCTCATCATCCTCGTCGACTATCGCTGGCGTTGGAAACGTACGATAGGCGGACTCAAAGTTATGCATGGCAAGTCCAATTTGCTTGAGATTATTCGTAGACTGCATGCGTCGTGCGGCTTCGCGTGCCGACTGAACGGCGGGCAAAAGCAATCCGGTTAAGACGCCGATGGTGACCGTTGAATTTTGCATTTCAAGTTCGGCAACGACTCGTTCTTTGTTTCGCTTCGGCTTGATCATTTCGCTAACGGTGTTTGACATTCGCTCCATGTAAGCTTTCATTGCTTGCTCGGTTGGCGAATCGCCCATCATCTGCGATTGCATTTGAGCCACAATCTGCTCGCGGGCAAAAACGATTAAGTTGGCCAAACTCTTTTCAATTTCTTTGGCATCTGATTCAGACTGGCCAGCAACGACAACTTGAGTTTTGCCTTTCTGGCCCATAATCATACGAACAGCAACATGGTCGACTTTTCCGGCCAAAACAGCCACGTCATCAGCGATCGGTTCAGGAAGTTGTCCTTCGGCTTGAGCTAATCCGCCTTCGAGTAGCGGTCGCAAGGTATCCAAAGTAGCAACGATCAGCGCATGCTGGTCGGACTTAATTTTTTCCACGATCTCAGCAAGCGGTCCTGCTTCGTTATCCGCACCAGCCATCGCCTTGACAAAGAACTCCGTGCCGACGAGAGCATGGCGGTCGTCCAATTCCAACAAGATTGTTCCTGGGGGCATTTGCGCCAAATTGCGAACTCGGAAATCACCATCGGTTTGCCAATCGTCAACGAATAATTGCGGATTCAGTTTTTCCATATCCACGGATTCAGCCATCGTGATCATGGCCCCAAAGAGCGGTCCTGTCGGCCCTGGCATTCCGATAAGGAGGTCAACTCGCTCGATCTTCAATGGATCGATACCCACTTGTTCCATTCCTGCCGCAGTCGCAACTTCGGTCGGCATGAATTTGAAGTCGTCAAGTTGTGAAATTTCCTGTGGTCGAATACTGATCATAGCGATCGAGTCGGCCGGGATATACTTTACGTCCAGTTGCTTGGTGGGCGTTTGTGCCGACACTGTCAAACAGCCGGACACAATCCAAACCAAGGCAAGCATCAATCGTCGCTTCATCATGGCACCTATTCATGTTTTTTAAGAGAAAACGAGGCGTGTATGCTAACGGGCAAACAACTTGGTTGTCAATCAAGCGAATCATCTGACTCACAAATATTAACAATGATTCACTTTGGCTTTCAAAATCCCTTAACGCAAACAAAGAGTCCGTATGGAACAGGATTTTTGCTTTGATGAAGTCTATTCGAGTCGTTAGTTTTTGTTAGTCTGAACGCTGTGCCAATTAACAAACGCCCAACGTGAGACTAATTCTATGTCTTTCGGTTCACCGAACTCGCCTTACGCTCCTGGACCAATACAGCCTACACCGCAACAAGGAATAAATGTTTGGATCGTTTTGTTAATTGTCTTTGCCGTAATTTTTGTACTGATGTTTCTGTGTGGTGGCTTAGGCATCGCGTTCACGATGCCAGCAGTCCAACAGGCTCGAACTGCAGCTCGTACCGCGATGAGCCAAAATAACTTGAGTCAAATTGGCTTGGCAATGTTGAATTATGAATCAACGTACAAATCGCTTCCGCCTGCCTATGTAACCGACGAACAAGGTAAACCGCTTTATTCATGGCGCGTCGTTTTACTGCCCTATGTTGGCGAGGACGCATTGTATAAAGAGTTTCACTTGGACGAGCCGTGGGATAGCCCTCACAACCAGTCATTACTTATCCGAATGCCTTTCGTATTCCGTTCGCTGGCCGAACCAGATCTTTTGACAACCAATTGCACTTACGTTGTACCCTTTGATACGCAGGCAGCCATTAATGTGCCTCCCAAGAAAATGTCGCAAATCACTGACGGTCTGATCAATACCATTTTCGCTTTCGAGGTCGCCAACTCGACTACGCCATGGTCAGCGCCGGACTCGATGACGACCGACCAAATTATTCAAGCCAACTCGGGTCGAACAAAGCCCGTCCTTATGGGAGACGCTTCCGTATCAAATGTAAATTTTAGCGATGCTGCCAATATCAAAGCGGGAGTGACGAGCGATGGCGGAGAAGTATTCAGCGGGCAATAACATTTAGAATCGCAAGCAGTTAATAGAGGCATGAATGGCTAAGCAATGGAAAGTTGTCGTGACGGCGCGTGCATTTTGGACAAGTGGTCAATCTGCAAACGAGCATCTCGCAAACGCGGGTTGCGAAGTCATCAACACGCCCAAAGCCGGACCATTGGCGGCGGATGTTCTTGGTGAGCATTGCCAAGACGCCGATGCTGTGATTGCATCTAGCGACCCGTACAATCGAGCGCTCTATCAAGCTTGCCCTCGCCTCAAAATTGTCGCACGCTGCGGCGTTGGTATAGATTCTGTGAATTTACAAGACTCAACCGACGCCGGAGTTGTTGTAACCAACACGCCCGGGGCAATGACCGAAGCCGTGGCGGATTATTGTTTTGCACTGCTCCTCGGAATGATTCGTCGAATCCCTGAAGGCGTCCAGTGCATGCAGAACGGCGGCTGGACCGAATTTCCAGGATTTGAATTGCCTGGAAAAACGCTGGGCATGGTTGGCTTTGGCATGATCGGCCAAGCTGTCATGCGACGGGGCCTCGGTTTTGGAATGAAGCTGCTTGCCTACGATCCGCCGCTTGTTGCATCTGGCCGCGCGGATCAATTCCCAGGTGTCGAATTCGTTGATCTTGATGCTCTATTTTCTCAAAGCCGCATTGTTTCGATTCACGCTCCGAATATGCCCGAGACGCGACATCTTGTTAACGCCCATCGACTCTCTCAGATGCGTACAGACGCTATCTTGATCAACACTTCGCGAGGTGCGCTGATCGATGAAGCGGCACTGATGGATGCATTGAACTCAGGCAAGATCGCAGGAGCAGCGATCGACGTATTCGAGAAAGAGCCATTGCCTGCCGACAGCCCGCTTCGCAAAACGCCACGTCTCATGCTGACGCCGCACAACGCGTTCAACTCCGTCGAAGCTGCCGCGCGTATGAGTCTCATGTCAGCCGAATCCGTCGTGGACTTGCTGCAGTCAAGAACTCCAAAATTCGTTTGCAATCCAGAAGTACTCGCATCGCCCAACCTTCGCTTGAAAGTAACCTGATACATGCGGTCCAATACGGTGAAACACGCGCTACGATCTGGCCAAGCACAAATTGGAACTTGGCTATCGATGGCAAGCCCCATCGCGGCCCGATTCATGGCGCGTTCGGGATTCCATTGGTTGACGCTCGATATGGAACATAGCTCGGCCGACTGGGAAACGGCCGCCTCGGTTTTCGGCGCAGTCGCCGACGCGGGATGTATTCCTTTGGTACGTGTTCCTTCGATCACGATCGAGAATGCAAAACGAGCGTTGGACTTGGGTTCATACGGGATTGTCTTTCCCATGTGCAACTCGGTCGAAGAAGCCGAGTTGGCCGTGGCCGCTTGCAAATACCCACCTGTCGGCCGACGAAGCGTGGGAGGGAGTTTGCACACACTGAATTTTAGTTGCGCGTCGAGCGAATACTACGCTCGCGCCAATGACGAGATCTTGGTCATCATCCAAGCCGAGCATGTCGACGCCGTAGAAAACTGCGAGAAGATTTTGGCAGTGCCAGGTATCGACGCGGTGTTCGTGGGGCCAAATGATTTGTTAGCGTCGATGAACAAGACGCCGCGAATGGAGACAGACGATCCGGAATTTGTTCGTGCACTGGAGCGAATCCGAACCACCGCCGTTGCCCATGGAGTCGCACCAGGACTGCACGTAGCTGACCCTGCCGCTGCGCAACGAAGACTAGCCGAGGGCTGGAAATTCATTGCGATTAGCAGCGAGCTGGGCCTGATGAATGAAGCCGCACGCAACGTCGTTCATAGCGTCATCGGCAAACCCGCTTCGGAGTCCGCTCGTTACTAAGTCCAGCGTCTGCCAAAGACAACTATGAAGCAACCTCGTATCGCCGTGCTCGGTTCGATCAATATGGATCTCGTGGTTCGCTGCAACGCGCTGCCGAGGCCCGGCCAGACCATTACGGCAAATGAGTTTATGCAAATTCCCGGCGGCAAGGGTGCGAATCAAGCCGTCGCGACTGCTCGAATGGGCGCTCGCGTCAGCATGATTGGCCGCGTAGGAAACGATGCATTCGGCGAGTCGCTTCGTGAACAACTTGGGTCGGAGAACATCAACATCCAGTCGGTGCGCGTAAGCGACTGCTCGACCGGTGTTGCGATCGTGGCTGTGGAAGCTTCCGGACAAAACGCGATCTTGGTCGTCCCAGGTGCCAATGGTCAAGTTTCCGTTGATGACGTTACCGAATCTGCCTCAACGATCGAACAATGCGATATGTTACTTGTCCAACTGGAAACACCGATCGAAGCGGTTCTTCATGCAATCGAAATTGCAAAGCACGCCGGCATCCCAACCTTTCTCAATCCCGCTCCATTCCCGTCGACTCTCGATGCAAGGCTACTGCAAGTTGAAACGTTTTGCGCGAATCAAACCGAAGCGGAACAGTTGCTTAACAAGCCGATTGATTCTGTCGACGAAGCTTTGATCTCTGTTGGGAAGCTTGCACAACTTGGTCCTCGAAACGCGATTATCACACTGGGTGAACTTGGTGCTGTCTGGTCCGATGGAAAAAAGGAGACGTACACACACGCTTTCAAAATAACCGCTCTTGACACGACAGCAGCGGGAGATGCTTTTTGCGCTGCTCATTGCGTCGCTTTGGCTAGCGATTTTCCACCGGACGATGCATTGCGTTTCGCATCCGCAGCAGGCGCGATTGCCGCAACACGTCTGGGGGCTCAAACAAGTTTGCCAACTCGCCATGAAGTCGAAATGCTCGCTTTCGGTAACAAGCTTCCTTCGTGATTTTCGCAGTCGTTACATTTTGTCGTTGGACTGTGTCTTCCTGATCCGAAGAATTCACTTTTTCGAAGTTTCAAAAAAAAATGGCGGCAATCCACCTTGCTGTCGTCGAAACAACTGTTATTAGCTTCACAGTTTACGCAGGCGGATTATTGCATGATTCGGATTCAATTCATTGCTGTCATTCTAGCGATATGTTCGGTGACCGCTCTGCGCGGGCAGACGCAGTTGGACAACGACACTGCGACGCGACTAGCGGAACTTGAGAAGTCCGTTTCCGATCTCAAGCATTGGCAGTTTCATTCTAAAGCGGATAACTCCAGCGAGCCCAAGGCGTACGTTGGCTTCTCCTTCATGTTTACCAAGCTTCACTTCCACGAGTCATTTCGCGCGATGGTCACAGAACCATCGACGGGAAAACTCGATCTGATTCCGTATGGTCAACAGTACGAGTTGACGCCAAGAGTTTGGCTTGGCTTTCAAGGGTCGAATGGACTGGGTGTGCGTGTCACTTACTGGGACTACTACTATCGCGATGGTGGATTGCGCCTCGTGAATGATGGCATAAAATTTCCCGGAGCGACGGTCACGTCGACCATGTTCCCTGCTTTGATCTCGACTGCGTTTCCCGGAGACGCTCTGACGGTCAATACGTTTCTTAACGCATCGACGTTGGATCTGGAAGGCACGTACGAAGTTCGAGTTCGCCAAGCGGAAATTTTGTTGAGTGGTGGTCTGCGTTACGGCAACTTTGATCAACGATACGGTGCAACGGTTACTGGACTTGCCCCAGCTTCACTTCGTTGGTCGCGTGAATTCGAAGGGCTAGGTCCGACTGTTGGAGCCGACATGAATTTGCCGCTGTTTGGAACGCGTTTTTATGCGACTGGTGGAGCGCGGCTATCGTTCCTCTTTGGCGAAAAAACCTTGGCTCGCACTGTCGTCAACGATTTGAGTCCAATTAAAGGACCGCCCATCGTTCTTCTCAAGGATGCGGACGAGGTCTCTGGGGCTTATGCAACCCGACTAGGCTTAGGCCGAAAACGTAAAACTCGCTTTGGGGACTTCTTCGCAGAAGGAGCTTATGAAGCCCAATTATGGACGGCTGGGGGTGCGCCAACGTTGACTTTTCTCGGCTTTAATAGTTTCAATGTTAGCCTTGGTTGGTCGCGGTAATGAAGAGGTGTGTTTCTTTTGATTGTAAAACGATTGTCTCAATCGCTTAGTGCGCTGCTGCTGCTGCTGAGCTTTCGACCAAGCTGAGCCTGGTAGCGTTACTTGCAGCTGGTCTGGTTTGAAAGGGGTTCTGAGCGATTGAGGACAATCGCTCTACAATGTTGCTAGCGGTTGGGCTAGGTGTTGCGTACGCCGATATGCTTTACGGCAACTCAATCGAAACCTACAGCCAACAAGGCTACGACGATGCCGTAGAGAAAGCTGGTAGTACTCGCGGTTGGTCATTTACAATTTACGACGAAGCGTACAACTACGGTTTCTACCAAGAAATGGCGCACTTTGTCGACTGTGTTCAAAAAGACAAACAACCGTTGGTCACCGGCGAAGATGGCCGTGAAGTTCTACAAGTTATCATGGCCGCCTACGAATCCGCCCGAACCGGACACAAAGTCGCCCTCCCCTTTTCCACAACTGCCGCGAAACCAATCGATCTCTGGCGAACTCCGAACTGACCAGCCGTCTTCAAATCTTTCATTTCGCAAACGCAAATCGATAGGCGTTTTGCACCCAATGACAAATCGTCTCAGAGGACGTCGTTCCGGCGAACCACCCTCATGACGTCCACGCATCCAGCGAGTAGTTGATTGATCCATCACAGTATCATTGCAATCGACTGTTTCTCAATCACTTCTATTCAAGTTTCCGATCTGTTTTATTCTGCTGTCAGCCCTGCCTGGATTCTAAGGTTGAGTGGCGCAAGTTGAATGAACCTGCCCGATGGCTGCGTGATCTTCGCACGAATTCTGCTTAGTCGATTTGCTGCGGTCTACAGCAGCCAATGGGAATACGAGTTAGCCGAGAAGCAAAATCGATCTAACAATTGTCGCAACGCAGAATGACAATTTAGCCTCATCGCGATCGAACTCGCACATTGCGTTCCGAAAAAATCCGCAAATAAGAATTAGCTGTAATTGTCGCAGTTTTTGAGCGTGCCAACTTTAATAATCTTCATAGATCGTTCTATGCCAAATCGATCTAATTCAAAAAAAATTCCGCGAGCATCTGTGAAACGTTGACGTTGGGGAAAAAATTTGAAACTGAAAATTCCTAAGCTCCTATGCAAAACCCATGGTAACCACGGAAGTGAATTCAATCAATTTTCTTCCAGTTATGCAAAGATAATTTTCGCTCAATTATTAGTTGCTTGACGGTCACAGAAGCCGACGGTAGAAAGTATTTTATCCCTCCCACCGTCCTCCTCGCCTCAGTTCCGTCGCATTCGGAAAATCACAAACATAGCGTCGCGTTCCTTAGTACAGCCAGTGGAGAGCAGTCATGAGTAAATGTTCACCGATATCAACTCGGAGATTTGCGGTGCTATCTGGATTTACGCTTGTCGAATTATTGGTTGTCATTGCAATCATTGGCATCCTTGTTGGTTTACTGCTTCCTGCAGTGCAGGGTGCACGCGAAGCGGCGCGTCGCGTCGATTGCGAGAATCGGATGCGAAACCAAGTCTTTGGTCTCATTCATTATCAAGACACAAATAAACGATTGCCGCCAGGATGGAACACGAGCAACGATATTGACTGGTCTTGGCAAGCGTACATCTTGCCTCACGTCGAGCAAATCGAATTCTACTATCGGTTAGATCTTCAAAAACCTTGGAATTTTCCTTGGGACAATGAGCGAAACGTGCGGGAGACGATTTCGTTATATCGCTGTCCGAGCTCGCCACGTTCGTTCGCTGGGGATACAGATTATGCCGGAGTTTTAGGAACGTTGATCGGCGCCGTCGAAGGCGACACATTTAATCGCGGTGCACTCATTCGGGCAAACGGTACAGATCGAGCAATCGCATTTCGTGAAATCGTGGATGGCTTGACTTTCACGGCCGCGATAGCGGAATGTCCTGATCGTCGAACTGGCGAAGGCGGCGACTGGGCTTACGGTCTGAATTGCATCTCGCACGATAAGGGCGGAATCAATTCAACGCGTGAAGGCATGTCGTCATGGCATCGAGGGGGCGCTTATGTAGCGAAACTCGATGGTTCACTTTTTTTCTTGTCCAGCTCCACTGACAGTTCCGTTATCGGAGCACTTTGTACTCGCCAAGGAGGTGAACCGATCGCCCTCGATTGAATTTCGATTTCTGTGGTATCCATTTTTGATATCATGGAACGATTTGGAAGGAGGTCGAAAAAACCGAAACGTTTTTCAGGAGTCCTTTGGACACGATGTCTCGTTCGATTTGTATTTTAAAAATTTGCAGTATTTGTTTTCTTCAGTTTAGGCAGTCACAACATGAGAAATTTCGTTATCGCTCTCGCAATGGTTTCACTCCTCGCTGGCAACAGCTTCGCAGGCGGTGCTAAGAAAGAATCGTCCATCAGTGTGAAGAATTCGTCTGGCATGATTGCGGCCGTCATAGTTGATCCTCCGGCGAACTTTCCAGCCAATCCAACCCAAAAGCAGTTCTTGGATGCAGGTGGCAAATTACTTCAACCAAACGCAACAAATGTATTTTATGTAAAAGCCGGTAGCCACATTGTTTACGCTCAACTCGTTGACGAGAACACCGGAAATCGAATCGGTTCGATTGCTTCGGTAACTAAAAATGCCGTCAAGGGTGGAAAGATTTCTCTTACCGTTACGAAATCAACTTCTAATAGCGCACACATTCAGTAAAGAATTCGCGTTTCGTAGTAGGTTTTACAACTCTCAAAAGGCTCTGGGAAGTCACGCTTTCCGGGGCCTTTTTTCATGGCGATGTTCGAGCAACAGATGGGATTGGGGCGTCCAACAGGATCTTTTCGCGATCCGTCTATTACGAAAGAGGCGACTTTCGATTATCCAATTTTTCATTCTGCGCAAATCCCATTTCGCTGCGACGAGCGTTTTTTAGTTTGCTCTCGACTCCGTTTGACTTGACTGCTTCGACAACGATTAGCTTTCTTTTTTAAACATGCAGGTAAAACGAATATGTAGTGTACTGGGATGGTCGTTGGAGATTAGTATTTAGACATGCAAAACCGATTGAGGCATTTACTCGTTCTTGTTCCGCTGTCACTTGCGACATCGTGCCCGTGGATTTGGGAATCCTATTGGCCGATGATTTGGATGGGCCTTGTTGGGCTATTCATATATTTATCAACCTTCAAGCGAATCACTTCGGCTTTGATGTTTGGTTTCACTTTTGGCGTCCTTTCACTCGGAATTTCGTTTCATTGGGCGCCGGAATCACTCGCTTATATTCTCGACGCGGAGGGAGTGTTACCGTACTTGGCATTTCTAGGATTGATTCTTTGGGAAAGTATTCCTTTTGGAATGCTTGCTGGTGCTTTTGTTTGGGTATCGCAGTTTCGCAGGCCGCCAATATTCGTTCTTCCATTCCTTTGGGTTGTTACCGAGTCGTTTTGGCCCAAGGTCTTTCCATGGTCATTCGCACAATCGCACACGGGCTTTTTGCCAGTGTTGCAAGTTGCAGAAATTGGTGGAACTGCGCTTGTCGCTTTTGCTTTGGTTTCTGTTTGGATTGCAATTGCTCAAATCATTGTCCTGACATCGAACCGATTTCGCGAGAAACGAAATTCAGCAATGGAAAGTGACGTTTCCGCTTCTCAGCATCACATCCGCAAAACCGATAACCGATTTCATTATTTTCAACTTGGGTTGCTTGGAGCAATTTTTGCATTCGCTCTACTCTTCGGTTGGATACGTATCGGCCAGAATCGGTCGGAGACAAGACCTCTCTTACGGATCGCTATGGCTCAGGTGGACCCAAGTTTTCAGACCTCGCTATCGGAAATGCAGAAGATGTCAATTCCATTTGCCGAACAAACCGACTTGTTTCTTTGGCCCGAGTCAAGTATCGGTTGCCACTCGATTGATCTGAAAGATTTTAAAGATGATAACCTCGTTCGCAGCAGCTCTTTGCCGCCTTACATTGATTCTCAGTATGTCGGTTTACCCGGCAAGTGGTTGATTGTGGGCGGGCGAACTTTTTCGTCAGGCGCAACGGAATCTGGACCGTTCTGCCAGACTGCCTTCCTCATTAACCCTCAGGGCAATGTAGTAGATCACTATCATAAACGTGCGTTAATGCCCATTGGCGAATACGTACCTTTAGAGCAAACATTTCCTATTATGCATACTCTCGTGCCACTGCCCGAAGTCATGTTGCCCGGCACCAGCGACGATCCGCTTGTCGTGGATAAAAAGATTCGAGTTGGTATGTTGATCTGTTACGAAGACACTGTCGCGGATATAGCTCGACGTTCGGTAAATGCCGGAGCCAATTGTCTTATGTGCATTATTAATGCGAGTGCGTTTTCCAACCCGCTTACGCTCAGGCAGCATTTGCGGCTTGCCCAAATGCGTGCGATAGAAACTCGCAGGTATTTTGCCCGCTGTGCCGGGACTGGAATCAGTTGTGTAATATCGGACAAAGGTAAAATCATGACGCAGCTCGGTGCAAACGAGTCGGGTGTGTTGCAAGGGGAATTGCGGTTGCGATCTGACGCAACATTTTATTGCCAAGCCGGCTACTTGTTTCCATGGCTCTGCTTGGTAGTCGTCGCACTAAGCTTCGTCGCGCTGCAGCTTACAAAAGCTAGTCGCCTGGGGGGGGCGTAGTTGAGCAATAGGGTGGATTCGCGTTTGGCGGTGGTCGATCGGCAGTACAAAAACGCCGACGATTATTCTTTGACCACATGGGCATCAGGATTGTGGTCGGCTACCAAGTTGAGTTCGATTCCGTGTTCTAGCCAAGCTTTGCAACCGGCTAAGGCAAAACTGAAACCGCCCATGGAGTCGATGGCTTGAGCCACCTGTTCATTTTGGGTACCACTGAATCCAGATGCGGTAATGGTGACATAAGTAGTGCCGTCCGCGCGGGCTACGAAATCCCATTCCACCGGAGCAGGCCATGTTATGCGTATTCGGCGATTCGTCTCTAGAACTTCGATGGAAACGTCGACCGAGACACCATACAAGTCCCAATTCCACGTAACGACTTCGCCCGCAACGAGACGCTTACTTCCTCGCGTAAACCAGAAATGTGCAGTGATTGCAGGATCGACGAACGCTTCAAAGACATCTGCAACGGGACGTCGAATAAGCATGCAAGTTCTAGCGATGGGTTCCGATTTCGACATCACATTTCCTTGAAAACATCCCACGCCTAATGAGTGCTTTTGCCATGAGAGCTCTCAGTAACATCTCGGCACGTCGCAATCGTAACCGGTAAAACCCAAATCAAAACAGCCTTAGCCGGCATTCTAGCTAAACGTGTTGATCGAGCAAAATGGGATTGCCATCAGGATCGACCACAACAAAACTTGCCGGTCCAGTTGTTGATTCGTCGGCTTCGGTTTGAAACACGACGCCCTGCGCCTTGAGATGCTGCTGCAATTCACGAATATCGGTGAACGATTCCAGCTTCTGAGCGTTGCGGTCCCAACCGGGATTAAACGTCAATAAGTTTCGGTCGAACATGCCTTGAAAGAGCCCGATCACGTGATCGCCATTCTTCATGATCAACCAATGCTGAGCCATTTCGCCCATGAACGGCTTAAATCCGAGCTTCTCGTAAAAGGATTTCGAAGCAGCAATATCTTTGACTGCCAAGCTAACGGAAAATGTACCCAGGTTCATCTATGGTTCCTTTGCAAAGAATCGTATTTAAACACCATCACCGACAGATAATCTTTTGGGGGGCCACGGTAAAATCCGACCGGAGCTTTCTATCCGACCGGCCTTATCTCGACGCGTAGTGTTTAAGTAGACCGCATTGGGGACATCGATAAGCCGTGATGGGGACCATATCCTCTTTGTTCAGTTTTAGGTTGCCCGTGAATGTCTTTTCCGTAGCCGTTCCCGGATGCCAGTGGCTTTGGATGATCTGAGCGTAGTGATCGGGAACAAATCCCAACTCCATCCCAACGTTGCAGTCAGTGCAAACTTTTGCGGATGCCATGTCATACCTTTCAAAAAATTGATAACCATTCAAAACCTAAACTTCGGGCGATCCTACCATTACCGTGACGGAGCGTGATAGTCGCTCTCGTGCAAGCTGGCCTCCCCAAAGCGAACAAACAGGCAGAACGATTATATTGCCCCAGAACAACACAGGGCAAGGTAACATTAACATATTGACGACCGCCATACCGAGCAAGAACACGCCAAGAAACAGTCCATGTGCCAGCAACTCCCGACCAGCACCATTTTTGTTTTTTTTTGTAGCGTTGGGTTCGGTTTGAATAAAGCTTTGATGTGAGTTTGGCAAGATTGCTGCAACTGGGTATTTGCTGGTGTTGGTTTTGTTGCCCGATGTTATTGCGTTGCATCCGCACGGTGCGTTTGGGCATGCGATCTGCGCATCTCGATGCGTATCCTCCTCGTAGCCGCTTTGGAAAACGCCCTTTTTTCGTTCGACTTACTTGTCGGTTTAGCGTTCACGAGAATCGGACCGGTGGTGGAACCGCTTCAAAGCGTGTTCGCAACAATGTGATTAAAGCGTCTGCTGAGAGGTAACGACGAGGCCGAGGGTTTCGTTACTGTGACATGATCGAGTACCTGAAGGAATGATATCGCAACTCTCATTGAACATTCCTGGAACTCCATGCCAAGGGACCGTCTTCAAAATTTCAGCACCGCGAGCCGCTAGCAAATCCCGACCCTAAAAAACACGTTGCTTTCTCACTCACCGGGAATCGCTGGGATTGAAGCTACCAACGAGAATGCGCGAAGCCAAAATGTCGTGCAGACAAGAATCGAAAAATCAACGCTTTCCTTACTTAACGCCGAGTTGTAGGGGAAGTTGGGCTAGAGTTACCTTGGCTAATGCCGCTGCAATCGGTAGAATGGCGGTTCCTTCGGAAGATTAAATGAAGGGCCGACCTGCTCAAGCTGGGTGGCCTGTCAGTGAATAAGCCGATGTGGTCGATTGCCCTGCGGGGGCGACCACATCGGCTTTTTTCGTTGGATGCTAATGGTTCACTGCATTGCCGGATGGCGGAGCGATTGCGGGGACGAACAGGACAGTGAGAACAGAATGCCAGACCCCAGACCTGAAGATGCCTTGCTTTTCCGACCGGAGTGGAGCCGTGTCGCCCTCGCCAGCATTGCCGATGCGGTGATTACCACGGACACCGAAGGGCGGGTCACGTTCCTGAACCCAGTCGCTCAATCTTTGACTGGATGGACGCAGGATGAGGCAGCGGGCGTTTCAGTGGAGACGGTGTTTAAGATCATCCATCCAGAGACTCGAATGATCGTCGAGTGTCCCACCGTTCGAGCTTTGAGGGAGGGCGTGAATGTCGGACTGACGAATCGCACGCTGCTCATCGCCAAGGATGGCTCCGAACTGCCGATTGGCCCGATTGACGACAGTGCTGCTCCCATTCGGAATGACAAGGGCGAACTGGCCGGTGTCGTGCTGGTGTTTAGAGACACTACCGAACTCTGCCGCCACGAGCGAGCGGTGCAAGTCGCTCTCACATACGCAGACAACATCATCGCAACCTTGCGAGAACCGTTTGTCGTTCTTGACAAGAGCCTGCGGGTCATGACGGCGAACGGGAAGTTCTATAAATCATTCCACGTCCAGAAGGAGGAAACGGAAGGCTGCTTCATCTACGACTTGGGCAACGGTCAGTGGAACATTCCTCGACTGCGGACTCTGCTGGATGAAGTTCTCTCCAACCATCATCCCGTCCTCGACTTCGAGATGGAACACGACTTCCCGGCGATTGGCAAGAAGATCATGCTGCTCAACGCCCGCAGCTTCGAGTCGGCGGACAACCATCCGAACCTGATCCTGCTCGCCATTGAGGACATCAGCGAACGCAAGCAGGCGGAAGTCGAATTGCGACAGATCGAACGACGCCAAAGGTTCATACTGGATTCGATACCCCAAAAACTCGTCACCACCAAGCCGGACGGTAGCGTGGACTACTTCAACCCGCAGTGGATGGAGTACACCGGGCTATCGTTCGAGCAACTTCGAGATTGGGGCTGGATGCAATTCATCCATCCTGATGACGTTGACGAACACGTCCAAAAATGGATTCAGGCCACCAAGACCGGCGAAGTGTACGAACACGAGAGTCGCTTCCGGCGTGCCGATGGTGAGTACCGCTGGCACGTCAGCCGTGGCGTGCCGATGCGGAACGAGGCAGGCCAGATTGTCATGTGGATGGGGGCCAACACAGACATTCATGACATCAAGCTGATCGAATTGGCGCTGGTGGATTCAGAGATTCGCTATCGACGGCTATTCGAGACGGCCAAGGACGGCATTCTGATCCTCGACACAGAGAGCGGGAGAATCACGGACGCCAACCCGTTCATGGGCGAACTGCTGGGGTATTCACACGAGCATTTCTTAGGCAAAGAATTATGGGAGATCGGCCTTTTCAGCGACAAAGCGGCCAATGAAGCCGCTGTGCGAACACTCCAAGACAAGGGATACATTCGTTACGAACATCTGCCGCTGGAAACCAACCGTGGGCTGCGGGTTGAGGTCGAAGTCGTCGCCAACGCTTACCGGGAAGACCACCACAAAGTCATTCAGTGCAATATTCGAGACATCACCGAACGCAGCAAGTTGGAAAAACAGATGCAGGAACAAGCCGAGTCGCTGGCCGACCTGCACCGTCGCAAGGACGAGTTCTTGGCGATGCTCAGTCATGAACTTCGGAACCCGCTGGCCCCCATTACAAACGCCGTGCAACTGCTGGGTCTTCAGAAGCACGACGACAAGCTCCAGCATCAGGCTCGCACCATCATTGAACGTCAAGTGGGACAACTGACACGGCTCATTGATGATCTGATGGAAGTCTCTCGAATTAACACGGGAAGAATCCACCTTCAACTCGAACGAGTCGGACTGAATGGAGTTGTAGAACGTGGGGTCGAGACGACCCGCCCGCTGATGGATCAGCACAATCATGAACTTACGGTTTCCCTTTCATCGCAACCAATTTGGGTCTATGCCGACCCCACTCGACTCGAACAAGTCGTTGTCAATTTGCTGACAAATGCGGCCAAATACACGACTGAAGGTGGAACAATTGCGATTGCTGTTCAGCGGGAAGGCGATGAGGCGGTGCTGCGGGTGCGGGATTCAGGCGTCGGGATCGCCTCCGAACTCCTTCCTCATATTTTTGATCTTTTCACGCAAGCCGAACGATCCCTGGATCGGTCACAAGGCGGCTTGGGCATCGGCCTTTCCTTGGTGCAACGGCTGGTCGAAATGCACGAGGGCAAAGTCGAGGTTGACAGCACATTGGGAAAAGGAAGCGAGTTTGTCGTCCATCTCCCGATCATGACGGCACCCGCAGTGTCACCGAAATCGCCCAAACACATTGCACCCGGATCGGACGGGGCAGCTTTGCGAGTGTTGGTCGTGGACGACAATCTGGACTCGGCACAATCTTTGGGGATGCTACTGAAAGCGACGGGACATGATGTGCAATTGGCATACGACGGCCCAACAGCTTTACAGGCCACTCTTGATTACCGACCGCATGTTGTGATTTTGGACATCGGCTTGCCGGGACTCGATGGGTATGAAGTGGCCAAGCGAATCCGTGAACAACCCACCCTCAAGAACATCGTCTTGGTCGCCATGACCGGCTATGGGAACGTGTCAGACGTGCGGCGCTCGGTGGAGGCGGGGTTCAATCACCATTTGGTCAAACCCGCCGACTTTATCAAGGTCAAAGAAATCCTGGCGTCCGTCTCGGAGAAAATCCTCTGATGACATTCTGCAAGCCTAGGTGCACAGCGCCAGGTCGGTAACAAAATGGCGGTAAATTGCAGGTTTTTCATGGATCTGAGCGGCAAGGCGCTAGCCGCCGGTTCTGCCCGGAAAAACCGGCGGCTAGCGCCCAATGCCGCTGACTTTGGAGAATTGTTTTCGAATCGTGAGTTTTGGCATAGTAATTGCGCATGCGAGGTAGGTTCGCTACGAATCTGCCATTATTGCTGAGTTGTGTTTATGAGCAAGCCTC
>JANMGV010000106.1:0-3687 GCA_031374825.1 Pirellulaceae bacterium
GTCGAGCTATACTTGGCCCATCGCTCCACAGGATTCTTAAAATCTGCAGCTCAACTTCCGTCGGCTGTGATGAAACTTGACGTGCCATAAATGACCTCTACAACAATGAAACTTCCGCACTTGTGACGAACGAATTCGCCATCGCCTCATTTATAGTAGCGAACGAATTCGTCACGTCAAGAGAAGACAAACGATTTTCTCATGTAGAAGCTGGCAAACGCGTGACTCGGAGAGTGACTCGGTAATCGTATCGATCGAGCAAAACTCCCATTAGTTCGATTGTTGATTGAGAAGAGCTTTTACTCCTTCTTCTAGATATTCCGCTGGGAGATCGCTGGCAAGCAATTTATTGTCTGCATCAAACAAGAAGACCGATGGGAAGTTCCGAATACCCCACTCCGTCGCAATCGGGCCGCTTGCGCCATCCCAGGTGACGTTCCAAGTCATCTTTCCAGCTTCGACTGCTTCTTGCGTTGTTTCGACATTCGCATCGGCCATTACGGACAACACCGAAACCTTGTCAGGATAGTCACGAACGATATCACGCAACACAGGGTACATTCGTTCGCACGGTCCACACCCTTTGAACGAGAACTGGACGATGACTAGCTTTCTCGATTGATCGCGCAACACCCAACGGTCGCCCGTGACCAGCTTGACTTCCAGGTTCGGAGCATCGCCTCCGGGAGTTAAATGCTTTGCTCGAAACGACAGGCCTTTGGCCAAAGCAGCGATGGTCGGCCCCTGTGCGGTTCGTTCAGAATCTTCGGTCAGAACTATGCCTTGGGGATCAACGGCTTTGAAAACGCTTACATGGTTTTCCGTTGCATCGGCGGCCAAAGCATCGAGTTCGCTGATCGCCGCGATCTTCCACTGCTCGGAGTCCGTTTCGCTTGGATAACTCTTTTTCAAATACTCTTGCACTCGATTGATTTCAGCCGGATCTGTGAGTTCTTCCCGTCCATTCGCGCTCATGTCCCTGTTTGCCACCATTTCGAGTTGCCATCTTGCTTTGCAGAGCCGAGCAGACTCGCGAACAAATGGCAGAGTTGCTTTGGCGTCAATCAAACGAGTGAGCGCGTCACCTGTGTTGATTCCATCATGTGCCACCAATCGCTCAAAGGCTATGGCGAGGTCTTTCAGATGACCATATTTTTCCAGGTGAACGAGCACTGTGTCCAGCGCTTGATGAACGGGCCTTTCCGTTCCCGAATAGCTGCTCGCAAGCAAACATAGATGCACGACCGCCAAACATCCGGTGGGCTGGCCGCGAAACTCGCTTTCCAAAGCAACCAACTCGTCAAGCTCTTTTTGAATTGGAGGGAATTCACCACCACGACTTTGGCGTTCCGCTTCGTCCTTCAATGATCGAACCTCAAGCGTATGAGCGTCGCGCTTCTCGCCCAGCCTACTCATTGTGTCAATCAAACGATCTATTCCACGATCCATTCCTTTTCCGGAATCGGTCGTTTCGCGCGATGTTTCCGCAGCGACCGGTTCCGAGGATTGTATGACTTCCGTATGAGAACAACCACTAACGTGAAAAGCGCAAATGGCAATCGCGGTGAGAAAAGCGGGGCGAGTTCCGTCAACGTAATACATTTCTGAATCCTTTTCCTAGAGTTATTTGAGACCAATATAGCCATTGCGAGCATGCAACTGGCCATTCAGTCCATAAATGCGAATCTCGAATTCGTCGGATGGAACCCACAAGACAAGGTCTTTTTCACCATCGCGAAGCATGACTTGATCCAGCGCGATGGAATCCGCTGATTCCCCTTTCTTGAAAGCACCTATTAGAACTGGCCATTCGGAGCCATTCCAAGAGCCTGCGACTCTTCGTCGCGAGGTTGGGAAGCTGTGCACTCGCTGGCTCGATCCTCCGACGCTGGGAGAATGCACGACGATCGCGTCGACGGCTCCCGACGGAAATTGGAATTGTGGATCTTATTCGAGAGGTGCCAAGACCGGCGCGGCAAGAGGAGCTTCAGCGGCGGCTTGATTCGTGACTGGCTTCGCCAGCAGAACGCCGAAAAGCCCGGCACCGCCCAACATCGCCACAAACAGCAAGCAAACCTGTATGATCGGAAACCGCAATAGAGGTGAATCGGCCGTTACTTTCTGGCCCGCGCAGTTGGTTTCGCAGCCACAACGTTGGCAGACCAAGCCCCCCGCCAACCACTGGCGACGAGTTTTCGTCAACGGCGACTGAAAGACTGGCAGCGCATCACCGCATTCGGGACACGCCCTGGACCGGCGCAAAGGTAAGACAACCAGGAACGAAGCGAAGAAGAGCACTACCAGAAAGACGATGTCCATGAGTTTCTCCAACGGAAAAGTGAGTGCGACAGGTCTACGGATCAGGAGCAAACCGGTCGCCCTTGCTGGCGTGCCTGGGGCCACTCAAGCGTCAAAACCGACGTTCCATACCTATTAGACACAGTTCGTTGCCCGTTCTTGCACGGACTTGGAAAGTTTTCTTGCCTCGACGGGCCAACTTTCCGTCAAACTGCATCAGAACGAGTCCCCGATTTCTTACGCCTGAGTCGTCCATTCCACGAAATAGCCGGACGGAACGGGGACGGCCACCAGCGAGTCACCACTACCAGGCGAGCATCGATTACGTCGAACCGGTGATGGCAACAAAGGCGGCGACAAGCACAAGCTGCTGTTCGCTTTATCAAACGGATTCTTAAATGTTGTGGACTTGAATCCGCTACCTCTCAGTTGCGACGCATGCGGCTGATTCAGGGCTTGGTGGTGTTTGTCACCGAATGAACCCAGTTCAATACCTCATCGGCTGGAATGACCCGTGTGCCAATCAGTGTTGTGCGCACCGCGATACCGATCAGCCGCCCTTCCGTATCGGCCACAGGGGAGCCACTTTCGTTCTGCAACAAGTGAATGTCCGTGTCGAGAAAAACGGGAAACTCGTTCAAGCGCGCAGCGAACTCATAGTCATAGAGCGCTGGGACCTTGGTTTCACTCGACCCAAGACTTGCCAACTTTCGTTCAGCGACTGAGACGATTCCCATTCTCGCCGAAGATGGCTGCATCTGTGGAACAAAAACGAGTGTGCCCACGGACGGCGAGGCACCTGCTAATGGACCGTAGTTGGCCAGTCCAGACGGTTCTGTTCGGATCAGGGCGAGATCCAGTGATTTGTTGATCGCCAGGACTTTTCCCTTGATCTCCTTCACCACTCCGCTGCGCGCAAAAAGTTTGAACTCATCCGGCAGCGTCGAAGCACGAGTGACGATGAGCCCATCCTCGATCATGAATCCCATGCACCGCTGCTCATCATTCACGACGATCTCAATTAATTGCTGCCGCAAGCCATCGATGCGCGTCCCGATCCTGCGGATGAGCTTGTGAATATGTCGTGATCCGTCCATCCAATCGCAACGGGGAAGCGTCAGACTCGGGCCAGGTTCATTAGGCCATTGACCCACGCGAGCAATGGGATCGGGGATCCTGTGCTTTGTGATGGGCTCGTTGACTTTTCCTTTCTGCATCGCTTGCAGGTACGGCCTAAGTTTGGCCACCGGAGTGAGACTCATCGGTATGGCGCTCAGGAGAATGCGACCACGCTTGGGTCCGCTCGCGTTGCTGAACCGCAACAACCGCGAGTCTTCCAGAGCCGCACTGAGTTCATAGGGCACATCTTCACCGGGAAATAATCCGACC
>JANMGV010000108.1:0-1816 GCA_031374825.1 Pirellulaceae bacterium
TCAGGTCGCTGTCATGGGCGACGCCGATTCCGATGCCAAGAAACAATCCCTCTTCGAACGTGTTCGAAACGGTTCGGTGCGGGTTTTGATCGGCAGTACCCAGAAAATGGGCACCGGCACCAATGTGCAAAAGCGTTTGGTCGCATTGCATCATCTCGACGCGCCATGGAAACCTGCGGAAGTGGAGCAGCGTGATGGTCGTATTCTTCGCCAGGGCAATAGCAACGCAGAAGTATCGATTTATCGTTATGTGACACAAGGTTCCTTCGATGCCTATATGTGGCAGGCCTTAGAAACCAAAGCTCGCTTTATTTCGCAGATCATGACCGGCGGCAGCAACGTCCGCCAGGCCGATGATATTGGCGGCCAGGAACTCTCCTATGCCGAGGTGAAAGCCATTGCATCCGGTAATCCGGCTGTACTTACGCTCGCTGAGGCTGAAGCCGAATTGCAGCGGCTGTTGGTACTTCGCAAAAACCACAATGACGAACAATTCGTCGCCCGCCGCAAAGCGAAAGAGTTGCCAGAATCGATCCGTCAGGCCGAGGTTCGGCTCGCTGGATTCCGCAAGGATCGCGATCAACTGAAGGACCATTCATTTACGGAATTCAAAATGAACGGTCGCGTCGTTTCTCGTGATGACTTGTTTGGCCTACTATCCTCACGACTCGAAAAACTTCCAAGAAACGGGAAGGACCACCAGCATATTGATATCGGCGAATATCGGGGTCTCACCTTTGGTCTGGACCTATCGCCTTACGGCATGGCCGATGTCTACCTGACCGGTGCCATACGCCGCAGCACGCCGCTGTCACGAGAAAGCCAGGGACCACGGGCATTCCTCAATGCCATGAAGAAGATCATCGAATCCTACGATGAAAAATGCAAGGAAACCGAGCAATATCTGAGACTTACCCAACAACAGCTTCGAGATTTCACATCGCGTATCGGCTCCGAGTTCCCGCATGAGGACCATGTCCAAGCATTAAAACGCCTTCGCGATCAGCTCAAACTGGTACTTTCCGACGAACAATCGGCGGAAGGGCAACCACCCCTGCCCCCAATCGGTGAACTGACGAGCGATATCCATCAACTGCTGAATACGAATGTTGCGAATGCGACATCCCATCGTCCGGACGAGCAACCGCAACAAACAACCGAAGTCCCCATCACACAGCAAGTGAGACAGCGTATCGAGCAGGCAGGTCCGACTCGTATCGAGCCACAATCGGAAGTTGATAAGCCATCGGAATCCGCACCATCGAAATTTCGCGAACAATTGCGGGTTAGTTCCAATGCCGCGTCGTTAAGCGTTGCCTGAGTCCCACATGTGCGAGGTATGCATTAACTACAGTGAACGAGGTTCCCTATGAACATTCAACAAGCCAAACAAATCCCGTTGGAGGATTTCTTGAAGCAGCTTGGCTACGTTCCAAGTCGCACAACGGGCGACCAACTTTGGTATTTGAGTCCGCTCAGAACGGAATCTACCCCGTCGTTTAAGGTGAATCTGCGGCTTAATGCGTGGTATGACTTTGGGGACGGCAAAGGAGGAGACATAATCGATCTGATCAAGTTGCACGACAATACGTCGAGCATATCTGAATCGCTCGCTCGGATTTCCGAGGTTATGGGAGGGCAATATATTAGCCGCCGAGTTTCGACCGTCCCTATAAAGGAACCACAGCCTGCCATGGACGTAATAAGCATTGGCCCTGTAGTATCGCGGTCGCTACGCGCGTATTTGAATGTTCGCGGCATAAAGGACGAACAGGCGTCCAACCTCGTTCGGGAAATTCATTACCGACGCGGTACA